>NZ_QWKK01000062.1 GCF_009911695.1 Enterorhabdus sp. P55 | reverse complement strand
CCCCGCCTCCGACGCCCGCCACGCCCCGGCGCCCCCGCGCCTGCCCCCGTCCGCCCGACCCCGTCCGACGCCTCGCCTGCCATCACCGGCTCTCCACACCTCTTCTCGCACGTCGATCGGCACCACGCACCCGGGCGTCCACCCCTCGTCCGCCTGCCCGTCATTTCTCCCCCCGCGCGGGCCGCGATATGGCACAATAGACGGCGTTACGCATAGCGCCTGTATCTTTCGAAAGGGGATACCATGACTATCAAGGTTGGCATCAACGGCTTCGGCCGCATCGGCCGTCTGGCGTACCGCGCCATGGCCAACGACCCCGCGATCGACGTGGTCGCCGTCAACGACCTGGGCGACATTCCCACCATGGCCCACCTCCTGAAGTACGACTCCGTCCACGGCCGCGCCTTCGAGACCGTCGAGGTCACAGAGGACGGCTTCATCGCCGACGGCCACGCCGTCAAGGTGCTCTCCGAGAAGGACCCCGCCAACCTGCCCTGGGGCGAGCTTGGCGTGGACGTGGTGGTCGAGTCCACCGGCTTCTTCACCGACGCCCACAAGGCCCATGCCCACATCGACGCCGGCGCCAAGAAGGTCATCATCTCCGCGCCCGCCAAGAACGAGGACATCACCATCGTCATGGGCGTCAACGACGACCAGTACGACCCGGCCCAGCACCACATCATCTCCAACGCGTCGTGCACCACCAACTGCCTGGCCCCCTTCGCCAAGGTGCTGCTCGACAACTTCGGCATCCGCCGCGGCTACATGAACACCATCCACTCCTACACCAACGACCAGAAGATCCTCGACCTGCCCCACAAGGACCTGCGCCGCGCCCGCGCCGCCGCCATGTCGATGATCCCCACCACCACCGGCGCCGCCCGCGCGGTCTCGCTCGTGCTCCCCGAGCTCAAGGGCAAGCTCGACGGCTTCGCCACCCGCGTTCCCACCCCCGATGGCTCGATGGTTGACCTGACGGTGGAGCTCGAGCGCGACGTCACCGTCGAGGAGGTCAACGCCGCCATGAAGGCCGCGGCCGAGGGCCCGCTCAAGGGCATCCTCGAGTACACCGAGGATCCCATCGTCTCCATCGACATCGTGGACGACCCCGCCTCCTCTATCTTCGACTCCAAGCTCACCATGGTCATGGGCGGCGAGGGCAACTTCGTCAAGTGCGTGTCCTGGTACGATAACGAGTGGGGCTACTCCAACCGCGTGAAGGACCTCGTGAAGATCCTGCTCCCGTAACGCTTCGCGTCCTGTGAGAAGCGGCCTCCTCGCGGGGCCGCTTTTCTGCATAGAGGGGGCGGGCGCCCGGTGCCCGCCTTGGCCCGAGAAAGGAACGACATGGCCGACATCAAGACCATCGACGACGCCGACTTCGCCGGCAAGCGCGTGCTCGTGCGCGTCGACTTCAACGCGCCGGTGGACGGCGAGGGCAACGTCACCGACGACACGCGCCTGCGCGCGGCGCTGCCCACCATCGACAAGCTCGTCGGCGACGGCGCCCGGGTGATCCTCACGAGCCACCGCGGCCGTCCGGCGGGGGAGGGCTACGAGGAGGCCTTCAGCCTAGGCCCCATCGCCCGCCGCCTGCAGGAGCTGCTCGGGCGCGACATCGTGCTCACCCGCGACCTCATCGGCCCCGAGGTGGCCGAGGTGGTGGACGCCATGGAGAACGGCGACATCGTGCTGCTCGAGAACATCCGGTTCGACAAGCGCGAGAAGAAGAACGACCCCGCCTTCGCCCGCGCCCTGGCCGACCTGGCCGACGCCTACGTCAACGACGCCTTCGGCACCGCGCACCGCGCGCACGCCTCCACCGCCGGCGTGGCGGCCCTGCTGCCGGCCTACGCGGGCTACCTCATGGAGCGCGAGGTGGCCACCCTCACCGGCATGCTCGACGAGCCCAAGCGCCCCTTCGTCGCCATCCTCGGCGGCTCGAAGGTCTCCGACAAGATCAAGGTCATCGACGCCCTCATGGACAAGGCCGACGTGCTCATCATCGGCGGCGGCATGTGCTTCACGTTCCTGCTGGCCCAGGGGTACGAGGTGGGCGCCTCCCTCAAGGAGGACGACTGGGTGGAGCGCGCCGCGGGCCTTATCGAGAAGGCGCGTGAGCGCGGCGTCGCGCTGCTGCTGCCCACCGACGTGGTGGTGGCCGACCGCTTCGCCGAGGACGCGGCGACTAAGACGGTGCCCGTGAGCGCCATCCCCGAGGGCATGATGGGCCTCGACATCGGCCCTGAGACGGCCGACGCCTACGCCGCCGCCATCGCCGACGCCGCGTCGGTGTTCTGGAACGGCCCTATGGGCGTGTTCGAGATGGAGCCCTTCGCCGCCGGCACCCGCGCCGTGGCCGAGGCCGTGGCCGCCAACGAGGCCGCCGACACCATCATCGGCGGCGGCGACTCGGTGGCCGCCGTCAACAAGTTCGGCCTGGCAGATGCCATGACCTTCATCTCCACCGGCGGCGGCGCCTCCATGGAGCTCGTGCAGGGCGAGGCCCTGCCGGGCGTCGAGGCCCTGCGCGCCTAGGGGCGCCGCCACATCTGACCGTTACGACCAAGGAGCCATCCATGACCAAGCGCAAGCCCCTCATCGCGGGCAACTGGAAGATGAACAACACCGTCAGCGAGGCGGTGGTCCTCGCCCAGGAGATATCCAACGGCTGCGAGAAGGACTGGACCGAGCTCGTCGACGTGTGCGTCTGCCCGCCTTCCGTCGACCTCAAGGCCGTTCGCGGCGTCTTCCTCTTCGACCGCATGAAGGTGGCCGTGGGCGCTCAGAACGTCTACTACGAGCCTAAGGGCGCCTTCACCGGCGAGATCTCCGTGGACATGCTCTCGGAGATCGGCTGCGAGTACTGCATCATCGGCCACTCCGAGCGCCGCGAGCTGTTCGGGGAGACGAACGAGGGCGTGAACCTCAAGGCGAAGGCCCTCATCGCCGGCCGCATCAAGCCCATCGTGTGCGTGGGCGAGTCGCTTGCCGTGCGCGACGAGGGCGCCTACCTCGACTACGTGCGCGTTCAGGTGCGTGCCGCCTTCGCCGGCATCGAGGCCTCTGAGGCCGCCGAGGCCGTGGTGGCCTACGAGCCCATCTGGGCCATCGGCACCGGGCGCACCGCCACGCCCGAGCAGGCCGAGGAGGTGTGCGCCGCCATTCGTGCCACGCTGGCCGAGCTCTTCGGCGCGGAGGTCGCCGAGGGCATGCGCGTGCTCTACGGCGGCTCGATGAACGAGGGCAACGCCGAGCTCCTGCTGGCTATGCCCGACATCGACGGCGGCCTCATCGGCGGCGCGTCGCTCAAGGCGGGCTCGTTCCTCACCATCGTGAAGGCCGCGCTGTAATGGCCGCGGACGCCGCCGCGCGCGCGGGCCTGCGCAGGCCGGTCTGCCTCATCATCATGGACGGCTTCGGCCTGGCCGATCCGGGGGAGGGCAACGCCATATCCCAGGCCGCCACGCCGGTGCTCGACGACCTGTTCGCCCATCGTCCCTGGGTGCGCCTGGAGGCGTCGGGCCAGGCCGTGGGCCTGCCGGACGGCCAGATGGGCAACTCGGAGGTGGGCCACCTCAACATCGGCGCGGGGCGCGTGGTGTTCCAGGAGCTCACCCGCATCAACAACGCCTGCGCCGACGGCTCGCTCGCGGCCAACCCGCGCATCCAGGAGGCCTTCGAGGCCGCTAAGGCGCCGGGCGCGGCGCTGCACCTCATGGGGCTGCTCTCCGACGGCGGCGTCCACTCCTCGCAGGAGCACCTCTACGCGCTCCTGCGCGCCGCCCGCGATGCCGGCGTGCCCACGGTGCGCGTCCACTGCCTCATGGACGGCCGCGACGTGCCGCCGGCGAGCGGGGCGGGCTACGTCCAGCAGCTCCTCGACGTCATCGGCGAGCTGCGCGACGGGGCCGCGGGCGTCTTCGATGCCGCCATAGCCACCATCTCGGGGCGCTACTACGCCATGGACCGCGACAACCGCTGGGAGCGCGTCGAGCGGGCCTACGACACGCTCGTGGACGCGGCCAACCTCTGCGAGGCGGGCGCCGTGGCTGCCATGGAGGCCTCCTACGGGCAGGGCGTCACCGACGAGTTCGTGGTGCCCGTGGCCCTGGACGACCGCGGCATGCGCGACGGCGACGCGGTCATCTTCTTCAACTTCCGGCCCGACCGCGCCCGGGAGATCACCCGCGCCCTCACCGACCCGGACTTCGCCGGCTTTCCCCGCACGCGCTGGCCGCGGCTGTCGTTCGTGTGCCTGACCGAGTACGACCCGGACATCCCGGCGCCGGTGGCCTTCGCCAAGGAGTTTCCCGACAACGTGCTGGCCGACGTCATCGCCGATGCGGGCCTGCGCCAGTATCACATCGCCGAGACGGAGAAGTACGCTCACGTGACGTTCTTCCTGAACGGCGGGCGCGAGGAGGAGAAGGCGGGGGAGACGCGCTCCCTCGTCGCGAGCCCCAAGGTGGCCACCTACGACCTGCAGCCCGAGATGAGCGAGCCGGAGGTGGCGCGCCGCCTGGCAGACGCCATCGCTGCCGACGAGGCCGACGTCTATATCGTCAACTTCGCCAACTGCGACATGGTGGGCCACACCGGCTCGGTGAGCGCCGCTGTGGCCGCGGTCGAGGCCGTGGACGCCGGCGTGGGGGTCGTGCTCGACGCGGTGGCGGCCACAGGCGGCGTGGCGCTCGTGACGGCCGACCACGGCAATGCCGACAAGATGATCGCCGAGGACGGCACGGCGCACACGGCGCACACCACCGCGCCGGTGCCGCTCATCCTGGTGGACGAGACGGGCGCGGGGCTCGCGCTCTCGGGGGAGGACGGCCGCCTGGCCGACATCGCCCCCACGCTGCTCACGGCGCTCGGGCTGCCGGTGCCGCCGGAGATGACGGGCAAGAGCCTCCTTGCCTGATGGGGCCGCTTTGGCTATAATCAGCTACTTGCGTATTGATGTTCGTCCTGCGAAGAGAAGAGTGAAACCTTGAGTCCGCTGCTTATCATCATGCTTATCCTGCTCGTCGTCTCCGGCGTCGGGCTGGTCGTCTTCATCCTGCTGCACTCCGGCAAGGGCACGGGCATCTCCGATGCCATCGCCAGCTCCATGTACTCCACCCAGACGGGCACGAGCATCGTGGAGAAGAACCTCGATCGCATCACCATCATCCTTGCGGTCGTGTTCATGGTCTCCCTCCTGGTGCTGATGGTGATCTATCCCCACGGCTCCATCTCCGCTTAGGGGCGCGCGGCTAAGTTTCGAAAATTTCCGGTTGCATACGCACCGGGTTCTGCTAAACTAATCGTCGCTGTTTGAAGCATGTCAGAGTGGTGGAACGGCAGACACGCTAGCTTGAGGTGCTAGTGCCCATATATCGGGTGTGCGGGTTCAAATCCCGCCTCTGACACCAGCGAAACCCGAAGAGCCCCGTCAGGGGCTCTTTTCATTATCAGGCGGCTCGACGGGCCGCCGAGGAGGGAGGGCCGTCCCATGGCCGTCGAGAGCTCTGCGGGCACGTCTCACGCCCACCGCGTCGAGCGCGTGCTGTGGATCGTCTTCGTGCTCAACCTTGCCGTGGCGGCGGCCAAGTTCTTCTACGGCCTGGCGTCGGGCTCGGCCTCCATGCAGGCCGACGGCATCCACTCGGTGTTCGACTCGGTGGGCAACATCGTGGGGCTCGTGAGCATCGCGCTGGCCGCGCGCCCGGCCGACGAGGGCCATCCCTACGGCCATTCCAAGTTCGAGACCTACGGCTCGCTCGCCATCGGCGCGCTGCTGCTCCTGGCGGCCTTCGAGGTGGGCAGCGGGGCCGTGGGCAAGCTCATGAGCGGCTCCTACACGGCGGTGGTCACGCCGGCGTCGTTCGCCGTCATGGTGGGCACCCTCGTCATCAACCTGTTCGTGACCACCTACGAGCGACGTGCCGGGCGGCGTCTCAAGAGCGAGATCATCATGGCCGACGCGGCCCATACGCTCTCCGACGTGTTCGTGTCGCTCGGGGTCATCGCGGGTCTGGTGCTCGTGGCGCTCGGGTTCCCGCAGGCCGATCCCCTCATGGCGCTCGTGGTGACCGCAGCCATCCTCGTGTCGGCTTGGGGCGTGTTCCGCACGGCGTTCCGGACGCTCTCGGATACCGCGCAGCTGCCGGAGGCCGCCGTGCGGGCCGTGGCGGCCTCCGTGCCCGGCATCCGCGGCGTGCACCGGGTGCGCACCCGCGGCACCGAGGCCGAGGTCTACTGCGACCTGCACATCTGGGTGGACCCCGCCATGACCGTGCGTGACGCCCACGCGCTCGGCGATGAGGTGGAGGCGGCCGTGAAGGAGCAGTTCCCCGCCGTGCGCGAGGTGCTCGTCCACATCGAGCCCGAGGGAGACGCAGGAGAGGACGAGGGGCCGGCGCGCTAGGGGAGGACGGCCCCGGCCGCGGGATGCGGGCATAAAAAACAGGCGACCGAAGTCGCCTGCTGGGGTTTCATGGTGGGCGGTACAAGATTTGAACTTGTGACCCCTACCGTGTCAAGGTAGTGCTCTCCCCCTGAGCTAACCGCCCACGTTGTGGTGAGCGACGCATTTCCGCGTCAGCAAGTGGATATTCTACCAGAACGCCCTCTGGTGGCAAGACCCTATTTCTGAAAATCTCCAAGCGGCCGCGTGGGGAAAAATTCCAAAAACACCCTTGCGCGTCTCGGTCACTTCCACTAATATATTTCCTCGCGACGCGGACATGGCTCAGCTGGTAGAGCACCACCTTGCCAAGGTGGGGGTCGCGGGTTCGAATCCCGTTGTCCGCTCCATTGTCATCGAAAGGCCGGCCCGAGCAACGCCCTGGCCGGCCTCTTTCATGACAGATGCCGCATGACGAGGCGACGTGGCCAAGTGGTAAGGCAGAGGCCTGCAAAGCCTTCACCCCCGGTTCAAATCCGGGCGTCGCCTCCAGCTTCTCGGCATCCACGCGTAACGCGGACATGGCTCAGCTGGTAGAGCACCACCTTGCCAAGGTGGGGGTCGCGGGTTCGAATCCCGTTGTCCGCTCCAGAACTCCAAGGGCTCCCCTCCGGGAGCCCTTTTTCGTGCGCGACAAGGAAGAAGCGGAGGGAGCTCGCGATATGAGGCTTCCCTTGGCGCTACGAGCGTGAGCCTGGTCGTGGTCTCGCGCTTTATCTGGCAGAAGGCCTGGAGCGGTGTCGTCGGATGTGCGTTTCAGGCCCTAGGGCCCTCGCTGCCGATGGCAAAGCCTCCGGCTCCGTCGACCGCGGCCATGACGGGGCGAACCCTTCGCCATCGGCGTCGTCCGCGACGCGCCCGACTCGCTCTGGGCCGGATGCCCCGCGAGCACGTCCTCTCGCGGGCAGGCGACGGGCACGGCGGCGCTCCTGCCCGCCCAGACATCATCCGGGAAGACCGCCTCGCCTGTCTCGCCGGCAGGGGGAGATGCCGGCCACAGCTTCCAAAACAGCGCGCGCTTGCGCCAAGACGTTCTACCCGCGCCCGCCGCGTCCTCCTCGGATCCTTCGAGAGGGGCCCTTCCAGGAAGGCTCCGAGGAGGCTTGGCCGAGGAGTCGATGCGACGGGCGAAGGCGGCCCCGCACCGCTTGCGTCGCCATCTCTGTCTGCCCGGCGGGGTGAGTCCGTGGCGCTTTATCGCGACTCCGTATGAGCCGCGCCGTCCGATTCTGCACAGTTTCGACGACTTTGTGACAGAATCGGGTCCGCCATCACGCGTGGAGGGGCCTCGCTGGGGAGCCATCCGGAAGACCGGCCAAGCCGACCTGGGAAAACGCCCGTTGTGTCCCGGCCAGCGGATGCGCTGCTGTCGCAAAGTCGAAAAAAGTGTGCAAAATTGGGGGAGGGTGCGGCCCACGCCCTCGAAATGCCGCCCCCCCGGGGGGCGGCCGAGGAACGCGATAGGCGGCTCTTCAACGCGAGGGGGCGGCCGCCGCGTGGCATGGCCGGAGGGCTATCCCGTGAAGCGGATTCCCACGTACTGGGCGGTAGCGGGCAGGCCGCTTGACTTGTAGACCTCTGACAGGCCGATGACCGAGATGCGCCAGGTGTAGCCGTCTGCGGTGCCGGCCTGGTAGGTGTTGCCCGCGTCGTCTACGCCCGAGTCGGTGACCATGGTGCTGTCGAGGCCCTGGGACTCCATGGCGCTGAAGATGGCAGAGTCGGCGTCGGTGGCGGTGAAGTCGGCATAGTGCAGGCGCAGCACGGTGCCCGACTTGCGCGAGACCTCCAGGTCCCACGACCCGTTGAGCAGCTTCGCGGCGCTTGCGGCCGAGATGTTGTTGATGCCCTGGAGGTAGAGCAGGCCCGCCTCCTCGAGCGGTACGTCGGAGGGCAGCTTCACCACGTCGAAGCCTCCCTCGGCGTTCGTTCCCAGGGGGACGCGCTCGTAGAGGGTGAAGCCGGCGTCGGTGAAGGTCTGCATCATGGCCGCGTCGTCGAGCGGCATGAGCGAGGAGAGCACGGGAATGTCGGCCGACACCTCGCGGGTGAGGTTGCGCTGGAGCGCCTCCTGCTCGCCGGCGGGGGCGAGGTAGACGCGATCGACCCACTGGAACAGCAGCCAGCCGCCTACGACCACGGCCACGAGGGCAAAGGCGGCCATGCCGCGCTGGACGAGCTGGGGCGGGTCGAGCGGGCGGCGCAGGCCCTTTCCGTCGAGGTAGCGGACGGAGCCCTCCTGCGGTTCGGCGGGACGCTCCTCGCGCTGCTCGGCAGCCGCGCGGCCGTGTGCGGCAGGCGCCTTCTCGTCGGCGGGGGCGGCGTCCCCGGCGTGCTTGCCGGCGGAGGACTTGCTGTGCTTGGCTTCCATGGGGCTGCTCCTGAACAGATGTGATGGACTCGCCGATTATACCATTGCGCGCCGCCCTGCCCTTTGTTAGCATGGGGCGGCATCCCCTGGGGGAGTAGCTGGCGCCAGCAGGCGCGGCTCGTTCAACATCATGGCGACGGTTTCCCGCTTCTGCGGTCACAGCCTGCCTGGCGAGCCTTAATTAGCGAGACTCATGGTGCACGCTGGCATCGGAAGGCGCCGCTGTGCACCGTGAGTCTTTTATTTTGCCGGGCCGGCGCGGCCCGCGAGCAGAGGAGGAACCTGTGGACCTGTCGATATTCCTGACCCCCGAGGCGTGGATCAGCCTGCTTACGCTCATCTTCCTCGAGATCGTCCTGGGCGTGGACAACCTGGTGTTCATCTCCATCACTACCAACCGCCTGCCCGAGGACAAGCGGCACATCGGCCGCAAGCTCGGCCTGGCCGGCGCGCTCGTCATGCGCGTCCTGTTCCTCTGCTTCGCCTCCTTCCTCGTGCACATGACCACGCCCCTGTTCACCATCGACCTCGGCTTCTTCAGCCACGGGTTCTCCGTGCGTGACATAGTGATGCTCGTGGGCGGCGGCTACCTCATCTACAAGGGCATCAGGGAGCTCGTGGACGTGCTCGCCCTCACCGAGATCAAGGCCGAGACGTCCGAGGAGCACAAGGCGCTCCACCTCATCTCGCTTCCCCAGGCCGTCGGCACCATCATGGTGATGGACCTCGTGTTCTCCATCGACTCGGTCATCACGGCGGTGGGCCTGGCCGAGCACCTCATCATCATGATCCTGGCCGTCATGGTCGCCGTCATCATCATGATGGTGTTCATCGACCCCATCTCCAACTTCATCAACAGCCACCCGGAGATGAAGATCCTCGCGCTCGTGTTCATCGTGGCCATCGGCGTGCTGCTCGTGCTCGACTCCGCCGGCATCCACACGAGCATCGAGGTGCTCGACATGCACATGGAGAAGCTCATGGTCTACTTCGCCATGATCTTCGCGGTGGTGCTCGAGCTCATCCAGATGCGCTTCAACACCAACCTGACGGCGTGGAAGCGCGAGCTGGCCGATGCCGCCATCGACGATGCGGTCTGCGAGGCCGAGGCCGGCGCGGTGCCGGCTGAGGTGGGCGCTCATGCCAAGGAGCGCGTGGACGCCGCCATCACCTCGGCCGAGCGCGTGGAGTAGGCGTCTGGCCCGTCGCGCCGCCCCCAAAGGAAAAGGAAGGCCCCTGACCGGGGCCTTCCTTGCGTTCTGGGGCTAGGCGCCGTCTTCGCCGTAGAGCTTGACGCATTCCTCCGAGACGATGAAGCGCGCCGCCTCGGGCATCATCCGCACGGTGAAGGGGGTGGTAAGCGCGGTGACCTCGCCGTCGTACTGCACCGGCAGGGGCGGGTCGGCGCTGACCGATATGGTGCGCCCGCGATGCAGCTCGAGGGCGTCGGTGCGGTCGGGGAAGTCGCCTGAGCGGTCGAGCATGCTGGCGAGCAGGGCGGGGATGAGGCCGAAGGCGTCGCGGGTGTGGAGGACGGCCACGTCGAACACGCCGTCGCGCGGGAGGTTCTGGTGCACCACCGGCAGATCGAACTGAATCTTGGAGAAGTTGACGATGAGCACGCCCACCCCCTCGCTCTCGATGACCTCGCCGTCGATGTCGATGGTGAAGCGCGAGAACTGCGGCAGCGGGTTGGTGAGCGCGGAGGTGAAGTAGGCCATGGGCCCGAGCAGGCGCTTGGCCGGCTTGGCGCCCTGCATGATGAGGGCGTCGTAGCCCGCGCCGGCCATGATGGAGAAGCCGAAGCGCTCGCCGGAGGCCAGCTCTATCTCGCCGAGGTCGAAGTCCATGATCTCGCCCTCGCGCGTGAGCTTGGCGAGCGCGTGGGGCTCGGCGGGGGAGGCCAGGTTCATGGCCAGCAGGTTGGCGGTGCCGGCGGGAAAGGGCAGGACGGGGATGCCCGTGTCCGCCAGGAGGTAGGTCACGGCCGCTACGGTGCCGTCGCCGCCGCTGGCGATGACCGCGTCGAACTCCTCGGCGTCGGCGAGGAAGCGCCGCAGGTCCGTGGAGCCGTCAGTCGATCGGATGACCACCTCGTCGCCGTCGGCCGCGAACGCGCGGATGTAGTCGTATATCGCGCCCTCCCCGTAGCCGGAGACCAGGTTGTTCACGATCAGCAGTTTCACAGGAGTCCTTTCCCTTGCTATGATGGGGATGGTACTACAATAGCGTGGCGTCCTCAGACGTCAGGCCCTGTTTGTAAGGAAACGACCCGGTGTACATCGACAACCAAGAGACCCTGGAGGCCTTCGTCGAACGCGCGCGCGCCTCATCGGTGCTGGCCATCGACACGGAGTTCCTCCGCGAGAAGACCTACTACGCCCGCTTGTGCCTGCTCCAGCTGGCCACCGACGACGAGGTGGCCATCGTCGACCCCTTCGCCGTGAGCGATTTGCACGTGCTCGTGCCGCTTCTGGCCGACCGCGGCATCGTCAAGCTGTTCCATGCCGGCGGCCAGGACCTGGAGATCCTCTACCGTGAGGTGGGCATGCTGCCCGAGCCCATCTTCGACACCCAGGTGGCGGCGGCCCTGCTCGGCCACACCCAGCAGATCGGCTACGGCGCGCTCGTCCACTCGGTGTGCGGGGTGAATCTCAAGAAGGTGGACTCCTACACCGACTGGTCGCGCCGGCCGCTGTCGGACTCGCAGCTGGAGTACGCCGCCGATGACGTGGTGTACCTGCCGGGCATCTACCGTGAGATGTGCGCCATGCTCGATGCGCGCGGGCGGCGTGAGTGGCTCGCGCCCGACTTCGCGGAGCTATCCGATCCGGCCCGCTATGAGGCCGACCCGCGCCAGCGCTTCCGGCGTCTCAAGCGCGTCTCGTCGCTCTCGCGCCGCCAGCTCTCGGCTGCGCGCGAGGTGGCGGCCTGGCGCGAGGAGGAGGCGGCCCGCCGCGACGTGCCGCGCAAGTGGGTCATCACCGACGAGCAGATCGTGGAGGCCTGCAAGCGCGAGGCGCGCAGCATCGACGAGCTGTTCATGGTGCGCGGCATGCGCGAGAAGCTGCCCACCCGCGACGCGCGGACGGTGGCGGCGCTGCTGCGCAAGGGGCTCGACGAGCCCCAGGACCGGTGGCCCGTGCTCGACCGTGCGTCGAAGAGCGAGCCTAACGTGGACGCCCAGCTCGACCTCATGGAGGCGGTGGTGCGCCTGCGCGCCCGGGAGAACGGCATTGCCATGCAGACGCTTGCGAGCCGCGATGACCTGGCCCGCCTGGCCCGCGGCTACACCGAGGAGGTGGACGTGCTGCGCGGCTGGCGGCGCGCCATGGTGGGCGAGGAGCTGCTCGATCTTCTGGCCGGGCGCCTGGCGCTCAGCCTGGGCGAGGAGGGGCTGCGGGTGACACCCGTCCCCTAGGCTCGCGCGGGCGGCGCGCGGCGGCAGGCAGGTCCTCGGTTACGGAGGTTTGACGCTCTTCGTCCCGTGTGATCAAGGGCGTACTTCTGTTTGCTATAATGCCACCCCATACGTTACGAGACACCCCAGAAGGAGTGATGAGAGCCATGAACATGAGCTACCTCATGCTGGTGGCGGCAACCCTGGTCATCGGCCTGGGCGCCCAGTGGTACGTCAACAGCCAGCTCAAGAAGTACACCCACGTCTCCATCGGCAACGGGCTCACCGGTGCCGAGTGCGCGCGCCGGATGCTCGCCTATTACGGGATCCATGACGTGCAGGTATATCGCGGAGGCCCGGGCCAGGATTTCTTCGACCCGCGCAGCAACTCGGTGACCCTCTCGCCGGAGGCCTACGACGGGCGCACCATCACCGCTACCGCCACGGCCTGCCACGAGGTGGGGCATGCCTGCCAGTACGCCCAGGACTACGCGCCCATGAAGATCCGCGGCGCCATCGTGCCGGCGGTGAACCTGGCCTCCAACGCCTGGATCTTCCTGCTCATGCTCGGCATCATCATGGTGAGCAACAACCTCATCCTGGCCGCCATCGTCATGTACGCCGTGGTGGTGCTCTTCCAGCTGGTCACGCTGCCGGTCGAGTTCAACGCCTCGCGTCGCGCCATGGTCTACATGGGCGAGATCGGCCTGGCGCAGCAGGAGCAGGCCGGCGCCTGGAACGTGCTGCGCGCCTGCGCCCTCACCTATGTGGCCGCCGCGCTCACCTCCATCCTGCAGCTGCTCTGGCTGCTCGGCCAGCGCCAGGACTAGGCTGCCATGGCGCTTCAGCGGCAGGAGGGCCCCGAGGGGGCCGCGCGCAAGGAGGCGCTCTCCGTCTCGGCCGCCATGGCGCTTGCCAAGGGCGCCCTCGAGGGCGTGACGGTGCGCCTGGTGGGCGAGGTGTCGGAGCTCTCGGCCAAGCCGGGGTACAAGGCGGTCTACTTCACGGTGAAGGACGCGTCTGCCTCGCTGCCCTGCATGATGTGGAACAACCGCTACCAGGCCGCGGGCGTCGAGCTGCGGGTGGGGGCGCTTGTGGAGCTCTCGGGCCGCTTCACCCTGTACGCGGCCAAGGGGCGCATGAACTTCGACGTGTTCTCCGTGGCGCTCGCCGGGGAGGGCAACCTGCGGCTGCAGGTGGCCAACCTCGCGCGCAAGCTGGCGGCCGAGGGACTCACCGACGAGGCGCGCAAGCGGCCGCTGCCGGCGTATCCCCAGGTGATCGGCTTGGTTACGTCGCCGCGCGGTGCGGCGGTCCACGACGTGCTGCGCACCCTGCGCCGGCACTACCCGCTGGCCCGCGTAGCGCTCGCCGGCGTGCCGGTGGAGGGCGCCGGCGCGCCGGCAGCCCTCATCGAGGGCATGCAGCGCGTCGTCATGGACGGCGCGGAGGTGGTGCTGCTCGTGCGCGGCGGCGGCTCGTTCGAGGACCTCATGCCCTTCAACGACGAGGGGCTGGCCCGCGCCATCGCCGCCATGCCCGTGCCGGTGGTCACCGGCATCGGACACGAGCCGGACACCTCCATCGCCGACATGGTGTCCGACCACCGCGCCTCCACCCCCACGGCCGCCGCCTCGGCCGCCGTGCCTGATGTGCGCGCGCTCGCCGGCGAGCTTGGCGCCCGCGCCCACGCGCTGGCCTCCACGGTGGGGCGGCGCCTCGAGCGCACGCGCCTCATGCTGGAGCGCCTGGCGATGCGCCCGCTGTTCGCCGAGCCCGAGCGGCTCCTGGCCTCCGACGCCCAGACCCTCGATGATCTGTCCGCGCGCCTGGCCCAGGCGCTGCCCGATGCCCTGGCCGCTGACCGGCGCGAGCTCGACGCCCTGCGCGGCGCCCTCGTGCGCCTGCTGCCCGGCGCCATCGCGCCCCACGCCCGCCGCGCCTCGGACGC
>NZ_QWKK01000061.1 GCF_009911695.1 Enterorhabdus sp. P55 | reverse complement strand
GCCCGCGGCCGCGCCCGCCGCGCCCTCCGCGCCCGCCGCGCCTTCCACGCCCGCGGCCGCCGCATCTTCCGCGGCCCCCACGGCTTCCACCCACGAAACCGCCGGCCCGCACGCGAAGCAGGCGTTGGGCTGGGCGTGGAAGCGGCGGTCGAGCGGGTCGGCGTACTCGGCAGCGCAGCGCTCGCACAGAGGGAAGCCGCGCATCGACGTCTTGGCACGATCGTAGGGCAGCCGGTCGATGATGGTAAAGCGCGGGCCACAGTTGGTGCAGTTGATGAACGGATAACGGTAACGGCGGTCGTTGGGGTTGAACAGCTCGGCCACGCAGTCGTCGCAGGTAGCCAGCTCCGGCGAGACAAGCGTCGTCTTCTCCACCGCGCCCTCGTCTGAGAAGCGGATCTCAAAGGAGTCAAAGCCCTCCAGCGGCACCTCGCGCAAGTCTATCTCAGTCACCTGCGCGGCGGCCGGCGCGTTGTCCGACAGCTCCATCACGAACTCGTCGAGCAGCTTCGACTCGCCTTCCGCATGGATGGTCACGCCGTCGGCGGCGTTCAAAACCCATCCATTGATCAGGTATTTCTTTGCCATGCGATAAACGAAGGGGCGGAACCCCACCCCTTGCACGATACCGCGTACCTGAATGTCCAGCGCCTCGACCATGAGGGCACCCTCCCATCAGAGAAAAGCGCGGCCGCCCGTCGAGGCCGGCCGCGCGTCAGCGTCTTCGCCTACTCGCCCGCCTCGAGGGCGCGATCTACCAAGAGGTCGGCGATCACCCCGTTCACCACCTCGGCCAGGCAGCGCAGGGTCACGCCGGAGTTGTCGGGCAGGTGCAGGTGCACGCAGCGTCGACCGCGATCGGCCAGGGTGATGAGGTCGCCGGACGCCTGCGCCTTGGCAAGCGCGCCCAGGCTCTCGGCCTCGCGGGCCAGCGGCACGTCCTTCAGCTCGTCGGCCGACAGGATGAGGAACACGCCGCAGTTGGGGCCGCCCTTCTGGAGCTGGCCGGTGGAGTGCAGGTAGCGCGGCCCCACCTCCAAGCACGACACCACGCCGAAGGACTCGGCCACGTCATGGCGGATGGCCTCAAGCGCCTCGCGCCGGCCCTCGCCCGTGAACGGCAGAAACGCGTTGAGCGCGAAGAAATCCCCCGGCTTGATGCTGCCCAGGAGCGCCCGCAGCGCGCCGCGCACGTCCGTGCAGTCCGCGAACAGCGGCGCCAGGCGCACCTCCGCCTCGCCCATGTGCACATCGTCGATGAAGTCCTGCGTGAAGTCGGGCGCCGGCTGGCCGTCGCGCAGGATGTCGAGCACCACGGCCTTGGCCGAGGCCACGTCGGGCTGGTCGAAGGGGCACACCTTCATCAGGTAGCCGCACATGGCGATGGCGTACTCCCACATGATGAAGTGCTCGGCCAGCTCCTCCACCGAGTCGATGCGGTAGTGCTGGCGCGGGATGGACGGGTCGATGTAGGCGAGCGACATCTCGAAGTTCTTGGACTCGTCCCACAGGTCGGCCTTGGTCTGGTACATGATGACGCTGCGGTCGCCCGGATCGGCGGTGAGCAGCAGCGTGTCTATCTCGATGTTCGGCAGGATGCCTTGGCCGTCCTTGCCGAGCGACTCGGCCACCAGCTGCTCGATCCACAGGCCCAGCACGCGCCCGCGCTTAGGCGTGAGAAACGAGAACTTGTTGCGGCCCTTCAGGTAGTTGTCATAGAGGAACGCGGCCAGGTTGATGGCCGGGTTGTCGATGGCATCCTCGCTGCAGAGGCGCTCGGCCTCGATGGCGTGGTCCATGAACGAGCGCAGGTCGATGCCGGCCAGCGCCGCCGGCAGCAGGCCGAACACGGAAAGCGCCGAGAAGCGGCCGCCCACGGTGGGCTCGCCGGAGAACACGGCCGCCCAGCCCTCCTCGGCAGCCTGGCGCTCAAGCTCCGAGCCGGGATCGGTGACGGCCACCAGGTGCCGGGCCAGCTCGTCGGCGGGCATCACCTGGGCGAAGGCGTCGCGCAGGGCTGAGAGCACCAGGCGCGGCTCGATGGTGCCGCCGCTCTTCGACGAGATGATAATGAGCGTCGTGCGCGGATCGGCCGTGGCCAGCACCTCGCGCAGGCGCACCGGCGAGTCGGAGTCCAGCGTGCGGAACGTCACGCGGTTGTGATCCTGCTTGTTGTACTTGGTGATGGTCATGGGCGCCTGGGTGGAGCCGCCCTGGCCGATGAGCACCACGGTGTTGATGCCACCGGCCACCGCCTCGTCGGCGAACTCCTGGATGCGCTCAAGCGAGCAGGCGGGATGGCTGGCCAGGTCCGTCCATCCCATGAAGCTCTCGGCGCAGGCGCGCGCCTCGTCGGAGAAGTCGTACAGGGTGGCGTCCTTGCCGTGGATGCGGCTGGCCACGCAGTCCTTCACGAGGGTCTTCGCGGAGGGATAGAGCTTCTCCATGTCTCCGGTGATCATAGGGTTCCTTCTCTCAGGTTATGTTTCGAGTAGTTTACCAAAGCCTGGTCAAAGGCACTAATTCACCGCCTTTGCCGTATGGCGGTTATGTGAACGAAAGCGGCCCGCGCCATCACGCGCGGGCCGCCTGGCGCGCGACCGCCCGAGGCGCCGCGCGCATTCCAGATAGACGGGGGGCTACTCGGCCAGCACCTCCGGCTCGTTCTTCTTGCTGCCGCCCAGCTTGCGCAGCACGAGCACCGCCGCCACGATCAGCACCACGCCGAGACCCAGGGAGATCCAAGGGCTCTTGGTGAAGCCGGCGATGACGTAGCCGATGAGGCACACGACCATGACGAGCGTGGCATAGGGAATCTGCGTGGCCACGTGGCGCAGGTGGTTGCACTTGGCGCCGGCCGACGACAGGATGGTGGTATCCGAGATGGGCGAGATGTGGTCGCCATAGACGGCGCCGGCCAAGGTGGCGCCCACGGCCACCAGGAACAGCGGGTCGCTCGGCTCGAACACGCCGATGACGATGGGCAGGATAAGCGCCACCGTGCCCCAGGAGGTGCCCATGGCAAAGCCGATGAACGCCGACACCACGAAGATGACGGCCGGCAGGAAGTCGAGCCCGACGCCCAGCTCGTTCAGGAAGCCGGACACGAACTCGCCGGTACCCAGCAGGTAGCGGCACACGCCGCCGAGCGACCAGGCCAGCACGAGGATCATGATGGCGCCCACCATGGAGCGTACGCCCTCGGACATGGCGTCCATGAAACCCCCGAGCGTGGTCAGCTTGCGCGGCAGGAACTGCGCAGCCGCCCACACAAGCGACACGCACACGCCGATGCACAGGCCCATGACCGGGTTCTCGCCCACCGCCGTGGCAAAGTCGACGCCCTCGAAGAAGCCGCCCACGTAAAGCATGCCCGCGATGGAGAACACGATGAGCACGAGAATGGGCAGCACCAGGTCGAGCACGCGCCCCTTCTCCGAGATGTTGAGGCCCTTGTACTCCTCGATGGTGCCGGAGACGGCCTCCTCGATGTCGGCGCGCTCGGTCACCTTCGGCGCGAGCTCCGGGAGGTTCCCCGCGCCCTTCAGCAGGCCAGCCTCAGCGCGGTCGGCCTCGGCCTCCAGGCGCTCCTCCTCCACGGAGTCCTCGGCCGGAACGCGGTTGTGCTGCGACGCAGCCTCGGCAGCGCGCATGGGGCCGAAGTCCACATTGGTGGCCAGCATGAAGAACACGAAGAAGATGGTGAGCAACGCGTAGAAGTTGTACGGGATGGAGGCGACGAAGGTGTTGAAGCCGTCCTCGCCCATATAGCCGCCCACGGCCACGGCCCACGACGACACCGGTGCGATGATGCACACAGGCGCGGCAGTGGAGTCGATGATCCACGCCAACTTCTCGTGGCTGATGCGGAACCGATCGGTGACCGGGCGCATCACAGCGCCCACCGTCAGGCAGTTGAAGTAGTCGTCCACGAAGATGATGATGCCGAGCGCCGCCGTGAGGATCTGCGCCATGCGCGCGTTCTTAATGTGCTGGGACACCCACTCGGCATAGGCGCGGGAGCCGCCGGACACGGCGATGACCACCGTAAGCGCTCCCAATAACGCGAGGAAGAGAAGCAGCGCCCCATTCCCCGCTATCTGCTCCGCCATCATCTGCGGAACCATCGAGAACGACGCGATGAGCTGCTCGCCCCCGGCTCCGTTCAGCGTGAACTGGTAGATGATCATACCCACGAACACGCCCACGGTCAGCGATGAGTACACCTCTTTGGTGAGAAGCGCCAGGCCGAGGGCCAGAAGCGGGGGCACGATCGACCAGATACCGGAACTGATCAGTTCAAACCCTTCCATTGTTTCCCCTCTGTCGGATGGATACGACGCGGCCAGCGGCCGCAGGGTCGCGATGCGCGGGCCGCAGGCATGACAAACCTGCCTCCCGCCCGCGAACCGCAGACGCCCACCAGTATAGCAGGGGGAGGCCGCGGCTCCTGCGCAAGCCGGCAGGGGGCGGGGCGGAAAGGGACGCGGGCCGCAAGACCGGCGGCCGGCAGAAGGGCGCGCAGCCCGCCGCCTCGCTCGGCACCAGCGCCGCATGCGCGCGGCCCGGCGCCTGCGGCGCCTCCCCTGCGACTTGGCGGCGGCAGGCAGGAGCGCGACGGAGAGAACCTGCCCCGCACCCCACCCCTCCGCCTGACGGCCGGCCAGGTCCCTCGCGGCCGCTCCGCCCTCTCACCATGTCGCGCAGAACCCGAGGGCCAAAGTGGCCAAAAATGACGACCTGACGACACTCTGGGGGCGCAAAGGCCGCTTCGATGCGCGAGCGGCAACACGCGACCTGGGGTTTTGCGCTGGCCTCGCCGCGCGATTGCCCGGACGAGGGCCTTTTCCGTCGTCAGGTCGTCTTTTTTGGCCACTTTACGGGCGAAGACCGTCCGACACCCCCTTAGGAAATTATTACTTGCGGCATCGCTTTATTGTGATAAAGTAGCGTCCATGGCCGACCTGCGAGGACATAGCGGTTTTCTGGGCGCGGAGGAGTGCGCCCTGATGAGCGAGCACTTTGCCCAGAAGTGTTGCGGCGAGCGCGCCCGCGCCGTCATGAGCGAGCACCTGGCTCAGCAGTCCCCGCACGCCGCTTCCCCGCAATTTACCTACCGATACCAATAGCACACGGGTTTTCGCCCGTGGCTATTTTTTTGTAGCCCCGGGCGAGAGGTCGTGTGCGCCTTCGGTTCGGCCCCGTTGCGGGGCGTTGCACGCACGTTCGGATAGGAATCACCATGATCGAAAAAATCATCCTCGTACTGCTGTTCATCGCCGTGGCGGTGGGCGTGGGCATCTACTGCCGCAAGTCCACCAGCACCGTTGACGGCTTCATCTTGGGCGGCCGCAAGGTAGGCCCGTGGATGAGCGCCTTCGCCTATGGCACCAGCTACTTCAGCGCGGTGGTGTTCGTGGGCTACGCCGGCCAGTTCGGCTTCAAGTACGGCCTGGCGGCTACGTGGGCGGGCATCGGCAACGCCATCATCGGCAGCCTGCTCGCCTGGTGGGTGCTCGGCCCGCGCACGCGCGAGATCACCCACCGCCTGGGAGCGGCCACCATGCCTGAGTTCTTCGGCAAGCGCTACGACTCCAAGGCCCTGCGCATCGCGGCGGCGGCCATCATCTTCGTGTTTCTCATCCCGTACACCGCGAGCGTCTACAACGGGCTCTCGCGCCTGTTCGGAATGGCCTTTGCGCTGCCCTATGACGTCTGCGTCATCGGCATGGCCGTAGTGACCTGCGTCTACGTGGTGCTGGGCGGCTACATGGCCACGGTGATGAACGACTTCATCCAGGGCATCGTCATGCTGCTCGGCATCACGGCGGTGATCGTGGCGGTTATCCTCAACAACGGCGGCTTCTCGGAGGCGGTCATCTCGCTGTCGCGGATTCCGGCCGAGGGCACGGCCATGGAGGGCGCCTTCATCAGCTTCTTCGGGCCCGACCTGTTCAACCTGCTCGGCGTGGTCGTCCTCACGTCGCTCGGCACCTGGGGCCTGCCCCAGATGGTGCAGAAGTTCTACGCCATCAAGAGCGGCCCGGCGGTGAAGCAGGGCGCCATCATCTCCACGGTGTTCGCCTTCGTGGTGGCCGGCGGGTCGTACTTCCTCGGCGGCTTCGGGCGCCTGTACTCCGGCCAGATCGAATATGCCGCCAACGGCACGCCCGTGTATGACTCCATCATCCCCACCATGCTGTCCACGCTGCCGGATGTGCTCATCGGCCTGGTCATCGTGCTGGTGCTCTCGGCGTCCATGTCCACGTTGTCGTCGTTGGTGCTCACTTCGTCCTCCACGCTGACCATCGACCTCATCCAGGGCAACGTGGTCAAGGAGATGAGCGAGAAGCAGAAGATCGGCTACATGCGCGTGCTGCTGGTGGTGTTCGTGGCCATCTCAGCGGGCATCGCGCTGCTGCAGTACCACTCCTCCATCGTGTTCATCGCCCAGCTCATGGGCTACTCGTGGGGCGCGCTGGCCGGCGCGTTCCTGGGGCCGTTTTTGTGGGGCCTATACTCCGGCCGCATCTCCAAGGCCGCGGTGTGGTGCTCGTTCGCCATCGGCGTGGGGCTGACCGCCGTCAACATGGTCATGGGATTCGCGGGCACGCCGCTCATCGCGAGCCCCATCAACTGCGGCGCGCTCTGCATGCTGCTGTCGCTGGCAGTGGTGCCGCTGGTGAGCCTGATCACCAAGGCGGTGCCGTTCGAGATCAACCCGCCCTCGGCCGAGGGCGCCATCGACCGCGAGTTCGAGCGCGAGCTCGAGCAGGAGGAGCTGGCCAGCGCCGCCACCGGAGCAGCCGCCGACGTGTAGGAGCGTTCCAAAACGGCGTCGCGCGACACTTGTCGCGAAACGAGGGGGGGGGCGTCCTGCGGGGCGCCCCCCTCGTACGAGGACGCCTCTCCTTGCGTGCGCTCGCCCCCGACTGTGTCCCTCGCGCATGAAGATGAGCCGTCCCCCACCCCATCCCGCCCCGCAAGACCCGATTCGGCACCAAGATGGCGAGCGCCGTGCAGTTTTCCGTCCGCAAAGTGGCCAAAAATGACGACCTGACGACATCCTGCAGTCGCAAAGGCCGCTTCGATGCGCAAGTGGCAACACGCGACCTGGGGTTTTGCGCCGTGCGCCTTGGCCGGTCGTCTCTAAAGGGGCTCTTTTCGTCGTCAGGTCGTCATTTTTGGCCACCTTGTCTCCGAGTTTCGCAACACGCAAGAAAGCGGCGTCGAGGCAGACGACAAGCACATAAGGCAACCGGCACGGGAGAAGGCGTAGCGGCTGCGCTCGCCACTACCGCCGCAGCGAGCGCCCCAACCCAATCGACAGCCACCCGGCACCGGTCGGAGCCCGCCCGTCGCCTGGCCCGACGCCTGTCGGCACCGGCACCGGCCCCGGCGCCCTCGTCCGGCCCTCGACGCCCGGCGCCCGCCCCTTCGTCCGCAAAAAAAGCGCCCCCCCCCCGAACGGAGGCGCTAGAGGAAGGGGTCGCCCAGCAAGGGCGCGTGCCCCTAGAACATCCACTCCTGGAGGGTCTTCACCAGGGCGTTGATCTCCATGGGCTTGGACATATGGGCGTTCATGCCGGCAGCATGGGCACGGCGGATGTCCTCGGCAAAGGCGTCGGCCGTGAGCGCGATGATGGGGATCTTCGCCAGGTCGGGACGACCGTCCTCGGCCGCGGCGCGGATGGCCTCGGTGGCCTCGTAGCCGTTCATGATGGGCATCTGGATGTCCATGAGCACCAGGTCATAGTAGCCGGCCGGATGCTCGGTAGCCATCTTCACCGCCTGGCGACCGTTCTCGGCGCGCTCCACCATGACGCCGGTCATGGCGAGGATGTCCTCGGCGATGGCCGCAGCCAGGCTGTTGTCCTCGGTCAGCAGGATGCGCCGGCCCTCGCAGTTGCAGGACTTGAGCAGGGCCATCTCATCGACGACCTCCTCGTCGCCGTCAGACAGCAGATCCTGCATCACGTGAACGAGGCGCGAGCGGAACAGCGGCTTGGATATGAAGGCATCCACGCCGGTACGGCGCGCCTCCTGCTCGATGGCCGACCAGTCATAGGCCGACAGGATGATGATGGGCAGGTCGTCGGAGGCCACCTCGCGGATGCGCCTGGCCGTCTCCACGCCGCTCATGCCGGGCATCTTCCAGTCGAGGATGACGGCCGCGTAGGAACGTCCCTCCGCGACAGACTCGGCTACGCGGTCAACCGCGTCCTGCCCGCTCGTCACGAACTCGGGTGCCATCCCGATCTGCTCGAGCACGTTGCAGGCGCTCTGGCAGGCGCTCTCGTCGTTGTCGGCCACCAGCACGTTCAGGCCGGCCAGATGCGTGAGGTCCTGGCTCTCGGCCGAGCGCAGCTTCAGGTAGATAGTCACCACGAAGGTAGTGCCCTCGCCCAAAGTGCTCTCCACCTCGATGGTGCCGTTCATCAGGCTGACGATGCTCTTCACGATGGACATGCCCAGGCCAGTGCCCTCGGTGTTGGTCACGCGGTTGTCGCGGGCGCGGCTGAACGGCTCGAAGATGCGCTTCACGAACTCCTCGTCCATGCCGCAGCCGGTGTCGGTGAACGTGAACTCGTAGCAGCCGCAGCCCTGGATGCGCGAGGGCTTCTCGGCGATGTGCAGGCCGATGGTGCCGCCTTCGGGCGTGAACTTGATGGAGTTGCCCATGATGTTGACGAACACCTGCTGCAGACGCATCGAGTCGCCCACCACGTGCTCGTGGGTGATATCGGCGATGTCGACCTTGAGATGCTGCTGCTTGTCCTCGATCTGGGGATTCACGATGGTCAGCAGGTTCTCGACGGCCTCGGGCAGATCGAAGTCCTCCTCGTTGAGGGCGATCTTGCCGCTCTCGATCTTGGCCATGTCGAGTACCTCGTTGATGAGGCCCAGCAGATGGCGGCTGGCCACGGTGATCTTGCCGAGGCAGTCCTTCACCCGATCCATGTCCTCGATGTGCATGGCGGCGATGGCCGTCAGGCCCATGATGGAGTTCATGGGGGTGCGGATGTCGTGCGACATGCTGTTGAGGAAGTCGCTCTTGGCCTTGGACGCCTGATCGGCGGCGCGATAGGCCTCCTCCAAGGCCTCGCGGCTAGCCTGCTCGCGGCTCTTCACGTCGGTGATGTCCTGCACGGTGTACAGCACGCCTGTGGGCATGCCGTCCTCGTCGCGGCGCAGGCACAGGGTGGATGCCTGAATCCACACCACGCCGCCGTCCTGGTTGATGCGGTACTCATGCTGGAGGAACGGCACATCCGCGGTCAGCTCCTCGCGAATGAAGTCCGGGCCGATGGCCTTGGCGAGCGTCTCGGCATCCTCGCCATCGAGCACGCGCGCGCTCCAGTACTCCCGGAACTTCTCGAGCGGGCCGCTAGGGGGCAGGTCGCCGCCGATGTCGTCACCCTTCAGGTACTCGTAGGTATGATTCGGCAGGTCGATGATGGCGAAGCGCTTGAACAGGTTGACGGAGGTGTCGATGATGCGCGTGGCCTCCTTGTTCTCCAGCAGGAGCTGCTGCTTCTGCTGGCGCGCCTGAATGAGCAGGATGGTGATGAACACCACGAAGGCCACCACGATGCCGATGATGAGGTTCACGCCGGCGGTGTTGGCCCGGTTCACCATGGCGCTGGTGATGGACTCGGGGAAGGCGCGCAGCAGCATGAGGTCGGCCACGTCAAGCGGCGCGGCGTAGGCAGCGCCCAGACCCGAGGACGACTCGTAGGTGAAGCCGACGGGTCGCCCGTCGGCGAAGGCGTCCTTCATGTCCTGGTAGCTCACGTCGTTGTGCTCGCCGATGTAGAGGTCGAAGGCGGTGTCCACCTTCACCGCGAAGTTGCTCGAGCGCGCAAGGATGTTGCCTTCGCTATCGCAGAGGTAGCTGGACGTCTGCTCGCCGAAGAAGTAGGTGGTGAGCAGGTCGGATACGGTGGCCTCGGTGTAGACGCCTGACATGACGCCGATGATCTTGCCGTGGTAGCGCAGCGGCGTGTAGAACACGAGCGCGTTACCCTCGCCGCTGTTGGCGCCGTACACCGCGCACACGCCGGATTCGCCCTGCATGCCGCGCTGGTAGTGCTCGCGGTCCACCATGTCGGTTCCCTGGCCCTGGATGTTGGACACGCTGCCCTGCTCGTTGGTGAACAGCAGGTAGTCGAACGAGGTGTCGTTGGACAGCTGCGCCAAGTCTTCCTGCGTCACCGTGGAGGACTTCAGCGTCAGCTCGAAGATGCGTGAAACCGTGTCGATGTTGTCCTGCGCGTTGCCGAACAGCTCGTTGAGGCGACGCGCCGTCTGCTCGGTGGAGCCTTCGACGTAGCGCCCGTTCTGCTCGACGATACGGTCGAGGTTGGCGTTCATGAAGGCGATGAAGGCGGCGATGATCAAAGCCAGCACGATAAGGGCGGCAATGATGCGGTTGCGGGTGATGCTGGTTGCGGTGGTCGTCATGACGTCGACCTTTCTCGCGGACGTGCGCGGCTGGAGCAAGGACACAGGAGGGCGACCCGCAAGCGCCGCGAGGGCGCCCGACAGGCCGTCAACGAAGCGAGGCTAGAGGGCGGAAACGGCGGCGACGGTACGCTGGTAGGCCTCCTCGGTGACGCGGAGCAGCTCCGGCACGGCACTCATGTCGGCCGGAACGCCGGCGTCATCGAGACGCAGGGCGTCAGACAGCGCGCTTGAGGCCTCGAACAGCGGCGTGAACCCCAAATCGCGGCTGATGCCCTTCATGGTGTGGGCGGCGCGGAACGCCTCGGCCAGGTTGCCCTCCTCAAGGGAAGCCCCCAGGTTCTCGAAGCTCTTGTCCTCGAGGAAGATGGCAGCGAACTTGCGGATGCGCTCGTCGGTCAGAAGTCGGCCGCGCACGCCCTCCAGGTCGCCGCCCATGGCTGCATAGCAGGATTCCAGGGACATCTTCTACTCCTTCTCGTCAGGCTCGCTGCCGTCGATGGCAGACAGAACCGATTTGCCGTCCTCCAAAGTGGTCATGTCGCTGAAGACGTAGCCGCCACGGCCGCCGCGCTTCATGTCGTAGAGGGCCGCGTCCGCGTTGCGGAACAGCTCGTCGTAGCCGTACTCGCCGCCGACGGTGCACGCCACGCCCATGCTCACCGAGAGCTCAAAGCCCTCGTACTCACCGGTGATCGAACGGAACACGCGATCCACCAGGGGCTCAGGCTCGGTATGGCAGTCCACCAGGCAGATGAGGAACTCGTCGCCACCCACGCGGGCCACGATGTCGCGATCGCGCACGCTGGCTAAAAGCCGGCGGGAGAAGTGGCGCAGAACCTCGTCGCCGAACTGGTGGCCGCGGGTGTCGTTGGCCTCCTTGAAGAAGTCCAGGTCGAGGATCATGAACACGAAGTTGCCCTCGGGGCTCACCTCCATGCGGTCGATGATGGCCTGGCGCGCCGAGGCGTGGTTCAGAAGGCCCGTCAGCGCGTCATGGCTGGCCTTGTACTGGAGGTCGATCAGGCGCTCGTGGCTCTCGGTGATGTCCACGAGCTTGCCGATGGAGCCGTGGTAGACCGGCTCCTCGTCGTCGCTCCAGATGGCGCGCGAGGTGGAGTGGAACCAGCGCGGCTCGCCGTTGACCATCACCTGAAGATCGTGCTCGACCACGGGGTTCTCCGGCGTCGTGGCATGGAGCGCCTCGACCGTCGCGTCGAGGATCTCGCCGCCGAAGGCAGAGCGCAGGCGCTCGTCGTTGAGCGGATCGAGGATGATCTCGTCCAGGTCGAGCTGGGACTTTCCCCAGTCCGACACCGTCAGCATAGGCGGATCGAGCGTGAACTCGTACTGGATCTCGTTGGACATGGACGCGAAGAAGCGGTACTTCATGCGCTCGTAGTCCAGCAGCTCCAACGTGCGGCTGGAGGTTGCGTCCGGGCGCACCACCTTGTCGACGATCTTGCCGATCTCGCGGTCGGTGTGGTCGGAGAACGACGCCACCTTCAGCTCCTCCTGCACGTCGTCGGCCACCTCGGCCAGGCATTCCAGCAGGAAGGGGTTGAAGGCGCCGCACTCGCCGTCCATGATCATCTGGATGGCCGTCTCGTGCGAGTAGGCGTCCTTGTACACGCGCTTGGACGTGAGGGCGTCGTACACATCGGCCAGGGCCACCACCTGGGCGGCGATGGGGATGTCGTCCCCCACCAGGCCGTCAGGATAGCCGCGGCCGTCGTAGCGCTCATGGTGCCAGCGAGTGATCTGGTAGGCCAGGCGCACGAGCGGCTCGTCGCGGTAGGTGGGCAGATCGTCGAGCATCTCGGCGCCGATGACCGTGTGCTTCTTCATGAGGTCGAACTCTTCGTCCGTCAGGCGCCCGGGCTTGTTGAGCACCTCGTCGGGAATGGAGATCTTGCCGATGTCGTGCAGGCTCGACGCCATGGCGATGAGCGAGATGTCCGACGGGGTGATCTGGTAGCGATCCGTCTTCTGGATGATGTGGTTGAGCAGAAGCTCGGTCATGGCGCTCACGTGGAGCACGTGCAGGCCGCTCTCGCCGTTGCGGAACTCGACGATGTGGCTCAGGATGGCCACCATGAGGCTGTTGCCCTTCTCGCGCTCGTAGATCTGGTCGGCCACCATGCCGATGAGCGCCTTCTGCTTGGCGTAGAGCATGGTGGTGTTGAGCACGCGGCGACGCACGATGTTGGCGTCGAAGGGGCGGCTGATGAAATCGGTGACGCCCAGCTCGTAGGCGCGCTCGATGTAGGTGGAGGCGCTTTCCGACGACACCATGATGACGGGAATGTCCTTGATCCAGCCGTGGCGGTTCATGACGGCCAGAACGTCGAAGCCGTCCATCTCGGGCATGACGATGTCGAGCAGCACGAGCGAGATGCCCGTGCCGAGGGCCTGCATCTGACCGATGGCCCGAAGGCCGTTCTCGGCTTCCAGGATCTCGTACTCATCCCCGATCATGTCCGCCAGGAGCGCTCGGTTCATGGCAGAGTCGTCGACGATGAGAATGGTCTGCTTCTTCTTAAATGCGGGGGCCTCCACAAAACACCTCTTCTTTCGTGCGGGGCGCCTAGTAGCGACTGTCGAAGATGCGCTTCGTCTTCTTCTCGGAGCGCGGCAGCTCGCCGATCGGCACGCCGCGCGCCTCGGGCGTGCAGCCGAGCTTGGCCTTGAAGATGAGCGCGAGCTCCTCCTCGCAGCGGGCAAGCGCCTCGCCCTCGAGCGGCGTCTCGAACAGCACGGTGAGCACGTCGCGGCCGTTGATGGCCTCGATCATCACCTGGTACTCCGAGCTCGTGCCGTCGGTGGCCTTGATGACCTCCTCCACCTGGGCCGGGAACATGTTGCAGCCCTTCACCTTGAACATGTCGTCGGTGCGACCGGTGAGCGTGTCGATGCGCGGGTGATGGCTGCCGCAGGGGCAGGTACCGGGGATGATGCGCGTGAGGTCGTGGGTGCGGTAGCGGATGAGCGGGGCGCCCTGCTTGCGCAGCGTGGTGAGCACCAGCTCGCCCACCTCGCCGTCGGGCAGGTTCTCGCCGGTCTCCGGATCCACGATCTCGATGTAGACGAAGTCGTCCCAGATGTGCATGCCGGCGTGGGCGTCGCAGGAGATGCCGATGCCGGGGCCGTACACCTCGGTGAGGCCGTAGATGTCGTAGATCTCGATGCCCAGCTCGTTCTGGATGCGGTTGCGCATCTTCTCGCCCCAGCGCTCCGAGCCGATGACGCCCTTCTTCAGGTGAATCTTGTCGCGCAGGTCGCGCTTGGAGATTTCCTCGGCCAGGAGCAGGGCGTAGGAGCTGGTGGCGGTGATGACCGTGGACTTGAGGTCCTGCATCATCTGGAGCTGCTTGTCGGTGTTGCCCGGCCCCATGGGGATGGCCATGGCGCCTAGGCGCTCGGCGCCCAGCTGAAAGCCGATGCCAGCAGTCCACAGGCCGTAGCCCGGGGTAATCTGGATGCGGTCGAGCGGCGTGATGCCGGCCATCTCGTAGCAGCGGGCAAACTGGGTGGCCCAGTCGATGACGTCCTGCTGGGTGTAGGGGATGATGACCGGCGTGCCCGTGGTGCCCGAGGAGCTGTGGATGCGCACCACCTCCTCGTCGGGAACGGCCTGCAGCCCCAGCGGATAGGCGGCCCGCAGGTCGTCCTTCTCCGAGAAGGGAAGCTTCTCGAAGTCGGCCTGGGTGCGGATGTCCGCGATGTCGATGCCCTCGAACTTCTTGGCGTAGAAGGACGAGCGCTCTTTCAAGGTGGCGAACTGGGCGGTGATGAGCTCCAGCTGCTCAGGAGTCATTTGCATGGCACACTCTTTCTGTTTGCACAGTAACGGTAACCATTCTATGACAAAGCGTGCGCCGAGAGAACGGGAACCCAAGGCTGGGAGGGGAAAACTCTGAGCCGGCCGAAGGAGGGGACGGGGCCGTGGGAGGCGCGAGTCCGAGGCGGGCGGGACGGGGGCCGAGGGGGGG
>NZ_QWKK01000005.1 GCF_009911695.1 Enterorhabdus sp. P55 | reverse complement strand
CGCTCCCGCCTAGCCGCCGCGCCCGCGCCGCCACGCCCCCGTCTCGCCGCCGCGCCCGTGCGTCTCGCGCCCCGCCGCGCCCGCGCTCCCGTCTCGTCCCTTATCCCGCCCGCGTCCCGCATCCCGCCCCGTCACATCCCCGCCCCCCGGCGCTTGCCGCATCCCCCGTGTCCCCGCGCTCTGCCGCCGGTGCGACTCGAACGCTGGATCTTCCTCGCCGACCTCGCCTCCACCGCCAAGAAGGCCCGCGACCTCAAGGGGCAGTCCAAGCTTCTCAGGGGCGATCGGGCCGGCAACCATCGTTAAGATTGCCCCCGCGGGGCATCTGTGGGAAAATACCGAAACGCGAGGAGCCGCCATGAAGCAGCGCTCCTCTTAACGTGACGGTCGCGTGGCGCAGCGGGAGCGCAGGTGCCTTACAAGCACAAGGTCGGGGGTTCAAATCCCTCCGCGACCACCATAGAAAAAAGAGAAAGCCCCATTTCAAATGGGGTTTTTCTTTTCTATGGCTCTCTGTGGACGGATAGCTTCCTGGCAGAACTTGGCAGACGAGTGTCCGGTGAGGCGCGTCGGGGAGTTTCGTCAAGGGTTTTCCTCGGCAGGTTTTGGCAGGCGGATTCGAGGCCCGGTTGGGTCTTGGGCAGATAGCCATTCGTGGCGTGCCCGCCGCGTATCCCAGAGGGCCCCACTCGTCGGGCCGCCCCCTCCCTCAGCGAGTGCGATGCCGCCCTTCCGTGCTCTCTCGGCGCTCGCGTGCGGTCCGTCTCCCCCCGTGCCGTCCTCTCAGCATCTCCCAGGGCGCGCTCTCGTGTCGCTCGCGAGGCGACGGGGCGCCGTCCTGGCCGCCCTTCGCGCCGCAGGGGCAACTCCCTGCGCCCGCGCGCGCTTCGCGTGCGAACCTCCCGGCTTCCGCTTCCCCGCCCCCGCCCCGTCGCCCGTTTTCCGACCACGTGTCGGCGGGGGCGCTCATGATGGCGCTTCCATTGAGAGGACGGAGGTTCTATGAAGCGAAGTCGATCCCTGGCCATGGGCATCGCCTGCGCTGCAGGCTGCGCAATCTGCACGGGCGCGTTTCTCGTGCAGGTGAGCGACCAGGCTGAGGCCGCTCGGGCCGAGGCGCTGGCTCGCTATGGCGGCGATCAGCTGGAGGTGTGCGTGGCCCGACGCGACATTGCGCCCGGCGAGACCATCGACGAGGGGGCGGTGACGATGGGGATGTGGGTGGCCGACCTGCTGCCAGACGGCGTGGTCACTGCGCGCGGGGAGGTGGTGGGCAAGCAGGCCTCTGCAGCCATCTTGAAGGGAGAGGCGCTCACGGTTCGCCGCATTGGCGCAGGGCTGACGCCGACCCTGGATATCCCCGAGGGGCTTGCTGCCGTGAGCGTTCCCGCGCGCGAGGTGCAGGCGGTGGGCGGAGCCTTACAGGCGGGGATGCGCGCTGACGTCTACGCCACGGGCGCAAGCGCTACCGAGTTGATCGTTCCGCGCGCGTTAGTCGTGGCTACGAGCACCGACACGTCGGGGGCGCTCGCGTCAGGCGCGGTGGAGTGGGTGACGCTCGCAGTCGCGCCCTCGGCGGTGCAGGAGCTGGTGTCGGCGGCCCAGAGCCTCGAGATCTACTTCGTGCTTCCCACGGATGTTAAGGGCCCCGTCAGGGCCGAGGCCTAGAGATGAGCCGGCTTCGGCCGGCGGAAAGGACTGCCATGGGTACCATACTGCTATGCGCTGACAGCGCGTCGCTCGCCGATCCCCCTTCCCTGGGGCTAGATGGGAGGGCGTGGTCGCGTCGAACCTGGCTGGAGGCGTTCTCGAACGCAGCTGCGGCGCGCGATCGCCTGAGCCAAGGCGACCCCGTTGAGGAGGCTTGGGTTGCCTCAAGCGATCAGATGGACGCCGTCAACCTGGCGGCGGCCCTGCGACGAGATGCCCCCTCCATCCCCATTTACCTCGTGTCCGAGAGCCTTAGCGGGTCGGCTATCAGCCGTGCCCAGGCTGCGGGAATCACGGGGATGCTCTCGCCTGAGGGACTGGCGCGGCGTGTCGCCCACGAAGAGAGGCGCCGTTTGGGGGCGGCAGCGCGCGCAGCGGCCCTACGCGCGGCCGAGGCGTCCACCCGGCCAGATGATCTTTCCGGCGAGACCCCGCCGACGGTCAGCGTCCGCCGGCCCTTGCCGGGGATAGACGAGCTTCCCCGGGAGCCGGAACTCCTGGGGGAGGAGCCTGCTCCGGAGTCGTCGCCTGCGCTTGCGAGGATGGCGGACGCCCCGCAGGCACCCGCGGCAGAGCCGCTGGGGGCCTCTCGACCTCCTGTGCCGGAGCCGCCGCCTGCGCCCTCTTCGCCAACCGCGTTGTCGGCGGCCGATACCGCGCCGCTGCCTCCGGTGGCTGTCGGAGGGTCTCGGAGACCGGAGCCGCCCGTCGCTCCCGCGATTGCGGCAGCGTCTCCGTCCCACGCTGTGGCCGTAGAGTCTTGCGCCGCGAAGGCGCCGGCCTATGTGGTGTCCGTGGTGAGCGGTAGCGGAGGTGCCGGGAAGAGCGCCGTCGCCGTCTTGAGCGCTTGCCTGGCCGCGGCGCGAGGGCTGCGCGTGCTTCTGGTTGACGGGGATCTCCAGTTCGGAGACGCGGCGGATCTGCTCGGGGCCTCTGACGCGCCTACGGTGGACGAGGTGCTGGCCGATCCGCGACGCCTTGACACGCTGGTCGGGGAGGGGGTTCCGGCGCTCGTGGCTGCCCCGCGTCGCCCGGAGCGGGCGGAGGAGCTGGCAGGGCAGCTGCCGTGCCTCATGGAGGCGGCCTCGACACGCTTCGACGTGGTTTTCGTCAACACAGGATCCAGCTGGTCGGAGGCGCAGGCTGTCGTCATCGAGCGCAGCGCGCGCACGCTCTTCCTGGTGGACCAGCGAGCCTCGTCGGTGCGAGCCTGCCGCCATGCGCTCGAGCTCTGCGAGCGCTGCGGCATCGCCACGGGCTCGTTCCTCTTCCTGCTCAATCGCTGCGCCAAGGGCGCCCCCCTTACCGCTCTTGACGTATCCTGCGCCCTGCAGGGAGCGCCTGTCACGGAGCTGCGCGACGGCGGCACGGCGGTGGAGGAGCTCTTAGGCTCGGGGATGGCGGCGGCTCTCGCGGCTGAGCGCAATGAGCTATGTGCGAGCCTGTCTTCCGTGCTCGACGGGCTTTTGCCAGATGGCGAGGCGGGCGGCGGCCTGCGTGGCCGGAAGGGGCGCAGGGTCGCGCCGCCGGCGTCGGAGTCGGCTGCTTCCGATGCGCCCGACCGCCGGCGTGGGCGTACGCGCAGCGGTCGGAAGTCGGGCCTTTGGGGGAGACGCCCCAAAGCATCGGTTGCGATTGAGTCAGGAGCCGAGCGATGACGCTCCTCGAGCGAGCCCGTACGGTGGGGGCGTCGCGCGACGTTGCGACTGCGCCTCGTGGGGCGACGGTGGAGGATCTGCGCCGCAGTGTCCGCAGGCGCCTTGCCATGGAGAAGGTGGCCGCGTTGATGGCCGAGAATCCCGAGCGTGCGCGCAACGAGCTGCGCGCTGCCTGCCGCCAGACCTTCGCCGAGGGCGGCTGGGAGCGCGTGTCTGTGGAGGATCGCGAGCGTCTGGTGAATGATCTCGTGGACGTCGTCTTCGGCATGGGCCCCATCGACGGGCTTCTCGAAGACGACACGGTGACCGAGGTCATGGTCAATGGGACGCAGAGCATCTACTACGAGCGCCAGGGCCGGTTGCATCGCAGCCCCGCGGTCTTCGCGAGCGACGAGCAGGTGCGCGTGCTCATCGACCGCATCATCGGGCCGCTTGGACGCCGCATCGACGAGGCTTCGCCGACGGTGAGCGCGCGGCTTCCCGAGGGACACCGCGTGCACGCCATTATCCCCCCGCTTTCGCCTGATGGGCCGTTGCTGACCATCAGACTCTTCTCGCGCCGCGTCATGACGCTTGACGAGATGGCAGCGGGCGGGTCGTTTGGCGACGACTTTCGTCAGATGCTCGTGTGGGCGGTGGTCGCGCGAAAGAACGTGGCGGTGTCGGGCGGGACGGGTAGCGGCAAGACCACGCTGCTGAACGCGTTGTCGTGCCATATCCCGCATGGGGAGCGCGTCATCACCATCGAGGACTCGGCTGAGCTGAAGTTCACTGAGCACCCCCACGTGGTGCGGTTGGAGGCGCGGCCCAGCAATGCCGAGGGAACCGGAGAGGTGACCATTCGCGAGCTCGTCATCAACGCGCTGCGCATGCGGCCGGATCGCATCATTGTCGGCGAGTGCCGCGGCGGAGAGGCGCTCGACATGCTTCAGGCCATGAACACGGGTCATGAGGGTTCGCTGACCACGCTGCACGCCAATGCGCCGCAGGAGGTGGTCGACCGCCTGGTCACTATGGTGCGTTATGCGGTTGACCTGCCGCTCGACGCGGTAGAGGCCCAGATAGGCAACGCCTTCGACCTGATAGTGCAGACCACGCGCGCTCGCGATGGGACGCGCTTCGTCTCCGCTGCGGCCGAGGTGTCTTTTGATCAGCGGCGCCGGGCTTGCGAGCTCGTTCCGCTCTACGAGCGGGGGCTGGGGGAGGCTTGCGGGCAGTGGCTCGCGGAGCCCTCGTGGGTGGCTCAAGCGGCGCGAGCTGGCCTTATCGATGGGAGGGAGGTGGAACGATGGAGACGGCAGTTGCCATGGCAGGTGGCGCGCTAGCGGGCGCTGCGGCTGCGGGCCTGGTGCTAGGCCAGCAAGTCGCCGAGGCGGTGGAGCGTGCGCGTAGGGCCCAGGCGCTCGTGGGATCGCGTGGGTCGGGCATGGTGCCTTGGCTCCTGCGCAACGGCGTGGCGCCTCTGCGGCCGTTTGCGCGAGCGCTCCTGCGCAGCACGCGGCTGCGCCGCATGGCGCAGGACGCTGAGTCGCTGCTGGATGGGCGGGGGATGCTGGCCTCGGCGGAGTCGTTGGCCAGCTTGGCGCTTGGCCTCTGTCTTGCGGCAGGCATGGTGGCAGGGATGGCGTCCGGATCGGTGGTGTGCGCTGCGGCGGTGGTCGGCTGCGGCGCGGTGGCGATTGCGGGTGCGCTGCGCTCAGCCCGGGAGAGGCACCAGGTGCTTTTGCGCGAGGAGGTGCCCGAGGCCCTGCGGTCGATGGGGGTGTGCTTTCGGGCGGGACTCTCCCTTTCGCAGACGCTGAAGCAGACGGCGGCCGAGATGGGCGATGGGATCGGCACCTTGTTCGCCCGCGCGGCGGCCCGCCTTGACACGGGATGCTCTCCCACCGAGGCTCTGGCGGTCTTCCGTGATCAGCGAGGCCTGCCGGAGCTCTCATTTGTGGCGGTGTCCCTTGACGTGCAGCATCAGAGCGGCGGAAGCCTGGTCACGGTGCTCGAGGCGGCGCGAGAGTCGGTGGAGGGCGAGTTGGAGCTGCGCCGTTCGCTTCGCGTCCAGACGGCGCAGGCGAAGCTCTCCGCTCGCATCGTAACGCTCATGCCGTTCATCTTGGTGGCGTTGTTTTCCTTGGTCAGCGATGACTTTCTCGCTCCCTTCTTCAGCAGCCCGGCTGGGTTCGTCCTACTGGGAGCGGCGCTGGGCATGCAGGTGACGGGCGTGGTTCTCGTCCGGCGGATGCTTGACGTTGAGAGGGAGTGATCGACGTGGAGCAGATGATGTGGCCCTGGGCGGTCGGCGCGTGCGCGTTCGCCGGGCTCCTCGGGCTGTGGGCATGGATGCGTGCCGACGTAGCAGCGCGTCGTCTGCGGCACCGTCGAGGCGTTCGGGGGATGGAAGCCTCGCTCTCCGATCGGCGCGAGGCCGCTGACGAGCGTGTCGCAGGGTACCTGGCAGCTGTCGCCCGGCAGATGGCAGCGGGCTCCTTTCGACCGTGGGCGCCCCCTCCGCTGCGTCACCCTCAGTGGTTCGAGGATCGTCTGCGGCTGGCGGGCTTAGGGGATGCGGTGACGGTAGAGGCGTGCGGGGAGGCGCGCGTTCGCCTGCTGGTGGCTGGCGCGGGGGTCGGGGCTCTGGTAGGGTCGGCCGCCTCTCCCGAGGTAGCGGCGCTGCTGGGCGCGGCGGGTGCCGTCGTGGGGGCACGGGCGCCGCGCTGGGCGGTGGAGAGGCGGTGCCGCTGTCGGGCAGAGGAGCTGGAACGGCACCTCTCAGAGATGCTCGACGTAGTGGCATTGGGGCTCCGCAGCGGGCTGTCGTTCGATCGCAGCCTCGCGCTTTACGGAGAGCACTTCGACACGCTGCTTTCCTCCTCGCTCGCAGCCGCGCAGCGGCAGTGGGGCTGTGGCCTGACCTCGCGCGAGGAGGCGCTGCGCCGTGTTGCCGCCTCCTATGACTCGGCGCTGTTCGGCCGGGTGGTGGAGAACGTGGTGCGCTCCTTGCGCTTCGGATCCTCGCTTGCCGAGAGCCTGGAGGGCGCAGCAAGGGAGGCGCGGGCCGCCTACCGCGCACGCAAGCAGGAGCAGGTGGCGAAGGCGCCGGTCAAGATGATGGTGCCCACGGCGGTGCTCATCCTGCCCGCGATGCTGATGCTGGTGCTCGGCCCAGTGATGCTAGAGCTTATCGGAGGTTTCTCATGAGAGAGGAGAAGAGACGTGAAGGTGAAGATGATCGAGGGAGGGGCAGCGCGCATGCGCGCCGCCTGGGAGCGTGCTGGCATTGTCTGGGGAAGACTGCGGGGACGCGTGCAGGAGAAGCTGGCCTGCCAGGCCGGTCAGGGCACGACGGAGTACGCCATTCTGGTGGGCATCCTAGTGGTGATAGCCATTCTGGCCATCACCCTGTTCAGGCCAAAACTGCAGGAGCTGTGGGACGCCATAGCCGCTGGCATCAACGGCTTATAGCGGATGAGTCAGGCCAAGCCACTGTGGAGTATGCCGTGGTGGCTGGGATTCTGGTGGTCATCGTGGCGGCATGCGGGCTGCTTGCCTCCGCTCTGGAGCGGGGCTTGTTCGTCGAGCATGCCCTGGCTGCGGCCTCCCACCACGTGGGGATAGCGGCGGGATGGGCATCCGATGCGTTCTGCTATTGACGAGGGGGAGAGGGGGAGCAAATGAGGACGGGGCCGGGTTGCGGGATTCGTCGCAGCCGCGTAATAACTCGGACGCGGAGGCGTCGAATCCTGCGCTGTCGGGGCTCGCTGCCGGGGTCTCGTCGCATCGCCGAGCGCTTGCGGGGCGAGCGCGGCCAGGCAACGGTGGAAGCCGCCTTCGCTCTGCCGGTGCTGTTTCTGCTCGCCCTTCTCCTCCTGCAGCCGGGGATTCTCCTGTACGACCGCATGGTCATGGAGGCGGCGGCAGCCGAGGGGTGTCGGCTGCTTGCCACGCGATCCGATGCGATGGGCGATGCTGAGACGCTTTGCGAGGAGTACGTCTTGCGTCGGCTGGGGTCGGTTCCCTCGGCGGCTTGCTTCCATGTTCATGAGGGCGGTTGTACGTGGCGCGTCGAGATGTCGGGTGACGAGCGTTCCGACCGGGTGGCGGTGAGGGTCTCTACTGAGGTGCGCCCGCTTCCCCTGCTTGACGGCGGAGCGGCGTTGCTGGGGTTGGCGAACGAGCGCGGCAACATCGTGATGTCAGTGGAGCGGTCGATGCCGACGCAGCCGGCGTGGACGGCGGGGGCACAGGTCGGGCGCGACCCGGCCCGCTGGATAGGAGCGTGGATCGATGAGGACGGGTGAGGAGCATCGGCAGGTGACGCGAGGAATTGCCAGGGACGTGTGGGGTCGGCTCATCTGCGATGAGGAGGGGCTTACCACGGCGGGCATGGCCGTGGCGCTGCTGCTGGTTTTGGCGCTCGTGTTCAGCAGCGCTCAGGTCTACCGAGTGAATGCCGCCGCGGCCGATATTCAAGAGGTTGCCGACGCGGCAGCGCTGGCTGCCGAGAACCCTGTGGCGGAGTTTATGGTGGCGGTGCGTCTGTGCGACGCGGTGGTGTTGTCGCTCTCATTGCTGGGGGCGGTGACCTATGGCGCAGGGGTGGTGGCGCTGTGCGTTCCGCCGACCGCGAGCGTGGGCGCACGCTTGGTGGAGCTGGGTTCGAAGATTCTGGACGCGCGCAGCGCCTTCGCCGAGCGCGCAGCGCGGGGGCTCAATCGGCTCCAGGCCGCCTTGCCCTTTCTGGCAGCCGCCAACGCTGCGGCTGTGGGGGCCGCCAACCAGGGCGGCGCTTCGGGTGGCGGTTACCTGACAGCAGCCATGCTCGTCCCCTCCAAGGGAGTCGACATCACGGTGGGGGTCGATGCGGCGGCTGGCGTGCTGCGCGAGTCCATGGAGGGGAATTCCGGCGCCCTCGAGCGCGCGGCTGCCGCGGCGGAGCAGGCGGCACGCGAAGCGCAGGAGGCTAAGGAGCGGGCCTTCGAGCGAGATTGCGGCGCTCACCCTGGCTACTGCCTCTACGAGCGTGCGAACCACCTGGCTGCCTTAGACGAATCGCTCAACCCGCTCTATCGCAGCGTCGATGCCTGGTCGTTTGCGGTGCCGCTCAAGCGGGCTCGCGCCTACTACGTGCAGCGCTTGGCCCAGGAACGCCCTGCGACAGACGATGTGGAGGAGCAGGCTCGGTCGGCTCTGCGCAAGCTGTTCTACCGGTTCGCTGCCGATGAGCTTGCGCGTGGCTATGTGATTGAGACGGATGACTCGTTCGATGCCTTCTTTCCGCGGCTGCCGCGCAACACTGACGAGATGAGGCAAACGGCGCTCTATCGCATGGTCGCGTTTCCCATCACGGAGGGGGAGCAGCGCGCCATGCACGCCTGGAGTGGCTGCCCGGGCGCGGCGGAGGCAGTGGGGATGGGCTCTGCTGCCGACTGGGAGGCGGGCGAGTTCTCGCTTTGCCCTGCGTGCGAATTCACGTCGTCAAGCTTGGGAAGCGTGGCGTCGGCGTCTACGGCCATCGAGAACGGGTTCGAGTACCACTATGCGGCCATAGCCCAGGCGGCTGACGAGTATCGGTCCGCCAAGGAGAGGCTCGCGCCAGAGTTGGAAGCGGCCAAGGGCGCGGCGGGAGACCTCATCGGAAAATGCGCTGAAGCGGCTCGGTCGGCAGGCGCCTATCGCATCAAGGCGGCTCCTCCGGGGTACCGGGGCGCAGTGTCGTTGGTGGTGAGCACGGGCTCCGTGGCGGCAGACAAAGGCTTTGAGTCGTTGTTCGTCGTCGGCGGCATGACGCTGGGCTCGCGGGCAGCCGTCTCGGGCTCAACGTTGCTCGAAGATCCCTCGCCCGAGGGGCAAACGGTCATCACGGCGCTGCTGGACAGCTTCGGTCAGGATGCTGGCGCGGCGGTGGGGGCGGCGCGCATCGTGCTCGATGCCTGGTCGGGGTTGCTACGTGTCTACGGGAAGGGGCAGGAGGCACTTACGGGCGCTGTAGAGGCGACGGCCTCCTCCGTTCCGCTGGTCAGTGCCAGCGGGTTGGGCTCGTGGGCGGCTGGCGCTTTGCAGGGCGCCTTCTCGTCGGCGGGCTTGCAGCCGGCTCGGCTGAACGCCTTAAGGCCGGTGCTCGTGAACAGCGTGCATGTGGTCGCTGAGGGAGAGGGGAGGTTTTCTGCCACATATCGTTCGGTGAGGGAGCAAGCTCTCCGGTTCTCGTCTCCGGCCGCTGATCTGTTCTCGTCGGTGGCTCTGGAGCTAGAGGCTGAGGCGCTTGATGCCGTGGCGGCTGGCGAGCGCGGGATCGAGGTGGCGCGAATCGAGCTGCCGGTCGGAGGTGTGTCCATTCCCGTGATTGTGGCGCTGCCGCCCTCCCTTGGCGAGGGTGCTCGCAGCCTGGTGGAACGTTGCTTCGATGCGGTGGGATCCTTGTACGGCGAGGCGACGGAGGTGATCAGGCCATGGCAGTGAGAGCGGGCATCGCCTTGCTTTGCAGCCGGGTGCAGGCTGACGACCGGGGCCAGATGACCGTGGAGCTGCTAGTCGTGCTGCCGGTGGTGCTCATCGTGGCGGTTGTTGCCGTGAATGCGCTCACGTTCTTCGGAGACTGCGCAGCCTTCGATCGGGTGGCGCGTAACGCGGTGCGTCTCTGTGCGGCGTCGCCGGCGTACGGGCAGGACGCGGGGCGGGGCGCCGAGGAGGTTCGGGCGGTGATCGAGGAGGCGCTCGTGCGCGACAACCTGGCGGTGGGAGTGGAGGTGTCGGGCGGTGTGCTCGGGCATGTCACCTACACGGCCACGCTGGCCTATGCCCCGACCTTGTTCGGGCTGGGGCTGCGTGACGAGGTGCTCGGCGTGCGGCTTCCGCGTCTGGAGCATCGGGTGTCGCTGACGGTGGATCCGTACAAGCCGGGAATGCTGTTCTGAGGAGGGCGAATGGGCGAGAAGAGGCAGCGGAGGCGGGCGCTTGCGGCTGCGGCGCTCGTGGCAGGGATGCTGGGGATGGTGGCGGTACCGGGGCTGTTGCAACGGCTGGAGGAGGGGCCCGCGCCCGAGGTGGCGGGGCCAGCACGTGCGTCCCCTCTGGTGAGAGCTGCGCTTGGTGGCGAGACAGCGTGGGAGGAGGTGCTTCCCGGCTATCGTGCGGGGCCGTCGGCTCCGGCATGGTTCGTCGAGGAGCTGTTTGCTCCCGAGGGTGCTCGGGAGTCATACGCCAGCGAAGATGGGCAGGTGCTGGGCTTCGTCTTCCCCGGCGTTGCGGCCGATAGGGCCGAGATGCTGGCGAAAGCGCTGGTCGACCGAGGCTGGCTGGGGGTTCCCAGCGGCGTGGAGGGCTGCGCGACGTTCGTGAAAGGAGAGGGGCTATGTCGATGGGCAATGGTGTCGTGCACCGATGCAGCAGGATGGACAAGCGTCGTGGTGCGCGTGCGGATGGTGGAATAACGGGCAGGGCGCGAGGCGTCCCAGCGGAGGGGCGGGCGCCACGGCGTCGCGAGCGCTCGCATCGGAGTCTCGCTCGGACGAGGGGCGCGATGCGGTGCCAGGAAGGTTGGCTGAGGCGGCGCGCGCCGGGCCGCATGGTACCGCTGGTTGATCCCGACGACCTGCGTGGCGCCGTTGCCCGTGGCGGCGTGTCGAGATGTGCGACAGTTGGGGAGCGCTCTTTCGAGGGGCGCATGGGAGGGGGCTTGGGATCGCTCTGCCTGGCGACGAGTCTGGCATCGCGCCTGCGTGGGCTTCTTTTCCGCCGCCCTCAGGCGGGGGTGATGCTGCTCGCGCCCTGTCGCGATGTCCACACTTTTGGCATGGGACATGCCGTCGATGTCGCGTTCGTGGATGCTACGGGGCTTGTGGTCGAGGCCCATCGCGCAGTCGCTCCCGGGCGGCGTCTGCGCTGCCGGAGGGCCCGGGCCGTGCTTGAGCGGTTTGCGGGCGAGGGCCCGTGGTTGAGCGCGGGCGACAAGGTTGAGATGGCCGTCATGGGAACGGCGCTGCGATGAGAGGGGGAGCCATGAAGGTGTGCCCGGTGTGCAAGACTACGCTCTTCGAGGATATGGAGGTGTGCTACGGCTGCCTCTATCGCTTTGGGAGCGAGCCGGCGCTGGAGAAGGCGGCAAGCAATTTGGAGGAGGCTGCGCCGCTGCGCGAGGGTGACATGAGGCGCTGGGCGGTAAGGCTTGAGGTTCGCAGCCTCTCTGATCCCGACCAGGTTTGGGCGGCTGAGCTGATACCGCCCTACGAGGACTGTGCATCGATGGGAGCCGAGGCATCGGCGCTGCGCGGTGGCGGGGCGGGTTCTCCTGGCGTCGCGCGGGCGGTGCGGGAGAAGGCTGCGGTGTCGGCGCCTAGGAGGTGAGCTCGGCGAAGAGCTGCTGCGCCTCGGCCTGGAGGCGGTTGTTGATGGCGATGTAGGTGTCGAGGATGCGACCGCCCTCCTCGGTGAGCTCGCTTCCGTGGGCACCGTCTCGGTTCAGCAGCTGGACGTCGAGGGCGGCTTCGGTGTCCTTGATGATGCGCCATGCCTTGCTGTAGGCCATGCCCATGTGCTTCGCGGCGGCGTTGAGCGAGCCGTGGGTGCGCACTCCCAGGCAGAGGTCGGCAACGCCGCGGCCGAAGACGGAGGTGCTCTCGGAAAGGGGGTTTCTTACGGAGAGTCGAACGCTCGTCTCGAGCTTGTCAAGTTGGTCCATGGCGAGTCCCTTCGGTCTGGTGGGTCGTGATGCCCTGTTGGCTGCGCAACACGTTGGCTTGCGTGTGGGCGCGAGCTGGCTATCGACGAGCCCGGGGGCGCTCATGAGTGGCTCCCCGGGCTATTTTCGCACGGAAGGCGTCTTAGCGGCTGAGGAAATCCTCCGCGGCCGACTCGATGGAGGCGACGTCGCCGTCGATCACCTCGGCGAATCGCACGGGCATCTCGTCGAGGGAGGAGAGCCCGGCGGGGATGGCTCGCCCGCCCGTCTCCCGCGAGATGAGCTCGTTGAGCTGGCAGCCAGTGAGGGCCGCCACGTCTGCGGGCAGCGGGGCGCCGGCCGGCAGATCGTGGAGGGCGCGGTACACGTTGTCGCCGAACTTCGCCCAGTGGGCCGTGCTGGCTATGAGCACCGGGTTCTCGCCGCGAACGTTCTGGGCCACGCGGTAGGCGACGGCCGTGTGCGGGTCGAGCAGGTAGCCGTGCTCATCGAGAACCTCTCGGATGACGGCGAGGCACTCGTCGTTTCCTACGGAGTCTGCCACGAAGTCAGCACGCACCTTGGCGAAGGTGTCGGCGTCTACGCGGAAGCGGCGGCTCTCCGACAAATCGCGCATCCAGCCGGCAATGGCCTGGGTGTCGCGACCGGTGAGCTCGAAGAGCTGGCGCTCCAGGTTCGAGGAGACGAGGATGTCCATCGAGGGGGAGGGGGTGGTCACGAAGTCGCGGTCGGAGATGTCGTAGGTGCCGGTGTTGATGAAGTCGGCGAGGACGCGGTTCTCGTTGCTGGCGCACATGAGCGTGCCGAAGGGAACCCCCATGGCCTTCGCGTACCAGGCGGCCAGGATGTTGCCGAAGTTGCCCGTGGGCACGCAGACGTCCACGGGTGCGCCGGCCTCCACCTTGCCCTGGGCTACTAGCTCAGCATAGCTGGAGACGTAGTAGACGATCTGGGGCATGAGACGCCCCCAGTTGATGGAGTTGGCGCTTGAGAGGGCCACGCTGTGCTCGCGGAGAAGCTTCTGGGCGAAGGCATCATCCGAGAAGGCCTTCTTGACACCGGTTTGGCAGTCATCGAAGTTGCCGCGCACGCCCCATACTTGGACGTTGTCGCCAGTGGTGGTGACCATCTGCTTGCGCTGGATGTCGCTCACGCCGGTGTCGGGGAAGAGCACGCCGATGCGCACGCCCTCGGCGTTCTTGAAGCCCTCAAGTGCTGCCTTCCCCGTATCGCCGGAGGTGGCGACCAGGATGAGGAACTCGTGGTCGAGCTGTCCGGACTCGCGCAGGGCGCTTGCGCTGGCGGAGAAGAACTGCGGCAGGCACTGGAGCGCCATGTCCTTGAAGGCGCTGGTGGGCCCATGCCACAGCTCGAGGACGTGCGTATCGTCATCCAGCGAGGTGATGGGGCAGATGGCGTCGTCATCGAAGTTGTCGCCGTAGGAGCGGGCCATCAGACGGTCGATCTCATCGTCGGGAAGGTCGATGGCGAAGGCCTTGTAGATGGCCGCTGCGCGCTGGGCGTAGGGCAGCTTGGCGAGGGCCGTGATCTCCTCAAGGGTGAGCGTGGGGATGCGCTCGGGCACATAGAGGCCGCCACCTTGGGCCAGGCCGTTTACGACGGCCTCGGTGAAGGGAACGGGGGCCTCGCAGCAGCCGCGCGTGTCGACGTAGAGGTTCTGGCCGGCTTCGCCGGATGAGGCGTTTGTCATGGGGTCTCTTCCTTCTCTGGGACGGACGCGGACAAGTATACTATGCTGCGATTCGGGCCGGCTTGCCGCCGCCCCAGGTTTTCATGCAACGCGCAATCGCCCTGCGTGGGCGGCGCGTCGTCTGGTCGCGAGGCGAGGAGGGCCCATGGCGCAGCGCACGTTCTCGGTCTTTGGGGATTCCATTTCTACTTTCGAGGGGGTGACGAGCCCGGCCAACCGCATCTACTATGCGGGTGACCTGCGACGGTCGACCGGCGTGCTCGAGCCGGAGGACACCTGGTGGGCCCGGGTGATCGCACATTTCGACGGCAGGCTGGTGTCGAACGCGGCGTTTTCCGGCTCGATGGTGGATGGCGCGGGATTCCCCGCCGGGCACACGCCTGAGCGCATCGCGGAGATTGCGGGGCCTGACGGCGAGGAGCCCGATGACGTGCTGGTGTTCATCGGCATCAACGACTATGGGTGGGCCGGTCCTTGGGCCCAGGCTGCGGCGCGCAGCGCGGCCATGCCGCAGTGTCCCGAGGCGCTGGCCGTCCCCGAGGGCGAGCCCGGGCCTGCGACTGAGGAGTCGCTGCCGTCATTCGCTCGCGCCTATGATGCCATGCTTGCTCGGATGCGGAAGGCCTGCCCCCATGCGCGCATCTGGTGCCTGACGCTGCTGCCTGGGCGTGAGCTCGGGGCGGGGCGCGCCTCCTTCGCGTACCGGCTGCGTGGGATCGACCTCGATGACTACAACGACGTCATCCGCGCATCGGCAGTTGCCAATGGCTGCCTGGTGGCCGATGTGCGCGCTGCGGGCTTCGACTACGAGGCGAGCGACGGCACCCATCCCACCGGGCGAGGCATGGAGCAGCTCGCCGCCCTTGCCGTGGCGGCAATGGAGGCGGTCGAAGCTGCCGCGGGGCGGGTGGACGCGGAACAGGCCGCCCTGGCTGAGGCGTTCGCGGGCCTTTCCGCAGACCTGCTTCCGGAGGAGATGCGATCGGATCGGCGCTGCGAGAAGGAGAGCTGTTTCGGCTGCGAGTTCGCCCGGGGGACGGGCGCCGTCTGGTCTTGCGTCTGCGATTTGCCCTAGGCGTGCCGCCGCTGGGGGCTCTTCAGCCTTTCGGGCCGGGAGGTTCCTAATTCTGAGCGAAAAAGTTATCCATGGTTCCATTTGGTAAGAGTTTGCTGTATGATACTTTTTGTTTCAGTAAGCTAACACTGATAGGAGTCTGCATGGAAGGCGTGATGACGATGACCGGCGCTGGCTTCGCTGGCGCTGCAGACGGCAGGGTGACCGTCGTCTCCGCTGCCGTTCCGGCGACGATGGACCCGACGACCGCGGCGGGCGCGCTGCCCCAGATGCCGCTCACGTTTCTGCGAAGCGGGGACGCGGCGCGCGTGGCGAAGGTGCGCGGACGCGGCGAGGTGCATCATCATCTGGAGAACCTCGGCTTCGTCGAGGGCGCCGTCGTGCGCGTGGTGAGCGAGCAGGCCGGCAACTACATCGTCGAGGTCAAGGGCGCTCAAGTGGCGCTCGACCGTTCGGTGGCGTCGAAGATCATCACCGCCGCTGCTTAGGGCCGAGCTGCCGGCTGCATTCCGCGCAGTGCCTGGGTCGCATCATGGCGCGTACGAATGTTTCACGTGAAACATTCGCGTGGCATGGGAGTTCGCGAGGCATGGGGCGGGGCGATGCGACTGCGGGGCCGAGCGCGGTGTGGCTGCGGGGGCGAGCTCTAAGCGGTTGCGAGGGCGAACGCGATGCGGCTGCGAGGGCGAACGCGATAGGGTGGGCGTCTTGCGAGCGGTTCGCGAGCGGTTCGCGATGATCTTGCGAGGATCCCGGGAAAGCCCTCGGGGGGCTTCGGAGAGACTTTGGCGGGACTTTGCCGGAGTCTCGGCGGGGATTGCGTCGGAATCTTGCTGGGATTCCGCCGGTATTTCGCGGGAATCGCTTCCGTTGCGGCGTACGAGTGTTTCACGTGAAACATTCCGACGGCGGGCGACGTGTCTTCGGGCAGATGCCTATCAGTGTTAGCGCCACGAGTTTGAAGGGAAGGAAAGGAATGAGCGAGATGGAAGGGACGCGGACGCTGCGCGACGTGCCGGTGGGGCAGTCGGCAGTGGTTCGTCGCCTGACGGGTGAGGGTGCGGTGAAGCGCCGCATCATGGACATGGGCATCACGAAGGGCACCGACGTCTTCGTGCGCAAGGTGGCGCCGCTCGGCGATCCCATCGAGGTGACCGTGCGCGGCTTCGAGCTGTCGCTGCGCAAGGACGAGGCCCAGCAGGTGCTGGTCTCCTAGGGCCCCCAGGTCGCGCCCTCGCGTCACGCCAGATCGGCCGCACCTCCTGGGGTCGTGTCGAGCGGCGGCGTCTGAGGTGTCGCGCTTCCCGCGCCGGCTTGCGTCCAGCGCCCTGCGCTTGGGCTTGGCTCGCGCCCTTCGCTTTGAGTCCGGGCCCCGTGCTTTGTGCCCCGAGCTTCGTGCTCCGAGCTTCGTGTCTTGGGCCGCGTACCCCGAGCCCCGCGCTCTGAGCCATCGCTCTGCGCTTCGCATCCTGCGGCTTGCGCTTGCTCGCTCGCGTGGCGCCGATCATCCGGGCCGCCCTACTGGCTCCGCTGGCGAGGATCTTTCGCAAGCGGCTGGTTCATCGCGAGTGAAAAGCCAGTTCGAGAGCGGAGTTTTGCACTTTTGGCGATGGGGGGCTCCGAGGCGGCCAAGCGGCTGGGGGCCAAGCGGTCAAGCGGTCAAGTGGCCAAGCGGCTGGGGGGGTCAAGTGGCCAAGCGGCTGGGCGGTCACGGTCGCGTTCGCGCAGGGGCGCGATTTTTTTGGCATTGCAGTTAGTAGTGGTTAACTTGAGTTGACGCTAATGAGAGAAACACGAGAGAAACACGAGAGAGACGGAAGGCAGATCATGGGAATCAACATTGCGCTTGCCGGCAATCCCAACTGCGGCAAGACGACCATGTTCAACGAGCTCACGGGGGCCAACCAGTACGTTGGCAACTGGCCCGGCGTGACCGTTGAGAAGAAGGAGGGCAAGTACACCCGCGACAAGGACGTGACCGTCACGGACCTGCCGGGAGTGTACTCGCTTTCCCCCTACACCCCCGAGGAGATCGTCACGCGTGACTACCTGCTGAGCGGGCAGCCCGACGTGGTGGTCAACCTGGTGGACGCCACCAACCTGGAACGCAACCTGTACCTGACCACGCAGATCCTGGACCTGGGCCTGCCGGTGGTCGTCGCGCTCAACATGATGGATCTGGTGCGCAAGAACGGTGATGAGATCAATGTGGAGGGGCTCTCGCAGCGTCTGGGCTGTCCCGTCGTCGAGACCACCGCGCTCAAGGGCCGGGGCGTCGAGGAGCTTATCGCGAAGGCGGTCGAGGCGGCCAAGGCGGGCCAGCCTGCCACTCCCGAGCTGCGCTTCTCCGGCGATGCCGAGGCGGCGCTCGCGCAGGTGTCCGAAATCCTGGGCTCTCGTGTGAAGCCGGCCCAGGCTCGCTGGTTCGCCATCAAGCTGCTGGAGGGCGAGGAGCTGACCATCGACGCGCTCAGCTTGCCGGCGGATGACCTGGCGCGCATCGACGCCATCCGCGAGGCGCTTGAGGAGGCCGAGGACGACGACGCCGAGTCCATCGTCACCAACGAGCGCTACGACAACATCGGCGACGTGTGTGCTGCGTGCGTCAAGAAGTCGCCCAAGGCCATGACCACCACCCAGAAGATCGACCGCGTGGTCACCAACCGCATCCTGGGCATCCCCATCTTCGTCGTCATCATGTTCCTTGTGTACTACATCTCGGTGTCCACGGTGGGCACGCTCGTGACCGACTGGGCCAACGACGGCCTGTTCGGCGACGGCTGGCTCTACACCAACACCGAGTCCTACGAGGCCGACGCCGAGGAGTACGAGGGCTACCAGGCGCAGATCGACGCCTGCCTGGAGGCGGCCGAGGAGGACGGCCTGGACGTGGAGGGCTTCACCGCCGCCCTCGAGGCCGAGGAGCCCAACGCCGAGGACGAGGAAGTCATCGAGAACTTCATGTACGCCGCGGCCAGCGCGGGCGTCGAGGGCGAGATGGAGGTCGAGGACGAGGAGACCGGCGAGGTCGCCATCGAGGCCATCGACTCCGCCGCCTTCGCCAAGGCCCTCGAGGCCGAGGAGCCCGATCCGGCCGACTACGGCTTCTACCACGTGGGCGTGCCCGTGGTGGTGGGCGGCTGGCTCGAGGCCATCGACGCCGCGCCGTGGATCCAGTCCCTCATCCTGGACGGCATCATCGCCGGCGTGGGCGCCGTCATCGGCTTCATCCCGCAGCTGATCGTGCTGTTCATCCTGCTCGGCATCCTGGAGGGCTGCGGCTACATGGCCCGCGTCGCCTTCATCATGGATCGCATCTTCCGCCGCTTCGGCCTGTCCGGCAAGTCCTTCATCCCGATGCTCATCGCCTCCGGCTGCGGCGTGCCCGCGGTCATGGCCACCAAGACCATCGAGAACGAGAAGGACCGCCGCATGACCATCATGACCACCACGATGATCCCCTGCGGCGCCAAGCTGCCCATCATCGCGCTGGTCTTCGGCGCCCTGGCCGGCGGCGACTACGAGGCCACCTGGTGGGTCGCGCCGCTGTTCTACTTCCTGGGCCTGGCCGCCATCATCCTGTCCTGCATCATCCTGAAGAAGTTCAAGGCCTTCGCGGGCGAGGTGGCCCCCTTCATCATGGAGCTGCCCCAGTACCACATCCCCACGGCCAAGAACGTGCTGCTGTCCATGTGGGAGCGCGTGCGCAGCTACGTGGTGAAGGCCGGAACCATCATCTTCCTGTCTTCGATGGTCATCTGGTTTTTGCTCAACTTCGGCTTCTACGAGGGGCAGTTCGGCCTGCTTGACCCCGACATGGACGACTACATCCAGTACAGCCTGATGGCTGGCTTGGGCAACCTGCTGGCGTGGGTCTTCGCGCCGCTGGGCTTCGGCACCTGGGAGTCCACCGTCACCTCCATCACGGGCCTGGTGGCCAAGGAGAACGTCGTGGCCACCGTGGGCGTCATCACCAGCCTCGGCGAGGCGGGCGAGACCGATCCGTCCCTGTGGGCCTCCTTTGCCGCCATGCTGGGCGGCGGCAGCGCGGCCATCATGGCCTTCTGCGCCTTCAACCTGCTGTGTGCTCCCTGCTTCGCGGCCATCGGCACCATCCGCCGCCAGATGATGTCCGCCAAGTGGACCTGGGCGACCATCGGCTACCTGTGCGGGTTCGCCTGGTGCGTGGGCCTCATGATCTACCAGCTGGGCGGCCTGGCCCTGGGTGAGGTGGACTTCAGCCTGTGGACTGTGGTGGCCCTGGCCGTGCTGGCGGGCATGCTGTTCCTGCTGCTGCGCCCCGCGCCGCGTCCCAAGCAGGACAAGGTGGCTGCCGGCACGGCCGCCCAGAACGCCTAGAGCCCGACGTCTGAAGGAGAACGACGATGCTTGAGATGGCCTTCACCCCCTCGACGGTGCTGCTGCTGGCGGTCATCGCCGCCCTCGCTGCCCTGGCGGTACGGCGCCTGACCCATCGTGGCCTCTGCGACTGCCACGATAAGGAGGGAGGCTGTGCCGGATGCGCGGGCTGCGCCGGCGGCAGCTGTCCCTCGGGCGGCTGTCCTTCCCAGGGAGCGTCGTCCCTCGGGCTGTCGGACAAGCCAGCCCTGGCGGCCTCGATCCCGGCCCGTTGCGACGGCGGTTTGGTCGAACGCTGAGCCTTCCGCCTGGCAGCGACGGGCTGTGGTACCATAGCCCGTACCTAAGGAAGGGAGGGGTGCGGTGGAGAAGATGTCCATGTCCCACGAGGACTATCTCGAAGCCATGGTCATGCTGGGGGCCTCGCCGGAGAAGCCCATCCGGTCCGTCGACGTGGCTACCAAGATGGGCGTCTCGAAGGCGTCGGTCAACAAGGCCATGTCGGTTCTGAAGGAGAAGGGCTACGCGGAGCAGCCCTACTACGGCGACATCACCCTGACGAAGCCGGGCTACGATTACGGCTTGTCGGTGCTGGATCGTCATAACCTGCTGTTCCAGTTCCTGCACAAGGCCCTCGGCATCCCCGAGGAGCGAGCTGACCACGAGGCCTGTCTCATGGAGCACGCCATCAGCGACGAGTCGTTCGAGAAGTGGTCGACCTACATCAAGGGGCTCAACCTGTAGGGTCGTCGTCTGAGAAGACGCGAGGCGCCCGGTTCCGCGAAGGCGGGGCCGGGCGTCTTTGCGTTGGGAACAGGTTGCTTTAGGCCATCGAAATGTTGGCCTATGGCGTCGAAGCCGCTCGTTTTCGACCCCTTTTCTGCTCGATAAGGTGTGAGCGGAAGGAGGGGAACGGTCGATCGTCTCTTCCCCGAGGCTGTCTCGGCCTTCTGATCCTCCTTCTGGCCAATCGAGGATAAGGAGGAGCGAATATGGAAATTAGCGAGGCGTGCGTTCGTGTTCCCCACGACAAGCCCTATCGCTATCAGGTGGGAGACCTGACTGTCACGCGGGGAAGCGCCTGGTCGGGCCCTGGATGCCACGACGGCTGCGGGGTGCTCATGTTCACCGACAAGGATGGCAAGCTCGTCCGCGTCGAAGGCGACCCCGATAATCCGTACAACCAGGGACGTCTCTGCTGTCGTTGCCTGGCGCTGACTGAGGCTGTGAACCATGAGGATCGTCTGCGTTATCCTCTCAAGCGAGACCCTCAGTTCCGCGGAGATGCCTCTAAGTGGGAGCGCATCACGTGGGAAGAGGCCTTCGACACCATTGAGGAGAGATTCAAGTACTACCGGGATAACTTCGGCGCGGAGTCGGTCTCGTTCTGGAAGGGCACCGGCCGCGATATCGCCACGTACATCTCGCGCCTGGCCTGGTCGTTCGGAAGTCCTAACCTTACGTCGGGCATCAACGGCATCGCTTGCTATCTCCCCCGTGTGTTTGGCTGCCAATCCACTTGCGGTAATTTCTACGTGGGCGACTACTCCCAGCAATTTGCCGATCGCTACGACAATCCGGCCTGGAAGGTGCCGGAGATTATTCTGATCTGGGGAAACAACCCCATCGCCTCCAACTCTGATGGTTTGTATGGCCCTTGGATCACCGACTGCATGCATCGCGGGAGCGAGTTGGTGGTTATCGATCCGCGCTTGACCTGGCTTGCCTCGCGTGCCAAGTACTGGCTGCAGATTCGCCCTGGCACCGACGCAGCCCTGGCCATGGGCATGGCCAACGTCATCATCAAGGAGGGCCTCTACGATCATGAGTTCGTGGAGCGCTGGTGCTATGGGTTCGACGAGTTTGCCGAGAGGGTGAGCGAGTGGACTCCGGCACGGGTGGCCGAGGTGTGCTGGGTGGACGAGGAGGAGTTCGTCGAAGCCTCTCGCGCCATCGCTGCCGCTGATGGCATGGCGCTGCAATGGGGCGTTGCCATCGACCAGACTAAGGAGGCTCTGCCGGGCAGCCAGGCTATGTTCTCCATCGCGGCCATCACGGGCAATCTGGAGAAGCCGGGTGGCATGATCGTTCCGCCGGAGCTCCTGCAGTACATTGGTGGCTGGGGTAGCGAATTCCTCTCGCCGGAGCAGAAGGAGAAGATGCTCGGCCTTAAGGAGTACCCCTTCTATCGATCGGGTGTCACTAATGCTTCCGACCAGCTGATTCTCCGTGCCTGTGAGACTGGTGAGCCCTATGTCCAGAAGGCGGCTTGGATCCAGACCTCGGATCTGCTGACGGGTACGGGTCCCGATCCGGTGCGTGCGGAGAAGGCGTTGCTGCTCAATGAGTTCAACGTGGGCGTCGACCTGTTCATGACGGTTACGATGAACAAGCTGTGTGACATTGTTCTGCCCGCGGCTACGTATCCGGAGCGCAATGGCATTCGCGTGGGCGATGGCGTGCAGCACGGAGAGACCATCAACAAGGCTGTTGACGGCGGCGAGGTCAAATCGGATATGGAGATCAACCTCGAGCTGGGCAAGCGGTTCAATCCTGAGGCGTGGCCTTGGGAGACGGTGGAAGACATGTACTCCTACATCTTGGAGCCCACCGGCCTTACTTTCGAGCAGATGCAGGAGGAGGCTCCCGTCTATCTGCCTTACGAGTATTACAAGTACGAAAAGGGGCTGCTGCGACCGGATGGCCAGCCAGGCTTCAACACCCCTACGGGTCGTGTGGAGCTCTGGTCGACGTTCTACGCCAATCTGGGGATGGATCCCATGCCCGCTTATCACGAGCCGGCGCCTAGCCCCTATTCCACGCCGGACAAATACGAGGATTATCCCCTGATCATCATCACCGGCTGCCGTGACTTCAATACGTTCCATAGCGAGAACCGACGCCAAGAGCACCTGCGCGCCATCGCTCCCGAGCCTACGCTTGAGATCCATCCTGATACCGCCGCCGCCTATGGCGTGAACGATGGTGAGTGGGTATGGGTGGAGGGCCTTTATGGCCGCGCCAAGCGCATGATCAAGACTACGCCGGCCGTCGATCCTCGCGTGGTGGCTACTACTCATGGTTGGTCGCATCCCGAGGCTGGCTTGGAGAACAACTTCGACGTCGACGATCTCAACATCAACCGCCTGCTCGACTGGGATTCCGTGGGCGAATGCGGCGTAGGGTCGAACTACAAGTCAAGCCTGTGCCGCATCTACAAGGTAACTGACGAGAGCTAGGGGGAGATGGATATGACAAAGGCGTTCCTCATCAATTACGACGACTGCTTTGGCTGCCATGCCTGCGAGGTGGCATGCCAGATGCTTCATGACCTGCCGGTGGGCCAGTACGGCATCAAGGTGGAGTGCGTGGGCCCTTGGGAGTACGGCACGAAGAAGTGGCAATACGACTTCGTGCCTGTGTATACCGCTCAGTGCACCCAGTGTCCCGAACGCACGTCGGCCGGCCTCCTTCCCTCATGCGTGCAGCATTGCGAGGCGCAATGCCTGAGGTACGGCGACGTGGATGATCTGGCTGCCGAGTTGGATGGCCAGCAGAAGCTCATTCTTCAAGTGCCTCCGAAGCCCTGCAGCGGCGCTATTGCGTAGAAAGGAAGGAAAATGAACGAGAAAAAGGAGACAAGGGGTCTTGTCTGGCTCGTTGTCGGCGTTGTGCTGATTGCATTGGCGGCGCTGGTGGTGGATATCCCTGGACTCTCTCACGAAGGCACGCTTTCGTTGGCTATTCTGCTCGTCGGAATCATCTATTGGGCTACGGGCTGTCTGCCGGTGCCGGTGACAGCCATGGCCATGGTGGCCGTTATTCCCCTGTTCGGCATAATGTCGTTCAACGATACCTGGGCTGCTACCATGTCGAGCCTCATTCTCTTTCTGGTGGGTACGTTTGGGTTCACCGTATTCATCAAGCACTCTTCGGTGGCGCAGCGCCTCATTGCCGTCATCCTGCGGTGGTCGGGCACCAATCCGAAGAAACTCATCCTCGGGTTCATGATTGTTTCCGCAGCTATATCCACTGTTATGAGCAATATCGCGCTGGCGGCGGTCATGATGGCGCTGGTTCATTCGCTGCTGCAGGAGAGCGGCTGCGACGAGGGCGAGTCGCGTCTGGGCAAGGCGATGGCCGTCGCAGTGCCTTGGGCCGTGGTCATCGGCTCCATGCTCACTCCCTGCGGTGGCCCCATCAACCTGATGGTTATCGGCATGGTTCAGACGACCTTTGGCATAGAGATTACTTTTGCCCAGTGGGTGATGGTGGCCGCCATTCCCGTTGTGGTGCTGCTTATTGGCACTTGGCTTGCTGCGGTGATGGTGTTTAGGCCCGAGCCTCTGTCCCAGGAGGCTGTGGATTCCGGCATCCGGAGCGCTGGCGAGCTGCCGCCTATGCCGTTCCGCGAGCGTGCCAACGTAGCCATCATCCTCATCACGCTTGTTCTGTGGATCGCCGGTTCTTGGGTCGCCATGCTCAATACCACTTCGGTGGCCCTGCTGGCTCTGTCTGCCATGTTCATTCCGCGGCTGCGCGTCATCAAATTCGACGATTTCGTTAAAGAGAGTCCTTGGGGGCTGCTTCTCATGCTGATGGCCGTGAACGCCATCGTTGCGGCGCTTACCAGCACCGGCACGGTCGACTGGCTCATCAACGTTGTCTTCGGCGATGTGGCTGCGATGCCCTGGCTGCTGACGCTACTTGTTTGCTCGATCGTGACCATGGCTATCCACAACGTCATTCCTGGCGGCCCGGCCGTCGCCGGCCTGGTGACGGTGCCCTTTGTGGGCTTCATGGTGGCCTCGGGCGGCAGCGTGGTCTCCATGGCCATGACGGTTGCCTGGTGGTCTGCCATCGCCTACCTCTTGCCTCTCGATGCAGTGAACCTGGTGTCCTACCAGGGCTACAAGTACCTGAAATTTGGCGACATGGCCAAGTGTGGGTGGGTTCCTACCGTTCTGCAGGTGGCGCTCAACTGCACTGTGATGCCCCTCATGTGTTCAGTTCTGGGGCTTGTGTAAGACGTTTGCCTCGGGGCGAAGGCCCGGAAGAGAGCCTTCGCCCCATCCAGATGAGGTGGCTCGGGGCATGAAGTGAGGGGGCGCGGGGTCAATGGAGGCGCGTGCGGTTCGCGGAAATCTCTTGGGTACGCTTAGAAAGGCGGCGCCTTTCGTCGTGGCGGCTGTCTTGCTGGCGTCGGCGCTTATGGGCCCAGAGGTGCCTGGACTTGGCCATGAGGGCAAGGCCACCGTGGCCATTCTTCTGGTTGCGGTGGTGCTCTGGGTGAGCGAGGCTCTTCCTCTGGCAATTACGGCGCTGCTCATGCTCGTGGCCATGCCGCTTTGTGGCGTATGCTCCTACGAGGATGCGTTTGCCAACTCCATCGGTAGCACGGTTTTCTTTCTGCTTGGCCCTTTCGCGTTTACTGTTGCCCTTGATGCGACTTCGATACCGACGCGCATAGCTGGGGCTGTGTTGGCCTGGTCGGGGACAAGCTCGCGCAAGATGCTTTTCGGACTGATGGCGGCTGTGGCGGCGCTCTCTACTGTCATGTCCGACGTGGCGGCTTGCGGGGTGTTTATCTCTGTGGGCAAGCGCTTGCTGGAATTGAATGGCGAGAAGGCTGGCTCCTCCTCTTTGGGTAAGGCTCTCATGATGGGCATCCCCTGGGCCTCCTATGCCGGGGGTTGCGCGGTGATGACGGGGAATGGATGCAACGTTTTGGCGGTGGATCTTTTCAGGGATCTCTTCGGTGTGGAGGTGACGTTTGCTCAGTGGTTTATCTTGGGAGCTCCGGTGGCTGTTGCCATGCTGGTGGTGGCCTGGGCGGCTTTAACGACGGTTTTCCGAACGGAGCCCCTTAAGGAGGAAGCCCTGGAACTCATCGTTTCCGAGGCTCGTGCATGCGGCCCTTTGATGCGAGCCGAGAAGGCTACGCTTATCGTGATCGGGGCTGCTCTGATCGGATGGGTGGTTAGCTCGTGGGTGCCTTTCGTCAATACGGCTCTTGTGGCTGTCTTGGCTCTGGCCGCCCTGTCGTTGCCGGGTTGCTGCGTGCTGGATTTTCGCACCTTGCTGTCTCGTATGAATTGGGGCGTCATCCTCATGATTATGAGCGTGATGTCGGTGGCTCATTTCATTGTGGTGACAGGGGCTGGCCAATGGTTCGTTGATGGAGTGGTGGCTCTGGTTCCTGCGGGGCTGCATACGGCAACTGGAATGTTGCTGGCTGCTTCGGTGGCGGGCTGCCTCATCCATGGCGTAGTGCCCGTGGGGCCGGCTGTAGCGGCCGTCTTGGCTTTTCCTCTGGGCTCCCTGGCGGGAGATTACGGAATTAGCGTAGCTGCCATGGTCATGGTCGTGGCTTGGCAGGCGTCGATATCGTATCTGTTGCCTTTGGACTGCGTACCTGTGCTCACCTATGGCTACGGCTATTACACCATGGCCGATATGGTGAGGGTGGGGTGGATACCGTCCGTTGTGCTTGTGGCGCTGTCGGTGACGCTTCTGCCGGCCCTATGCGCGTTTCTCGGGATGCCTTAGGCAGTGCGGGCTAGAGCAGGCGGCAGAGCCCATTGGCGGCAAGCGGTCGAAAGTGCGCATTCAAGGTTGTGAGCAGTGAGAGCACGAATGGCTCATCGAATACCTCCGGATGCGCAGCGATGCCCATCTCCACTCCGTAAGGCGTTCGCAGATCCCGCGCTTCGAGGGATTCATCGCTGGCAGCTTGGGAGAAAGGGGGCACGAGGATGCCGCCGCGTCCTTCGCGGATGATCTGGAGACGGGTTCCGATGTCTTCTATGCAGGTGTCTGCGGGAGATCCGAGATAGTGTTCAAGAGCCACCCTTTGCTCTCCGCTTGAGGAAACAACTGGCAGCTTGGTCAAAGCTTGGCGTCCTACGGGGTCTCCTGGAGCCAGTCCGGCAGCAGTAAAGGCCTGAGGCGTTGCCAGGACGACGTCGTGATAGCGAAGGTAGGGCCTATAGGCTATGCCATGAGAGTGGAGCGAGTCTTGTAAGGCTTGGTTCTGCTCAGTCGAGGTGTCAAAGAACAGCAGGAGCCCAACTCGCTGGATGTCGCTGTCGTCCCCCCCCGGGGGGGGGCTGATTGATAAGTGTGCTGACGATGGAGGCGGTATGCATTTGGATGATCTGGGGCTCTGGGGTGGGCAAGCTGAGGCCGCGCAGGCCTTGGCGCAGAAGTGGCAGGAGACCCATGACGAAGAAGAAAGTGCAGCAGTAGGCTTCGATGCGCTTTTGCGCGGTGTCTTGCGGCCGCTGACGATTCTGAGCGAGGAGGAGGTCGTAGTCAGCCACAACGCGACGAGCGTAGGGGAGCAGATCGTGTCCTCGGCGGGTAAGCAAGACGCTATTTGCGTTGCGTACGAAGAGGGGAGCCCCGATAGCCTCCTCGACGTTATGAATAGCGCGACTTATGCCTTGGGGGCTCATGCAGTTTTTCTCAGCGGCAAGCTTGATGGATTGGAGGTCAGCCGCATCTGCGAAGTACCGAAGATGATCGATGCGCATGCACCCTCCTCCCGTCAATGCCTGTTGAACATTATCTCACAAGTGAGGAATGGTAGAGAGGAGGGACGAAGGCGATGTGTGGCCAGTTCTGCACGCTTTGTGGGCGGTGCGCGCTTGTTGCCGGTCGAGACGCGCCGATGAAGATCATCCCGGGCCTGTGCCCTGCCTGTGGCTTCTTGAATGGCCCGACAGCTCATAGCTGCGCTTCATGCGGGGGCGAGCTCCTCTCCTTCGAGGGATTAGCGCTCTCAGAGAGAGGGCGTGAGAGATTAGAAAGGAATGACTATGTGCTTTAGACCTGCAGCTGTTGATGCGGAGCGAACCTGCCCCCATTGCGGAGAGAAGGTCGGCTCGGCGGATTCCGTATGCGCCTCTTGCGGTGCTGAGCTGCCCAAGGGATCGATGGCTCCCGGAGCTCCAGGCGTGCCGGGAGCTCCGGGGATCCCGGCGGCACCGGGTGCGCCGAAGGTGCCCGGCGCTCCGAAGGCGCCCGGAAAGTAAAGAGATGCTGCTTTGCGCGCCCGCTCCGCGAGGAGTGGGCGCCCGGCTGCTTGCACGGAGCGGATAGTGGGCTGCGCCACCTCATGGGCCTTGGCGTTGGGGCCGGGCGCAAAACGAGGTGATTTTCTACGAGAAAGTGCGGATATGCATGACTTTCGCGGTGGTCTTGGCGTCTAAGCGGGGATGGCGTTGGGTGCTGGCGATTGCGACCTGGGCAAACGGGGGATCTGGAAGGAGCGGGCCTTGCGCTTGGCTGGTTCTGTCATGCAAAGCCGCACTTTCTCGCAGGAAAAGGCCGCGAAAGCTGACCGGGTGCGATCGAGTGCGAGGCGGGGCCGGGTGCCTTGACGTTTGGGGGGGGCGGGACGGGGCCGGGCGCCTTGGTGTTTGGGGGGGACGTGCGGGCGGGTCGGACGCTCTCGGAAGGGCGTGGCGGGACGCTCGCGGACGGGGAGGCCCGGCGGGCTTGTCTGTTTCGTGACGGCGTTGAGGCGCGGCGCGGGGCTGTGGTATCCTGCGAGAGGCTTCTCGCATACCCGAACTACCAACGAACCCCATGCCTGAAGGAGCACCTCGGACTTGAACCGGCAGACGCATATCGTTTCCTTCGACGACGCGAAGCGCTCGCGTCGTTCTTTTGTGTCTGAAAGCGGTTCCGAATGGGGGAGTCGTGGGGAATCGGGCCGCGGTGCGCGCACTCGTCAGGGCGCTGGGCGCCGCTCGAGCGACGCCCCTGGCGCTGCGGGCCGCCCGACTGCCGGCACGCGTGCGGGCGCGCGGGACGCAATGCGACCTGGGCGTGAGGCCGGTCGTGGCGCGGCGCGCCCTGCGGACATATCGGGCGTCGGCGCGACGTTGGGCTCCGTCGTGGGGCGGGCCTCTCGCGACGCGTCGTCCGTCGGCGCGGCAGCGGGCCGCTCCTCTCGCGGATCCCTCCCGGGCGGCCGCGAGACCTTCCGCTACGACGGCCTGCGTGACGAGGTACGCGTGCTGGACGGCGGCTCGCCCGCCCGCGGCACTCGCTCGCGCGGTGCGGTGCCGGCCGCCGCTCGTGGCGCAGCCTCCTCGCTGGTCGCCGAGGGGCGCCGACCGCGCGGCGCGTCCGCTGAGGCGCGGGTCGCCCGCCGCGACGCTGGCGAGGCGGCAGCCGAAGACTACCTGGAGCGCACCCGCGCCCGCCGTGACACGCGCGACGAGGGCGTCGAGGACGAGCCGCCTGCCAAGCGCGGCCTGATGGGCCGCCTGTCGAAGGCGCGGCGCAGCGCCTCCAAGGCCAAGGCCGACCGTGAGTTCACCCGCCGCTACGGCGACGACAAGCCCTCGGCCGCCGAGTCGGGCCCTCGCGCCGCTGTCTACGAGACCCAGATGGGCCGCCAGCACAAGCGCGCCGCACGCCTGCAGGACGGCCGGGACGGTGCGCGCCGCTCGTCCGCTCCGTCCCGCCCCTCTGACAAGCGGGAGGCCGGCTCGGCCCGCAACCGCCTGGTCACCCTGGGCGCTGTGGCCGTATGCCTGCTGCTGACCTGCGTGTTTCTCTATCCGCCGGCCCAGCAGTACTACCAGGAGGTGCGCGAGCGCGACCGTCTGCAGGCCGAGTACGACGCCATCCAGCAGCGCAACGACGCCATCCAGCGCGAGGTGGACTACCTGTCAGCCGACGCTGGGGTGCAGGACAAGGCTCGCGCGGAGTTCGGCTGGGTGATGGAGGGCGAGCGCTCTGTGAGCGTCACGGGCATCGACGTGCCGGATGAGTCGAGGTTCACGGCCAACATCGTGGCGGGCGAGATTCCCGCGCCTGAGACCTGGTACTCCTTCCTCGACCCGCTGTTCGGGGTGAGCTAGCGCCGCCCCGCCACCGTGCCGCCGGCTGCGGGCCGACGGCTTTCCCGCAAGCGAAGGGAGCATGTCATGGGGTATCGTCCCGGCCGCTATGCGGCCATCGACATCGGAACCGTCACCTGCCGCATGCTTGTCGCCGATGTGGCGGCTGACGGCGCCATCACCGAGTTGGCCAAGGAATACGCCATCACCAACCTTGGCGAGGGGGTAGACGCCTCGGGCCTGCTCTCGCGCGCTGCCATGGATCGTGTGCTGGCGGCGGTCGACCGCTACCTTGTGGTGCGCGACGCCCTGGCCGAGCCGGGCCGTCCCGTGACGACCATCGCCATGGCCACCTCGGCGACCCGTGACGCGGCCAACGGCGCCGAGTTCGCGGCGCTCCTGGCCGAGCGCGGCGTCACGCTGGCGGTCATCCCCGGCCAGCGCGAGGCCGCGCTCTCGTTCCTCGGCGCGAGCAGCGGGTTCCCCGGCGAGGACGTGGCGGTGGTGGACATCGGCGGCGGCTCCACCGAGGTGGTGGCCGGCCGCGCTGGCGCGGAGCCGGCGATGGCGCGCTCCTTCGACGTGGGCTGCCGGCGCATGACCGAGCGCTTCCTCGCGTCCGACCCGCCTACCGCCGCCGAGCGCGCGGCCGCCCGGGCCTGGGCGCACGACGAGATGGCCCCCTACTTCGCCGATCTGCGCACGGCGGTGGCCGTGGGGCGCATGGTGGCCGTGGCGGGGACGGCCACCACGGTGGTGTCCGTCCGCGAGGCGATGGCCTCCTACGACTCGGCGCGCGTGCACCGCGCCTTCGTCTCCGTCGCCGATCTGCGCGCGGTGGCCGAGCGCCTGGAGGAGCTGCCCCTCACCGAGCGCGAGCGGGTGGTGGGGCTCGACCCGGGGCGTGCGCCGGTCATCGTGGCGGGCATGGTCATCCTGGAGGAGGTGCTCGCCCTCATGGGCCTGCCCGGCTTCACGGTGAGCGAGTCCGACATCCTCGACGGCATGGTGCTCGAGGCCGCCCGCGGGTAGTCTCGCCTGCGGCCCGTGGGCTTCCACCGTCGTGGCGTGAGTGTAAGGTTTTTCCCGGTGCCGCTGTGCTAACATGATGGGCTGTGCTGCGGGGGCGTGGCGGAACTGGCATACGCAGCGGACTTAAAATCCGCCGCCGCAAGGCTTAAGGGTTCGAACCCCTTCGCCCCTACCAATATCTTCCGCCGCACGCTGACCGTCCGACCCTAGGCAAGAAAGCGCTATGGATACCATCAACGAGATCATCGCAGGCGTCGAGAAGCCCCCCACCTCCTTCGAGGAGTACCTGACCTGCTACGCGGACAAGGTGGGCACGCTCGTCAACGAGTACATTCCCCGGGGCACCCATCCTGACATGGACCGCTACCTCTACGAGCCCCTGTTCTCCTACAGCCAGAACGGCGGCAAGCGCCACCGGCCGCTCATCTGCTTCGCGGCCTGTCGAGCTGTGGGTGGCGACATGGAGCGCGCCACCTCGGCGGCTGCGGCCATCGAGCACTTCCACACGGCGGCGCTCATCCACGACGACATCGCCGACGAGGCCGAGCTGCGCCGCGGTGAGCCGTGCCTGCACCTCACCGAGGGGCTCGGCTTGGCCATCAACATGGGCGATCTGGCGCTTTCCCTGGTCAACGGCACGGTGATGAACGATGCCAGCCTCGATGACGCCACCAAGGTGCGCGTGGTGACCGAGCTCATCAACATGACGCGCCGCACCATCGAGGGGCAGGCGCTCGACATCGGCTGGGCGCGAGACGGCCGCTACGACATCACGCCCGAGGACTACCTGGTCATGGCCACGCACAAGACCGCCCACTATTCGGGCGCCGTGCCCCTGGCCATCGGCGCCATCATCGGCGGCGGCACGGACGCCCAGGTGGAGGCCCTGCGCAACTATGGCCTGGACACGGGCCTGGCGTTCCAGATCCAGGATGACCTGCTCAACCTGGTGGGCAGCGAGGAGTCCACGAAGAAGGACTTCCGCAACGACCTGACCGAGGGCAAGCGCACGCTCGTGGTGGTGCACGCGCTGCAGAGCTCGCCGCAGCGCGACCGCCTGATCGAGATCCTCTCCTCGAAGGAGAAGGATCCGGCTGTGCTGGCCGAGGCCGTGGAGATCATGGAGGCGAGCGGCTCGGTGGACTACGCGCGCGCCTACGCGGAGAACCTCACGAGCATCGCGAAGAACCGTCTCATCGACATGGTGGAGCCGTCGCCCTCGCGTGATCTGCTCGTGTCCATGGCCGACTGGTTCGTGAGCAGGTTGAAGTAGCCATGAAGGCCATCGAGATCGGCCAGACGGGCCCTGCCGTCGAAGACGTCCAGCATCGCCTGATGCTCATCGGCCACCTGACGGAAGACCAGGTGACGGGCTCCTACGACGAGGCCACTGCCCAGGCCGTGCGCGCGTTCTGCCGCAACGTGGGCGTGCCCGAGTCGTCGGAGGTGACCGAGAAGGTGTGGGCGGCCCTGGTGGATGCGTCCTATTCGCTCGGCGACCGCACGCTCTACCTGCGTATGCCCTACTTCCACGGCCATGACGTGCTGGAGCTGCAGCAGGCCCTCGGCGCGCTCGGCTTTGCCGTGGGGCATGAGGACGCCATCTTCGGCGCCTACACCGAGATGGCCCTGCGCAAGTTCCAGCTGAACCTGGGCCTGCCCTCGGACGGCATCGCCGGCGCCTACACCTATGCGGCCCTCCGCAACCTCCATCACTCGTGGGAGGGGAAGGGGGCGGCCCACGCGCCGCTGCACCTGGGCTTTGCCCGCGCGGCCGACGTGCTGGAGGCCAACGCGCTGTGCCTGTTCGGCACCGACGGCTTCGCGCGGTCGGTGGCCTCGCGCATGTCGAACCTGGCGCTGGCCACGAACCCGGCCTCTAAGATAGTGAGCGCCGACGCGCTCTCGGTGGCGCCGGACGACCGCATGCTGCTCGTGCACGTGGCGGTGCAGGGCGCTCCGGTGGAAGAGGCCGTGCCCGCCGTGGACTGCACTGACGACGAGGGGCTCTCCCTGCGGCTCAAGACCGCCATCGCGGCGGCCCGCGCCGCGCGGCCGGCCCGCATCACGCTGGCGCTGCCGAGCCAGATGTGGGAGGACGCCGGTGCCGATCGCTCGGCCCAGCACTTCGCCATCACGCTGCTCGACGCGCTCTGCCTGGCGCTTTCGGAGTAGCGCCTCTGCCTGAGGACGGGAAGGCGGCGGGGTTTCGCCGGTGGCCTGCTGGCCGGGTGTCGCGCCGCTTGCGCCGGATGCGGCTCGCGCCCGGTTCTCGCCGCAGAGCGTCCGCGCTCCCGTCACGGAGCCGCCGGCTCCTTCCTCCCGCCGCCTTTGTTTCGCCAGGGTTAACTGTGCCGTTTTCCCGCGGGGGCCGGTGGTACAATGCTGGGGTTTTACGTAAGCATTACCGGAAGGGGAGCGTACATGGCACGTCCCATGACCATGGCGGAGAAGATTCTCGCCGCCCACGCCGGCCTGGACGAGGTGGAGCCGGGGCAGCTCATCGAGTGCGACCTGGACCTGGTGCTGGCCAACGACGTGACGGCGCCTATCGCCATCAAGACCGTCTGCGAGATCACCGACCGCGTGTTTGATCCTGAGCGCGTGATCCTGGTGCCGGACCACTATGTGCCCAACAAGGACATCAAGAGCGCCGAGCAGGCCAAGATCGTGCGTGACTTCGCGCGCGAGCAGGGCGTCACCCACTACTACGAGGTGGGCTGCATGGGCGTGGAGCACGCGCTGCTGCCCGAGCAGGGCGTGGTGGGCGCGGGCGACCTCATCATCGGTGCCGACAGCCACACCTGCACCTACGGCGCGCTCGGCGCGTTCTCCACGGGCGTGGGGTCTACCGACGCCGGCGTGGGCATGGCTACGGGCAAGGCGTGGTTCAAGGTGCCCGAGACCATCAAGTTCGTCATCGACGGCGAGCTGGCCCCCGGTGTGACCGGCAAGGACGTCATCCTGCACATCATCGGCATGATCGGCGTGGACGGCGCGCTGTACAAGGCCATGGAGTTCACCGGCAGCGCCATCGAGGCCCTGCCCATGGACGAGCGCCTCTCCATCTCCAACATGGCCATCGAGGCCGGCGGCAAGGCGGGCCTCATCCCCGTTGACGACGTGACCCGCGCCTATATGGACGGCCGCGTCGAGCGCCCCTACACCGCCTACTATTCCGACGAGGACGCCCAGTTTGCCCAGGTCATTGAGATCGACGCGGCGGACATCGTGCCGACGGTGGCCTTCCCGCACCTGCCGAGCAACACCCGTCCCGTGGCCGAGGCCCGTGACGTGAAGATCGACCAGGCCGTCATCGGCAGCTGCACCAACGGCCGGCTGGACGACATGCGTCAGGCTGCGGCGGTGCTGCGCGGGCGCACGGTGCATCCGGACGTGCGCTGCATCGTCATCCCCGCCACCCAGCAGGTCTACCGCCAGTGCATGGAGGAGGGCCTGATGGACGTGTTCCTCGACGCCAACTGCGCCGTGTCCACGCCTACCTGCGGCCCGTGCCTGGGCGGCTACATGGGCATCCTGGCCGCGGGCGAGCGCGCCATCGCCACCACCAACCGCAACTTCGTCGGCCGCATGGGCGACCCGACGAGCGAGGTGTACCTGTCCTCGCCGGCCGTCGCCGCCGCCAGCGCCGTGCTGGGGCACATCGGCCTGCCGGAAGACCTGGAGCCCGTCGCCTGCGCGGCGGACGCGGAATAGGAGGACGCCATGGAGTTCAAGGGCACCGTCCATCGCTACGGGCGCGACATCGACACCGACGTCATCATCCCGGCGCGCTACCTCAACACCTCTGACCCGGCCGAGCTGGCCCGCCACTGCCTGGAGGACCTGGACACGGCGTTCGTGGACAAGGTGACGCCGGGCGACATCATCGTGGCCGAGGAGAACTTCGGCTGTGGCAGCTCGCGCGAGCACGCGCCCATCGCCATCAAGGCGGCCGGCGTGGACGTGGTCATCGCCAAGTCCTTCGCGCGCATCTTCTACCGCAACGCCATCAACACGGGGCTGGCCATCATGGAGTGCCCCGAGGCGGTGGACGCCATCGCCGACGGCGACGTGGTGAGCGTGGACGCCGACGCGGGCGTCATCACCGACGAGACCACCGGCCAGACCTTCACGGCCCAGCCGTTCCCCCCGTTCATCCGCGAGATCATCGAGGCCGGCGGCCTGGTGAACCGCTGGAAGGCGCGGCTGGGGTAGAGACGCATGGTCAATTGGTGGACGCGCCGCCTCCGGTCAGGGGGAGGCGCGCTCGCCGTTAGAATGACGGCAGCTGGCGAAGTCCGATTGCGGGCGGCGCTCCCCGAAGGGAGTGATCGCCTATGGAGGTATTCCGAGAAATCCTGAACGTCGCTGCGGCCATTGCCACGGTCGCCGGGTTTCTGCTCGAGACGTGGAGGGAATATAAGCAATGCCGGATGACGAAGGGAGAAAAGGAAAAGGCCGGCGGCAACCGGCCTTAACCTAATCAACTGAACCTGCGCCGCCCGTCCATGGGTCACAACCTACGGGCTTCGCCGGCTCCATGAGTATACCAGGAAAGAGGCGTGAAATGAAGACGTACCGCATCTGCTTGCTTCCGGGTGATGGCATCGGCCCGGAGATCATCGCCGAGGGCGTGAAGGTGCTTGACGCCGTGGGCGAGAAGTACGGCGTGGGCTTCACCTACGACGAGGCCCTCATCGGCGGCATCGCCATCGACGAGACGGGCGAGGCGCTGCCTGCGGCCACGCTGGAGACGGCCAAGGCGTCCGACGCCGTGCTGCTCGCGGCCGTCGGCGGCCCGAAGTGGGATACCACCGACCCGACGCGCCCTCGTCCCGAGCAGGGACTGCTGGGCATCCGCAAGGAGCTGGGGCTCTACGCCAACCTGCGCCCGGTGACCATCTTCAACGCCCTGGCCGACGCCTCCACGCTCAAGCCCGAGGTCATCGACGGGGTGGACCTGCTCATCGTGCGCGAGCTCACCGGCGGCCTGTACTTCGGCGAGCGTGAGCGCTTCTACGACGAGGAGGGCGCTGGCGAGAACGGCGGCAACGGCCAGCGCGCCTACGACACGCTGGAGTACCGCGAGTACGAGATTCGCCGCATCGCGCGCCATGCCTTCGAGATGGCTCGCAAGCGCCACTCCAAGGTGTGCTCCATCGACAAGGCCAACGTGCTGGAGACGAGCCGTCTGTGGCGCGAGATCGTCCACGACGTGGCCAAGGACTACCCGGACGTGGAGCTCTCAGACCTGCTGGTGGACAACGCGGCCATGCAGCTGATCTGCCGGCCGTCCCAGTTCGACGTGGTGGTGACCGAGAACATGTTCGGCGACATCCTGTCGGATGAGGCCTCCATGCTCTCCGGCTCGCTCGGGATGCTGGCGAGCGCGAGCCTCGGCGACGGCGTGGCGCTCTACGAGCCGAGCCACGGCAGCGCGCCGGACATCGCCGGGCAGGGCATCGCCAACCCGCTGGCGCAGATCCTCTCGGTAGAGATGATGCTGCGCTACAGCTTCGGCATGCAGGAGGCCGCCGATGACGTGCTGGCCGCCGTGACCGCCGTGCTGGACGCGGGCTTCCGCACCGGCGACATCAAGCAGGCCGACACGCCGGAGGACAAGGTGGTGGGCACCGAGCTGATGGGCTCGCTCGTGGCCGAGCGCATCCAGCCCACGGAGAAGTTCGCCGAACTGTGGGGCCGCCATCCCGACGACTGGAAGGACTACCGCGCGAACTAGGGGGCATGGCGCCGCGTCGCCGCCGGCCTGTCTCATCGTCTTGTCAGGGCCCCGCGCAGCGTCGCGGGGCCCTGCTGCGTGTGCGGGATCGGCGGGCGCGTGGTCGTCGGGTGCGCGTGGCTCTCGGGCCTGTGGCCGCGAAGGCCCGGGCGGCTTTCGGGCGCCCGAGTTGCCCATCGGCTTCTTGGCGGGGCGGTGGGGGCAGCGGCCGGACGGGCAGCGGGGGGGGAGAATGCCGTCCCCGCTGCCCGCCCTTTTATTCCGGGAATAGTTGACGCGGCGGGCGATAACGGCTTGAATGGTGGGGATACCCAGAGCGCGCTCCGAGGGACGGGGCGCCGACGAGAAGGAGACTCCTATGACTGCCATCAAGCTTGCCGTTCCCACCATGGGCGCTGCCGGCCTGGACGCCGAGCGCAGCGGCCACTTCGGCCACTGCGACTGCTTCACCATCGTCACCATCGTCGATGGCGAGATCACCGAGGTGGACGCGCTGGACAACCCGCCTCATGAGGAGGGCGGCTGCCTGCGTCCTGTGAGCCTGCTGCACGATGCCGGCGTGGACGCCATCGTGGCGGCCGGCATGGGCATGCGTCCGATGATGGGCTTTGCCGACGCGGGCATCACCGTGTACTTCGAGAACCAGACCCCCAACGTGGGCAAGGTGGCCGAGATGGTGGCCGCCGGCCAGGTGCCCACCATGGGCCCGGAGAACGCCTGCCACCACTAGGTTGCGTCGCCCGGGGGTCGCGGCATCGTGTGCCGACCCCCCCCCGTGCTGAGGGGCCGTCCTTCGCGGGCGGCCCTTTTTCATGCCTGCAATTCGGCGGCAATGACGGTGCTTGGGGCGGCTCGGCCCTTACGTCGCCTTCTTCATCGTGGAGGGCGCTGCGGTGAAGGAGGATCGCATCCTCTCCTTGCGCCGGGACTTCGGACGGGCGCTGGGCAGGGACGGCTTGCGCTACAATTGAGCGGAACGATGAGCGGCGCCTCGCAGGGGCGCCTTGTCCGCTTGGAGCGAAGAGACGTGGAAACCAACGACGGGGCCCGAGAGCCCCGTGTTTTCAGCATAGGCGGCCTGGCCGGGGTGCTCGGTGGCTCCCGACGGGTGCTTGAGGGCGCGTTGGCGCCGTTTCCCGGGACGGAGGAGCCCTCCGGCGGCCCGTTCTCGGAGCCGCTGCCCGAGGGCGGGGTGCTCCCGGGACCCCATGGCACGGTGCTGCGGCTGCCGACGGCGGCCGAGGCGGCGCCGGCTGGGCGTCCCATCGGCCCGGACGTGGCGGTGGGCTGGGCGTGCGGCGTGCTGCCGGCCCCTTTCAAAGACGACCGCTACCTCGTGGAGTTCACGGGACGCAGCGAGGTGCGTGTCCTGGCGTACCTCGACCGCTTCGGCCGCGCCTTTGCCGCCGACGAGCCGAGCGAAGTGCCGCCGGCTCGCGTCCCCGACCTGGCGTTCGTGCGCGATGACGAGGTGGCTCCGGAGGCCGATGAGGCGGGCTGGGTGGTGGTTGCCGACGCGGGCGGCGAGGAGCGGCGCGTGGCGTCGTACCGGGTGAGCGCCGGGCGCTACGACCTGTTCGGCAGTTGGTACGACTTCGGCGCCGCCGCATCCGGCCTGGCCTATCCCGACGCGTTGGCGCGGGCGTACCTGGCCTGCGTCTACCGACCGTCGCTCACGGGCATCCCCGTGCCGTCGAGCGGGCTGGGGTGCATCTTCGAGCTGCTGGGGACCGCCAACCCGGTGCGCGGGCTGCGTGCCGTGCGCCTGCTGGTGGAGCGCGCCCGGCGCGATCCGGCCTTGCGGCCGCCGGCGCTGGCGTCGCTGCTGGTGGCGTGGCTGGAGGAGGCGGGCTTCACGGATCGCGCGAGTCGCGGCTGGCTCTACGGCGCCGATGAGGAGGGGCCGCTACGGCTCATCCGCACGCGGCGCTACGCGAACACCTTCTACCTGGGCGAGGTCGACGAGGACGCGGGCATTCCGGAGCGGACGATCTGGGCTGTGGAGTCGGCGCTCAATCGCTTTCTGCTGCTGAGCGATGCCCTGGGCGCGCGGGCGGCCCTGGCCGATGAGGCCGCGTGCGCCCAGTGGGATGAGGCCCTGCGCGTGGGCGTTGCCTCCCAGGTGGGCGACGCGGCGCGTTCGAGCGGCGAAGGCGCCGGGTCGGCGGCGGGGGAGTGGGACGCGCGGGTGTCGGTGGCCGAGGCCCTCGAGCGCCTGCGCCTGCCGTATCGCTTCCGCGTGGCGTTCGACGTGGACGTGGCCGCGCCGGGCGTGGCGGCCTTTCTGGTGACGGCGCCCGATGCCTCGCTCATGCCGCGCCACCGCTACGATGAGGCGGCAGCGCGCTGGGTAGAGCTTGCGCCCGTCGAGCGAGACCAGATGGCGCGCGCCTATGCGGCGCAGCTGGGCATCGCCCTGGCGAGCGCGGCTTTCGCGGCATCGGGATCCATCGATGAGGTGATGGTGACCACCCGCCCGCTCGCGGCGGAGGAGGACGGCTCGCCGGATGATGGCGGGGCTGAGGCGCGGTACTCGTGGGATGAGGTCGCCGCCCTCGTGCTGGCTGCCGACGACGAGGCGCTTGCGCCCGATGCTGCCGCCGACCTCTCGGGCGGCCCCCTCTTCTACCAGGTGGTATTCGACCGGGCGCGCTTCGCCCGTCGGGGGGTCGCGGCGGATGACCCAGTGGCGTTCCTCGGCTCCTTCGGCGCGGTGCTGGACCCGTCGCAAGGTGATGCCGCGGCCGTGGGCGATTTGGGCCCGCAGCCGCGCGACCCCTTCTGCTTGCTGGAGGGCCGCCCTGCCCGCGTGGTGCGCGAGGACGCGCCCGAGTGCGCCGACGCCCCGCTCGCCGATGCCTGGCGGCAAGCCCTCGGTGCCCGCTCGGCCCGCGATGTGCGCGTCGTCTACGACGGCGGGCTGCGCCGCGCGGCCGATGAGCTGGCCGAGGCCGTGGTCGGTGCCGCTACCGTGCAGGAGGCCATCCACGAGGTGCTGGCCGTCCAGGGAGTCACGGGCGACCCGCTCGTGTACCAGGGCTGCACGCGGTTGATGACGGCGCTCACGCAGGGCAGCGTGGCCCTGGGCGAGCGCGAGGCCGTGCGTGCGTGCCTCATCGGCGAGAACCCGTTGGCCGAGGCCGTGGCCCGCGCCCGCGCCGCCGTGCCCGCCGATCCGCAGCGGGCGGCCGACATCCTGGGCGAGGCCATCGCCGCCGCGGAGTCGAGCGGCCGCTTCACCGACACCGGCGAGGCCGTGCACCGCTTCTTCGACAGCTACGCGGGGCGCCTGGCCTACAACCTGCGCGGGCTCGACGAGGGGCGTGAGGTGGAGCTCGTTCCGCCGGCGCTGCTGCTGTGCTATTTGGACGCCATCAACCTGCTTGACGAGTCGTTCAGCCAGTCCGAGGCCGCGATGGCCTACGGACAGCGCTGCATCGAGCTGGCGCCGACGTTCTCGCTGGCGTACCGCCGCTGCGCGCGGGCCTCCATGCTGGTGGGTGACTTGGAGGCCGCCGCCGACCTGCTCGTGCGCTGCCTGGCCTTCTCCACGGCCTCCGACGAGATAGCCATGGCGTACTACCAGCTGGCCTACGTGGAATGGAAGGCGGGCCGCGCGCGGGAGGGACTGGCCTGCTACTGCAAGTCCATCATGGCGTCGCCGGTGTACGCACCCCAGGCGTCGGTTGAGCTGCACGAGCTTATGCGCGAGGAGGGGTTGGACCTGCTGCCGCGCGAGCAGGTGGACGACGTGCTCGACGCCGCCGGCATCCCCGTCGCGCCGGTGGATGACCGCCTGGTGGAGCTGTGGGACGCCCTGCGCGCCGCCGTGGACGCCAACCTGTTCGCGGTGGGCCGCTCGCTTCTGGCCACCTACCTCCAGCATCGTCCCGATGACGCCCTGGCCAGCGTTCTGCGATCCCTCTCCAGTCGTCCTCGCGCCTGAGGGGGGCGGGGGCGAGGGGTGCTCCTGCGGGGGTCGTTTGCGCCCTCGGGGTCTGCCGCCTGCCGCCCGTTGCGCGCCCTCGGGGGCTGCCGCCCGCTGCGCCGGGGGACCCGCCGCCCGCCTGCGCGCCTGCCCGCTGCCCCGACGCCCTCTCGTTGCCAGGGCTTCGTGCGGGGCGTCTGCCTAAAATGGCCAAAAATGACGACTTGACGACAAGGCACAGTGGGCGTCCGGCGGTTCGCTTAACGTAATCCCAGGTCACGGATTGTAGGCATCTGTCCGCGCAACGCCGTGCCTCGGAAAGCCGCCTCCAGGTGCCCCCAATACGTCGTCAGGTCGACATTTTTGGCCATTTTGCGGCCGGATTCTACGCGGCGGCCCCGTCCGGGCCGCGACGTCCCTGCGCCCGGCGCCGTGCCGTGCCCGCGTCCCGGCGGGGCGGGTGCCCGCCGCAGCCTTGCCTTGCGCTACAATAGCGCCCGGAAAACCTGACGAAAGAAGGAACCATGGCCATCCAAGCACCCGAGGGAACCCGCGACCTGCTGCCTGACGAGGCGCTGTTCTGGGAGCACTTCAAGGACACGGCCGCCGAGGTGTTCCGCCGCTACGGCTACGTGCTCATCGACACGCCCCTCATCGAGCAGACCGAGCTGTTCGTGCGCGGCATCGGCGTGGCCACCGACGTGGTGTCCAAGGAGATGTTCGCGGCGCTTTCCGGCGAGAACCTCAAGCGTCTGCTGACAGGCGAGAAGGTGAAGTCCAAGAGCCGCCTGTCGCTGCGCCCCGAGGGCACGGCCGGCGTGGTGCGCGCCGTGGTGGAGCACAACCTGGTGCCGCAGGGAGCGGCGCCGGCCAAGCTCATGTACGCGGGTCCGATGTTCCGCGCCGAGCGCCCGCAGAAGGGCCGTCAGCGCCAGTTCAGCCAGATAGGCGTCGAGTGCCTGGGGGCTGAGGCGCCCTCCATCGACGCCGAGGCCATCATCATGCTCATGCGCTTCTACGAGGAGGTGGGCATCCCCGCCGCTTCCATGGAGCTGCTGGTGAACTCCATGGGCTGCGAGAAGTGCCGCCCGGCCTACCGTGATCTGGTGCGCTCCTACCTGGAGGAGCACGCCGACGCGCTGTGCGAGACGTGCATGACCCGCGCGGAGATCAACCCCCTGCGCGCCTTCGACTGCAAGAAGGAGGGATGCGCCGCCGTTATGGAGGGCGCGCCTAAGATCACCGACCACCTGTGCGACGACTGCCGTCAGCACTACGCTGACGTGCTGACGCTGCTCGACGGCGCCGGCGTGGCCTACACCGAGGATCCCACGCTGGTGCGCGGGCTGGACTACTACACCCGCACCGTCTTCGAGGTGCAGGCGAGCGACGGCCTGGGCAGCCAGAACGCCATCGGCGGCGGCGGGCGCTACGACAAGCTGGCCGAGGAGGTGGGCGGCCGTCCCACCCCGGGCCTCGGGTTCGCCCTGGGCTACGAGCGCTGCATGCTGGTGCTGGAGGCTGCGGGCGTGGAGCTGCCCCGCGCCCAGCGCTGCGATCTGTTCGTGGCCTGTGTGGACGACTCGGTGCGTGCCCAGGCCTTCGGGCTGGTGCAGGCGTGTCGCGATGCCGGGGTGGTCTGCGAGATGGATCACCAGGGACGCAGCCTGAAGAGCCAGTTCAAGCTGGCCGACAAGCTGGGCGCCGCCCGCGTGGCCGTCCTGGGTCCCGACGAGCTGGCCGAGGGGGCCTGCACCCTGCGCGACATGGGCACCCACGAGGAGGCCCGCGTCAAGCTCGAGGACGTCCCCGAGGAGATGCACCGGGTGTTTCTGTAGACACCGACGCGCCGTCTTTCCGGCGCCTCGCATGCATTGTCGCCAAGCACGCCGCCCCTCCCCGGGCGGCGTGCTTGGGTTTGGGGCCCGTTGCGGGGGGGGGGTCGGTGGAAAAAAGCGGCGATCTCGCTGGCTTGTTGCGAAGGTGCCGCGTTGTGCGGTAGGGCTCGGCCGTCCTCGGCGCCGTTCTACCGCATCCTCACGTGGCTGCCGACTGGTGCGCGGGGCGGGGTTGAGGCGCTGGGTTGCGTCGGGGCGCCGCGGTGGGGCTTGCGGGGCGGGAGGTCTTCGACGAAGGGGTCGAGCGATGGCGGGCGAGCCCGCATCTGCTGGTCTATCTGTGGACAGGCCTCGAGGAAAGTCGCTCCCTATCAGGGGATAGTCGGCCGTGGCTGCCTGATCGCCTCCCATTATGGCAGCATTCCCGCCTCGTACCATGTACAATGCATGCAATATGCATTCATTGAGGGGAGGACGCCATGCCCGCATTGCAAGTGAGGGACTTTCCGGATGGCCTGTACGCGAGTTTGAAGGCGCTTGCCGCGGCCGAGCATCGCAGCGTGGCCCAGCAGACCATAGCGCTGGTGGAGGAGGGGCTGCGACGCCGCAGCCCTGCCGGCGTCAGCGAGGAACCTGCGCGTCCGGATCTGCTCCCCAGCCCCCTCGTGCTCGACACCGAGGAGGATCGCCAGGCTCGCATCGGGAAGCGAAGGCGCCTGTTCGAGGAGATTCGCCGGCTGCCTTGGAAGGTCGACGTCACCACCGACGAGATCGTGGACATGGTCCGCGAGGGGCGTGAGGAGCGCACGGAACGCATCCTGGAGGCCTGCGGGCTCTGCGAGGAGCCGGCTGCGCGGGAAGTGGGGAGGAGCGCATGATCGTGCTCGACGTGAGCGCCGCGATGGCCATGGCCCACCAGACGGGGGAGGGCCAGGCGCTGGAAGCTCTCATGCTGGAGGGCGAGAAGGTCATCGCGCCCCGCTTCTATCTCATCGAGGGGGCCAACGTGGTCTGGAAGTGCGTGCGGGCTGGTGTGCTTCCGCCGACGGATGCGTCGACCGTGCTGGCGGGCCTTGCCATGCTGGTGGACGAGTTCGTGGAAGACGGGGAGTTGATCGAGGAGGCGCTGGCGGAGTCGATTCGCTGCAACCACCCGATCTACGACATGATGTACCTGGTGCTGACGCGCCGTCGGGGAGCCACCTTGTTCACCCTCGACAAGCGACTCGCCGGCCTCTGCGCCGAATGCCGGGTCAGCTGCGTGGAGGTTTGCTCGATTTAGGGGCGCGGCTCGTCGTGGGCGTGCGGACGCGGTACAATAGGCCAGTTTGCGCGATCAGGCCGCTTGGGCTGTCGTGTCCCGGTTGCGGGGCGCGGCGGCGCGGGCGGCAGGCAAGATACCCGGTCCCAAGGAGAGACGCCGTCATGAACGACCTGAAGAACGAAAACTGCATGCATACCGCCACTTGCGGCGAGCTGCGCCAGGAAAACGTGGGCAGCGAGGTGGTGCTGACCGGTTGGGCGTGGCACAACCGCGACCACGGCGGCCTCATCTTCGTGGACCTGCGCGACCGCGAGGGCTACACCCAGGTCGTCGTCGACCCCGACTGCGTGAGCGCGGAGGACTTCGCCCGCGCCGAGCACCTGGGCCGCGAGTACGTGCTCAAGGTGACCGGCACGGTGCGTGAGCGCGGCGCCGACGCCGTCAACCCCAACATGGACACGGGCGACATTGAGGTGCTCGCCAGCGCCGTGGAGGTGCTCAACGAGTCCGTCACCCCGCCGTTCGCCATCGAGGACGGTATCGAGACCGACGAGACTACCCGCATGAAGTGGCGCTACCTCGACATCCGCCGCCCGGAGATGCTGGCCGCCCTCACCCTGCGCCACCGCGTGGCCCAGGCCATGCGCCAGGCCCTCAACGAGCGCGGCTTCCTGGAGATCGAGACCCCCATCCTCGCCAACTCCACGCCTGAGGGCGCGCGCGACTACATCGTCCCGAGCCGCCCCAACCCGGGCAAGTTCTACGCCTTGCCCCAGAGCCCCCAGCAGTTCAAGCAGATGCTCATGATGGCCGGCGTGGAGCGCTACTACCAGATTGCCCGCTGCTTCCGCGACGAGGACCTGCGCGCCGACCGCCAGCCCGAGTTCACGCAGGTGGACATCGAGATGTCCTTCGTCGAGGGCGATGACGTCATGAACATGATGGAGGGCGTCATGGCCGAGACGCTCGACGCTATCGGCGTGGCGCACGAGTTCCCGCTGCAGCGCATGCCCTACGCCGAGGCCATGGCCAAGTACGGCAACGACCGCCCCGACGTGCGCTTCGGCATGCTCCTGCACGACATCACCGACCTGGTGAAGAACACCGGCTTCAAGGTGTTCGCGAGCGTGGCCCAGTCCGGCGGCGTGGTGAAGGCCATCAACGCCAAGGGCGCGGGCGACTGGAGCCGCGGCGAGGTGGAGAAGCTAGCGTCCATCGCCGAGGCCAACGGCGCCAAGGGCATGGCCTGGGTGGCGTTCACCACCGACGGCCAGGAGAAGAGCCCCATCAAGAAGTTCTTCACCGACGAGGAGTGGGCGGCCCTCAAGGCCGAGATGGAGGTGGAGCCGGGCGACCTGCTGCTGTTCGCGGCCGACAAGCCCGAGGTAGCCAACGCGGTGCTCTCCGCCCTGCGCCTGCATATGGCCGAGGCGCTCGACGTGCCGCGCGAGGGCCACGCGCTTTTGTGGGTAGTGGACTTCCCCATGTTCAAGTACGACGAGGACGAGGGCAAGTACTCCGCCGAGCACCATCCCTTCACCCACATCCTGGAGGAGGATCTGGGCAAGATCGAGGACGCTCCGCTGGAGTGCGGCTCGTACAGCTACGACCTGGTCATGGACGGCTTCGAGGTGGGCGGTGGCACCATCCGTATCCACCAGGTGGAGGAGCAGCGCCGCGTGCTGCGGCGCCTGGGCCTCACCGACGAGGAGATCGACGAGAAGTTCGGCCATCTCATCCACGCGCTTGAGCTGGGCGCCCCGCCGCATGGCGGCATCGCGCTGGGCCTCGACCGCCTGGTGATGCTGCTGGCCGGCAAGGACTCCATCCGCGACGTCATCGCCTTCCCCAAGACCTCGAGCGCGAGCGACCCCATGACCGGCGCCCCCAACGCCGTCACCGGCCGCCAGCTCAAGGAGGTCAACCTGCGCCTGCTGTAGGCGCGGAGGCGCTGCGATTGAGCGAAGGGCCTCTCTCGTCGATGCGGGAGGGGCCCTTCTGCGTGGGGGGCTATCGGGCGGCGCGGGTCACGGCCTTGTCGAGGCTTTCCACCGGGTAGCCGGTCAGGGTGCTGCGCGCGACCAGGAGGCACGCGCGGTAGGGAAGCCGTGCGGTGGGGTAGAGCCGGGAGGCCAGCCGTATGGCGGGGGCGTCGTCGAGGGTCACGTCGTCGATAAGCAGCTCGGCGACGGTGCCGATGAGCGAGCGCGGCACCCGGTAGTCGGTCTCAAGGGCATCGACGAGGGCCACCATGGTCTCCGGGTAGACGCGAGCAGCTCCCGATCCGATGATGCGCCGCGCCTGGGCCGCTGCCCGGGGCTCATCATCGAGCAGGTAGTGCAGCAGCATCGTCTCGTCCACGATGGTGGTCTCATCGCTTTCCGCGCGCGTGACGCGCCGCTGCCGGCGTTCGGCCCGCTCTCCCTGCTCGCGGAGCCAGACGGCTCGCGCCTCGCCGTCGAGGTTCGGCTTGCCGTAGGGGCGTAGCTTGCCAAAGGCGCCGTCGCCGCCCTCGCCCCCGTTGAGCCGGGGCGTGAAGGGGAGTCGCCGCTCGTTCACGCTCTGGGCCATGAAAAGCCGGACGGCCTCAGATAGCGTGAGCCCCAGGGCCGCGAACAGCTTCTCTGCTCGCGCCTTCGTCTCCTCGTCCATCCTCACCTGCAGAGTCGCCTGCTTCGGCATGGCGTCCCCCTCCCAAAAAAATTCCCGGAGCGCCGGGAAGGCTCTCTTGTGGCGAAAACCCAGCAGAATGCCCCATTGTCGTCACTGAATACCCAGGTCAATCTAAATCCATGTAGTACGATTGTAACACGCCTTATGAATCATCCCGCGCAGCCGAGCTGTCCCCTGCAGCGCGGGCGGCGAAAAGAGGGTACTTGCCAACCTTTTCGGCCGGGGTTATAACGTCCACGACGAGATGCTCCGCCAACCCCTGCAGGGCGCCTCGCCGTCCCTGTCCCGTCGAGGAATCCTACAACCCAACCCACCAACGTGACGATCCGCGCGAGGGCGAAGCCATGCCCTCCTGGCTTGTCGCTGCCTTGGCGCCATCGGCCGTGCTGGTCGTGAGATAGGAAGCGCAATCTACGAGAAGGAGGGATCATGGGCTCAAAGTTCGTCGTCGCCGACCCGGGCCTGTGCATCGGCTGCCAGACCTGCATGGCTGGCTGCGTGCTGAAGCACAGCGTCCCCGGGGACGTGCCGCGTCCGCGGCTCAACTTGATCACCACGCTGTCAGTGTCGGCGCCTATCGTGTGCCACCACTGCGCCGATGCCCCCTGTGCCGCAGCATGCCCCCAGGGCGCCTTGTATCAGGACGAGGGGCGCGTGGCCATCCGCCAAGAGCGATGCATCGGCTGTCGCAGCTGCGTGCTGGCATGTCCCTACGGGGCGGTGGAGATAGTGACCGAGGAGGGCTCGGCCCTGCTTGGCGGGCTGCGCCTGGCCACCACCCCCCGAGCCGCCATCATCAAGTGCGACCTGTGCGTCGACCGCGAGGGCGGCCCTGCCTGCGTGGCTGCCTGCCCCACCGGTGGTCTGCTGCTTGTGGATGAGGAGGAGCTTGAACGCCGCCAGCGTGAGAAGCGCCGGGCGGCCGCCGAGGCGCACGCGAGCTTCTCGAGCGTGCCGTTGAACTAGGACGATAACCGAGGAAAGAGAGGAGAGCCTGATGGAGAAGCACATGGCCGTCTGCCCGTACTGCGGGGCAGGCTGCAAGCTGAACCTGCTGGTAGAGAACGACCAGATCGTCGGCTCGGAGGGCCTGGATGGCCTGACCAACCAAGGCGAGCTGTGCCTGAAAGGCATGTGCGGCTATGATTTCGTGAACGACACGAAGATCCTCACGCCGCGCCTGTACCATCCGATGCTGCGTCGCGAGAAGGGCGGGAAGCTCGAGCGCGTCACCTGGGACGAAGCCCTGGACTTCACGGCTTCCAAGCTGATGGAGATCAAGGAGAAGTACGGCCCCGACGCCATCATGACCACGGGGTCTTCCCGCGGCACCGGCAACGAGTCGAACCTGGCCATGCAGCGTTTCACGCGCGCCTGTCTCGGTACGAACAACATAGACAACTGCGCCCGAACTTGACACGGCCCCACTGTCGTCGGTCTGATTGACACCCTCGGAGCTGGTTCCATGAGCTGCGGCGTCCCCGGCATGGAGGACGCAGGCTGCTTGTTCCTGTTCGGGTACAACCCGAGCGCCTCGCACCCCATCGTCTCCCGCCGCATCGTCAAGGCGAAGGAGAAGGGCGCGAAGATCATCGTCGCCGACCCGCGCGTCATCGAGACAGCGCGCATCGCCGACATCTACCTGCCGCTTAAGAACGGCAGCAACATCGCCTTCCTGAACGCGTTTGCCAACGTCATCGTTACCGAAGGCTTGGTGGACGAGGAATTCGTCAAGGAGCACACCCTCGGCTTCGACGAGTGGTGGGACACCATCAAGGAGTACACGCCGGAAAACACTCAGGAGATCACGGGCGTCGACCCGCAGCTGCTCCGCGAGGCTGCCCGCATGTACGCTACCGCCGAGCCGTCCTCCATCCTGTGCTGGGGCATGGGCGTCTGCCAGCACCTCCAGAACGTGGAAGCCGTGCACGCCTGCGCCGCCATCGCCTGCGTCAGCGGCCAGATAGGCAAGCCCAATTCGGGCGTGGCGCCGGTACGCGGCCAGAACAACGTCCAAGGTGCCTGCGACATGGGGGCGCTGCCCAACTACTTCCCCGGCTATCAGAAGGTCACCGACCCGGATATCCGCCAGAAGTTCGCCGACCACTGGAACGTGCCGGTGGAGGCGCTGTCGGATCATGTGGGCTACAAGGTTTCCGATCTGCCGAAGCTCATCGAAGAGGGCAAGATTCGCGCCTTCTATAACTTCGGCGAGGATCCCGTCCAAACCGAGCCGGATGTGCCGCATCTTACCAAGATGCTTGAGAAGCTCGACTTGTTCGTGTGCCAGGACATCTTTATGACCCAGACCGCGGCCATGGCCGACGTGGTGCTGCCGGCCACGAGCTGGGGCGAGCATGAGGGCGTCTTCACGGCCTGCGACCGCACCTTCCAGTACTTCAGCCAGGCGGTGCCGCCGAAGGGCGAGTGCAAGCACGACTGGCAGATATTCAGCGAGCTCGCTGAGCGCATGGGCTACGACATGCACTGGGAGAACGCCCAGCAGATCTGGGACGAGGAGTGCCGCGCCTTGTGGCCGGCTGCCTACGGCGCCACCTACGAGAAGATGGCGGGTACGGGGCACGCCCAGTGGCCCATTCCCACGCTCGACCACCCCGGCACGCCGGATCTGTTCCTCGGCGGGAAGTTCACCACGCCGGAGGGCAAGGCGCACCTGGTGGCCCACGACTACCGCGATCCCACTGAGATGCCCGACGAGGAGTTCCCGCTCATCCTGTGCACGGTGCGCGAGGTGGGCCACTACTCCTGTCGCTCGATGACGGGCAACTGCAAGGTGCTGGCCCTGCTGGCCGACGAGCCGGGTGAGCTGCGCATCCACCCCGATGACGCCAAGGAGCGAGGCATCCGTGACGGCGAGCTCGTGCGGGCCTGGTCGCGTCGCGGCGAGACCATGAGCCGCGCGGTCATCGACGAGCGCGTGAACGCGGGCACGGTCTACATGACCTACCAGTGGTGGATTGGCAAGTGCAACAACCTCACCCTGCATCACGTGGACGACCGCTCCCGCACGCCGGAGGACAAGTTCTCCGCCTGCCAGGTAGAGGCCCTGCCCGACCAGAAGTGGGCGGAGCGCCACCTGCAGGAGCTCTACAGCCAGCTCAAGGAGGATCTGGCCGAGACGGCTGCCGCCCAGCACGTCGAGCCTACCTGCGAGGGCGCCGAGTAAGGGGTATCCGCCAACCGACTACATCATTGATGGGATTGCCAATGAACACCTTCATCGCCATCGAGCCGGATAGGTGCATCGGGTGCGGAACGTGCCAAGCCGCCTGCAGCGAAGGCCACCGAAAGGCCGGGCTGCAGGCGGAGCCCCGCCTCGCGCTGACGTTCACCCCGCAGGTGACCGCTGCGGTCACCTGCCATCAGTGCGAGGGGGCGCCCTGCCTCGCCGTATGCCCCGTTGATGCCATCACGCGCACCGACGTGGCCATCGTCGTGGACGAGCAGACCTGCATAGGCTGCAAGCTCTGCGCGGTGGTGTGCCCCTTCGGGGCCATCCACCCCTCAGGCACGTCCACGGCAGGCGTCGCCGGCTTGTCGTTTCCCACGCCTACCCAGCCGAGGGGCGTCTCGCCCCTTCTTGCGTGGAGCATCGGCGTGTACACGTGCGCCGTCAAGTGCGACCTGTGCTCCACCTACGACCCCGAGGGCGGCCCGCACTGCGTGCGCGCCTGCCCCACCAACGCGCTTTACGTGCGCGACGTCACCGCCCTCACCGGCATCCGCAAGGAGAAGATGAGGGCCGCGGCTGCCGCGAACCAGATCATGATGAACCGCTCGACGAACCTGAGGAGGCCCTAAATGCTTGAACTTATCGTGCTCTCGCTGGGGCTCTCCTGCGTGACCGCCGTGGCCTCCCTCATCCTGGGGAAGGCGCGGGCGGCGTCGAAGACGGTGGCCTGCGTCGGTGGCATGGCCGCAGCCGTGGCCGGCGCCGCTGGCGGCATCATGGCGCTGTTCGGGCCCGCCGTGTACGTGAGCCTGCCGGGCCCTATGCCCTTTACCGACTTCACGCTCCTGCTGAATCCGCTCGCGGGACTGCTGGTGGCCGTCATCGCCGTGCTGGCCTTCGCCGCATGGCTCTACGGCCTGTCCTACTTTGACGAGTACTATGACAAGGGCATTGGCGTCATCGGGTTCTTCATGAACCTGTTCATCGCTTCCATGGACCTTGTCATCCTGGTAGACAATGCGTTTTGGTTTCTCGTGTTCTTCGAGCTGATGTCGCTCACATCCTACGTGCTCGTCATCATCGACCAGACGGAGAAGTCACTACGCGGCGGCTTCCTTTATCTGGTGATGGCCCACATCGGGTTCCTGATGATCGCGCTGTCGTTCTTCACCATGGCCGTGTCTGCCGGCTCGCTTGAGTTCATGGACTACCGCACCTGCGCCTTCGCGCCGGCTACTGCCACCATCGCCTTCGTGCTCGCCTTCTTCGGGTTCGGGGCCAAGGCGGGCATGGTGCCGTTCCACTCCTGGCTGCCCCAGGCCCATCCCGCGGCACCGTCGAACGTGTCGGCCCTCATGTCGGGCGGCATGATCAAGATCGGGATCTTCGGCATGCTCAAGGTGTGCTTCGACCTGCTGGGCGCCACGGGCGGCCAGGTGGGCTGGGGCGTGCTCGTCATCGTCATCGGCGCGGCGTCGTCGGTGCTTGGCGTGGTGTACGCCTTGGGCGAGCATGACCTGAAGAGCCTGCTGGCTTACCACTCGGTGGAGAACATCGGCATCATCCTGCTCGGCGTGGGCACCGGCATCTACGGTTGGGCCGCGGGGCTTCCCTGGGTGGCGGGCATCGGACTGTTGGCCGGACTTTACCACCTGGTCAACCACGCTATGTTCAAAGGCCTGCTGTTCCTTGGCGCTGGCAGCGTGCTGCACGCCACCGGCACTCGCAACATGGAGGTGCTCGGCGGCCTGGCGCGGCTCATGCCGTGGACGGCTGCGTGCTTCCTGGTAGGCTCGCTTGCCATCTCGGCCATTCCGCCGCTCAACGGCTTCGTGTCCGAGTGGTTCACCTACCAGGGGCTCATCGGGGCGGCCATGGAGGGCGACCTGTTCCTGCGCATCGTCTTCGCCTTCGCCGTGGTGGCCTTGGCCATCACCGGCGCGCTGGCGGTGACCTGCTTCGTGAAGGCCTTCGGTGTTACGTTCCTCGCTGCGCCCCGCTCCCAGGCGGCGGCCGACGCCCATGAGTCGCCGGCTCCCATGACCGCCGCCATGGTGCTGCTCACCATTGCCTGCGTGGCGCTGGGCCTGGGGGCTGTTGCCGTGACCCCGGTGGTGAGCGCCATTGGCGCGTCCCTTACCCTGGCGCCGGAGCTGCCGGCGACCGCGGGGCTCGAGCTTGTGTCCCTCGGCACCGCATCGGTGGTGTCGCCCCTCATCCTGGCGGTGCTCATGGCCGCGGTCATTGGCGCGTGCGCCCTCGTGCGCAACGCGGCCAACCGCCGCGCCGGCTTCAAGGAGGACCCGGCGCCTTGGCAGTGCGGCTACGAGCCCGATCTGTCGATGGAGGTGCTCGCCTCTACGGTGGGTGCCAACGTGCGCGCCTTCATGGGGCCGCTCTACGGCATTCGACATGCGGTCAACCGCGCGGGTCAGGCGGTGGCGCGCCTCTTGGAGCGCGCTCTCAGCTCGCCTGAGGACGCCCCCGCGTCTGCCGCGCCGGCCGCGGCCGGCGCTGGCGCCGAGGGCTCCTCGCGCTACGAGCGCGATCTGCGCCATGGCATAGCCCCGGCCGAGGAGGCGCCTTCGGCGCTGTCGACCTCGGTGCTCTCGGCCGTCGCGTCGGTCGGCCGCTGGTTCAGCCGGCTGGAGAGCGGGGACTTCCGCACCTACATCGTCTATATCGTCGGAGCGCTCGTGTTCTTCCTCGCGCTCATCATCCTGGTTCGATAGGGGGACGCCATGACTGTCATCATCGCTGTGCTCCAGGCCGTCCTCCTCGTAGCCCTCGCGCCTCTCGTGTCGGGTATCGCCCGCAAGATTCGCGCGCGGATGCACTCCCGGACGGGCGCGAGCGTCCTGCAAGACTACTACGACCTGGCTAAGCTCTGGCGCCGCTGCGAGGTGCGCGAGGGGCCGAGCGGGCTTGTGTCTCGCGCCATGCCGGCTGTGTACCTGGGCACTATGGCCCTCCTTGCCGCGGGGCTGCCCCTCATCATGCAGGCCTGCCCCGTTCCGCTGCTCGGAGACATCATCACCATCCTCTACCTCATGGCGTTGCCGCGCTTCCTGTTCAGCCTGGCGTCCATCGACTCCGGTGCCGCCTACCCCTCCATCGGCGGCATTCGCGAGCTGCTCGTCGGCGTGCTGGTGGAGCCCTCTCTCATGCTCGTGCTGTTCGTGATGGCGCTGGCGGTGGGCTCGACTAATGTGGGCGTCATGGCGGAAGCCGTGGGAACCCTGAGCGCATACCCGGCGGTGGCCGTGGTGGTGGCTGGCGTGGCGTGCGCCATGGCCTGCTACATCGAGATGGGCAAGCTGCCCTTCGACCTGGCCGAGGCCGAGCAGGAGATCCAGGAAGGGCCGCTGGCGGCCTACTCGGGGCCGTCTCTGGCCATGCTGAAGCTGGGCGTGTCCGTGAAGCAGCTCGTGGTGGCCAGCCTGTTCGTGGCCATCTTCCTGCCCTTCGGCGCCGCTGCCTCGCTCGCTCCGGCCGATCTTCTGCTGGGCCTGGTGACCTACCTGGTCAAGCTGGCTGCCGTGCTGTTGGTGGCGGCGGTCATCGAGAACTCGGTCATGCGCGTGCGCTACAAGCTGCTCGGCCGCTACACCTGGTTCGTCGTGGGGATAGCGTCGCTGTCTCTCGTGTTCCTCGTCATCGGAATCTAAGGTGGTGATGTCATGTTCGGTTACCCGCTCGTCAACGTCCTCGGGGCCTGCCTCATCATCACGTCGATGATGGTGGTGCTCGCCCGCGCGGGGCGCACCGCGGCCTGGCTCTACTCCCTTCAGTCCCTCGTGCTCGTGGGCGTGCTCGCGTCCCTTGGTTTTGTCACGGGGTCGGGGGAGCTGTTCACCTGGTCGGCCACGGCCTTCGCGACTAAGGTGGTGCTCGTGCCCGCCATCCTCCTGTATGCCCTCAAGAAGATCGGCGACGACGCCCAGGCCGACCTGCCGCCCAAGCTCAACCCCATGAAGTCGGTGGCGCTGGTGGCTGTGGAGGTGTTCGTCTGCTTCGTGGCCGTGTCGGGCATCGACCTGCTCACGGCTGCTGAGGTCAAGCCCACCTTGGCCGTGTCGCTGGCGCATTTCTTCATCGGGCTCACCTGCATCGTCACCCAGCGCTCCATCTTCAAGCAGATCTTCGGGTACTGCCTGATGGAGAACGGCTCGCACGTCTCTCTGGCGCTTCTGGCGCCTGAGGCTCCCGAGCTGGTGGAGATCGGGGTGGCCACCGACGCCATCTTCGCGGTGATCATCCTGGCGGTGCTCGTGGTTCGCATGGCGCGCTATGCCCACACCCTTGACGCCGATGACCTCTGCGAGCTGAAGGGATAAGCCATGGACTACTCAACATTGCTCATCATCATGCTGGGATGCCCCCTGGCGGCGGCGCTTCTCATCGCGGTGCTGCCGTCCCGCAGCGTTCCGCAGGGCATCTACGCGGCCATCCACCTGGTCTCCCTGGCCGGGGTCGCCGTGGCGGGCCTTGCCCTGGTGGCGTCGGTCTTTTTCGGGGCGGACGTGTTCGCCTTGGGGGGATGGTTTCACCTCGACGGCCTGTCGGCCCTGTTCCTCGGGCTCATCGCCGTTATCGCTCCGTGCACCGGCGTCTACTCGCTGCCCTACGTGGCCCACGACGTGGCCGACGGCAGGCTCGGGCCCTCTCAGGTGAAGCAGTACTACGCCTTCTTCAGCCTCTTCGTGTTTTCGATGATCTTGGCTGTTACGTCGAACAACATCATCATGATGTGGGTGTCGGTGGAGGCTACCACCCTCTCCACGGTGTTCCTCGTGGGGGTCTATCGCACCAAGCTGGCCCTGGAGGCGGCTTGGAAGTACGTCATCGTGTGTACGGCGGGCGTGGCCTTCGGTCTGTTCGGCACGTTGCTCGTCTACGCCAACGCCGCCGACGTCATGGCCGATGCGCATCAGGCCGTGTTCTGGACGGCCATCCTGCCCAACGCGTCTCTGCTCGATCCTTCGCTCATGATGATCGCCTTCGTGTTCGCGGCCATCGGCTTTGGCACCAAGGCGGGCCTGTTCCCCATGCACACCTGGTTGCCCGACGCTCACTCCGAGGCCCCGAGCCCCGTCTCGGCGCTGCTTTCGGGCGTGCTGCTCAAGTGCGCCATCCTCATTGTGCTGCGCTTCTATATCCTGACGGCAGCCAATGTGGGGCCGGACTTTCCCCAGATGGTGATGATGATCCTCGGCGTGCTGTCGGTGGCCTACGCTGCCTTCGAGGTGTACCGTCAGGGCGACCTCAAGCGCAAGCTGGCCTACAGCTCGTGCGAGAACGTCGGGCTCATCGCGGTGTGCCTGGGCCTTGGCGGCCCGCTCGGCATCATCGCCGCGCTTGTGCATTGCGTGGCCCACGGCCTCACCAAGGCGCTTATGTTCTGCCTGGCCGGCAATGTCATGATGAAGTACCACACGCGTGACCTGGGACGCATCGGCGGCCTGCTCAAGGCGGCTCCGGTCACGGGCGTGCTGTTCGTGGCTGGCTGCCTGGCGTTGGCGGGGTTTCCGCCCTTCGCCCTGTTCGTGAGCGAGATGGCCATGATCCTGGCCGGCGTGGCGGCGGACTGCTGGTGGGCCGTGGTGCTCGTGCTGGCGGCGCTCGTCGTGGTCATCATGGCGCTCGTGCGCATGATAGCCGGCTCGTGCCTGGGCCGGGTTCCCGAGGGCGTCTCCCGCGGAGATGTGGGCGTGCTTGCGCTCGTGCCCGAAGCGGTGCTGCTGGCGCTCGTGGTCATGCTCGGCGTGGCGCTGCCTGGCCCGCTGGCGAGCAGCATCGAGGACGCTACCGCCATCGTGATGAACTGCGAGTCTGCCTGCGAAGGCGCCAGCCTGTTTGACGACGCCCTCGCAGCGCTGGCCGATGATCCCGCGAAGCCCGAGGAGGTGCTTCTGTGATGACTAAGAAGAACGCGGCCCTGCGCTCGGGCGAGACCCATGTGCAGGCGGTGAGGGACGCCTTCCCCGGTGCCGTGCTGGATGCCGCGTGGCAGGCGTCCGACCAGGTGACCATCACGGTTCCCAAGGACATGCTGCCCGATGTGGTGGAGTTTCTCTACTATGGTCGCGGCGGCTGGCTGCCCAATATGGTTGCCAATGACGAGCGCCCCCTCAACGGCCGCTATGCCCTGTACTACCTGCTGTCGATGGAAGAGGCCGATCCGGGCTTCGTCACCGTCCGCACCGAGATAGACCCCCACTCCATGGAATACCCCTCGGTTACCCCGCGCGTGCCCGCCTGCGTGTGGAGCGAGCGTGAGGCCTACGACTTGTTCGGCCTGCGGGCCCAGGGCCTGCCTGACGAGCGGCGCCTCGTTCTGCCTGACGACTGGCCGAGCGGGTTGTTCCCCCTGCGCAAGGATTCCATGGACTACCGGCGACGCCCGGAGCCCGTCACTGACGTGGAGAACTACGAGTTTCTCTATGAGGGGCAGGCCGAGGAGGTCACGGGGGTCCCCATGGGTCCGCTCCACATTACCTCCGACGAGCCAGGGCATTTCCGCCTATTCGTTGAGGGCGAGGAGATCGTCGATGCCGACTACCGGCTGTTCTACGTGCACCGGGGCATGGAGAAGGTGGCCGAGAGCCGCCTGAACTACGATGCGGTCACCTTCCTGGCCGATCGCATCTGCGGCATCTGCGGCAACGCTCACTCGGTGGCCTATGCCGAGGCGGTGGAGAACGCCCAGGGCATCGAGGTGCCCGTGCGCGCCCAGTACATCCGCACCATCCTGCTGGAGGTGGAGCGCCTTCACTCCCACCTGCTCAACCTCGGGCTCGTGTGCCACTACTGCGGCTTCGACACCGGCTTCCAGCACTTCTTCCGCGTGCGCGAGAAGGCCATGGACCTAGCGGTGCTGCTGACCGGCGCCCGCAAGACCTACGGGCTCAACCTCATCGGCGGCGTGCGTCGTGACATCCTCGATGAGCAGAAGCTCGCCACCATCGCTTTTGTGCGGGAGCTCCGCTCGGATGTGGAGGCGCTCGTGGACATGCTCATGTCCACGGCGAACTTCGAGTCGCGCACGGCCGGCGTTGGACGGCTTGATCCGGCTATCGCCCGCGACTACAGCCCCGTGGGGCCGTGCGTGCGCGGTAGCGGCTTTGCCCGTGACGTGCGCTTCGACCACCCCTTCGACGGCTACCGGTACCTCACGGGCCTCAAGGCCCGCAGCCACGACGGCTGTGACGTGCAGAGCCGCACCCTCGTGCGCGTGGAGGAGTTCATGGACTCGCTCACCATGATCGAGCAGCTGCTCGACGGTGCCCCCGGCGGTCCCATCCAGGCCACGGGCTGGCGCTACACGCCGCACAAGTACGCCCTCGGCTACACGGAGGCCCCGCGCGGCGAGGACATGCACTGGGCCCAGGTGGGCGACAACCAGAAGTGCTACCGCTGGCGGGCCAAGGCGGCCACCTACTCCAACTGGCCCATCCTGCGCTACATGTTCCGCGGGAACACCGTGGCCGATGCCGCCATCATCGTGGGGTCGATGGACCCGTGCTACTCGTGCACCGACCGCGTGACCGTGGTGGACGTGAAGAAGAAGACGGAGACGGTGCTCACCAAGCAGCAGCTTGAGTCGTACTGCTGGCGCCGCACCCACTCCCCGCTGGCGGGAAAGGGGGCCTAGGCCATGTTCGAGCTGTTCAAGGAGATACGGAAGGCAGGGGACGCCACCATCGGCTACCCCTTCCAGCCGCTTGAGATGCCGGCGGGGTTCCGCGGCAAGCCCGAGCACAAGGAGCGGCTGTGCATCGCCTGCGGCGCCTGCGCCATCGCGTGTCCGGCCAACGCCATCACCATGGACCTCGATGACGAGCAGGAGTACATCACCTGGGACATCAGCTACGGCCGCTGCATCTTCTGCGGCCGCTGCCAGGAGGTGTGCCCCCTCTACGCCATCGTGCTGACCACCGAGTTCGAGCTGGCCGTGCGTGACAAGGCCGATCTGCGCGAGTCCTGCGCCTACCCGGTAGCCCGCTGCAGCTGCTGCGGGAAGCCCTACGCCGCGGCCAAGGAGGTCGACTATGCGCGGCGGGTGCTCGAGTCGGTGGGCGGCCCGGCCGCAGCCGACGCCGATGCGGTGTCGCTGTGCCTGGCCTGCCGCCGACGCGACGACGCCCTCGCGTTTCAGCGCCAGGCCCGCGTGGCCTCGGAGGAAGGAGGAGCCCGATGATCGAGAACGACTTCCCGGCTCGGCTGCAGTGGCAGCCCGACCCCGTCCAGCTGGACGCCTCGGTGGCCGAGGCCAAGAAGAGGCTCCTCGAGTCCATCAAGCGCTCGGTCTACGTCTACCGCGTGGACTGCGGCGGCTGCAACGGCTGCGAGATCGAGATTTTCTCCACTATCACCGCAGTGTTCGACGCTGAGCGCTTCGGCATCAAGGTAGTGCCGTCGCCTCGCCACGCTGATGTGCTGCTCTACACCGGGGCCATGACCCGCGCGATGCGCGAGCCGGCGCTGCGGGCCTACCATGCCGCTCCTGATCCGAAGATCGTCATGTCGTACGGGGCCTGTGGGTGCACCGGCGGCATCTTCCATGACAACTACTGCGTGTGGGGCGGTACCGACCCCATTCTGCCGGTGGACGTGTACGTGCCCGGCTGCCCGCCGTCGCCGCCGGCTACCATCTACGGCTTCGCCGTGACCCTGGGTCTGCTCGACCAGAAGCTTCACGCGAGCCATCACGTAGCGCCCGCAGGCGAGCAGGCGCCGGTAGCCTTCCCGCTCATACCCTACAAGGTGCGCACCGCCTTCGAGCGCGAGGCGCGGCTCATGAGCGGCTACTACTACGGCAAGCAGATCGTGGACGAGTTCATGATGGCCCTCATGAAGGATCGCTCCGACGCCCTGGCGGCGGCCGACCGGCTGATCGAGGGCGAGGCCGACCTGCGCAAGAAGGCGGTTTACATGGATCTGAAGGCCCTGCTTCTCAGTAAGGTCGTGCAGGAATGACGGCGGGGGAGAGCGGGGACGCTGCCATGAGCGCCTCGGCGGCCGTCCGTCCGACGGCGGCCCACGCCACTGACAGGCGAACGGCCCGAGACGTGGTGTTCTACCGGCTGGGGCGTAAGTTCGTCGATGATGAGCGCTCTATTCCCGAGGAGGCGCGCTCGGTGCTGTACTACACCCTGGCCATCGGGCACCACACGGGCGTCATCGACTGCTTGGAGCCGCGGCTGGCCTCCTCGTGCGAGGTGTTCGACGCCGTTCTCGAGGCTTTAGAGCCCGGAGAGGCCCGCGATAAGTTGGCAGGCATCAAGCGATTCGGCGAGATTGAGCTGAAGAAGGAGCACGTGGGCTTGTTGAAGCCGGCCGTGCTCGCGGCGCTCGCGACTGCGGGCGGCGCGGGGGTCGAGGCCGCGGTGGGCGCTGGGGGCGCCGAGGGGTCGACGCGCGCGGTGACGGCGCTCGATGCGCCAGCGTGGCTCGATGAGTTCCTGCGCCTGCTCGACGAGGTGCAGTGCGAGCCCCAAGTCTACGCCATGGGTCGGAGGGTCTCGTGAGCGCCCCGGGGTGGGAGCCCTCGCCACCGAGCTCGAGCGCCGCGGCCATCCTGGCGGCTGCCGAGGAGGGGGGTCGTGGCCGTTGCGTCGCGTTCTGCGTGGGCAGCGTTTTGCGGGGCGATGACGCTGCCGGCCCGCTGCTGGCCCGCCGGCTTGAGGAGGAGCCGGTGGATGGCTGGATAGCGGTGGACGGGGGCCAGACCCCCGAGAACGACCTGGGCTATCTGCGTCGCCTGGCGCCTCGGCGCCTGCTTCTGGTAGATGCGGCGGCCATGGGCCTCGAGCCCGGTGCCGTCCGTCGCCTCAGCGCCCAGGACGTTGCCGTCCAGTCGCTCATCACCACCCACACGCTGCCCATCACCTACCTTCTGGGGCAGTTGGAGGAGATGAGCGACGAGGTGACGTTCCTCGGCATTCAGCCGGCGGGCACCGCGTTCTTCGACCCGGTGAGCGAGCCGGTGCTGGCCGCTGTCGATGAGCTCCATGCCGTCATAGCCGCCGGAGCAGACTTCGGCTGCTATCCCCTGATGAGCCTGTAATCAAATGGAGAGGAGAGATAACCAATGCCAATCGAGAAAGAGGATCTGATCACCGTGAGCCCGGAGGCCCTGGCCCCGGCAGCCATTGAGGCCAAGGCCGAGGCCGTCGGCGTCACCAAGGCATCGATGCCTCCGGCGCGTTGCTTCGTGGCAGCTATGCTGGCCGGCGCCTTCATCGGCTTCGGCGGTATGCTCTTCTGCACCTTCCTGGGCGATCCCACCATTCCCTTTGCCGTCCAGCGCCTGGTGGGAGGCGTCTGCTTTTGCCTCGGTCTCACCCTGGTGCTCTGCTGTGGCGCCGAGCTGTTCACGGGTAACGTGCTCATGCTGTGCGCCAAGGCCTCTGGCCGCATCCCGTGGTCGGGCGTCTTTCGCAACTGGGGTGTTGTGTGGGTGGGCAATCTGGTCGGCTCGCTGCTGGCTATGGCCGTCATCTACCTGAGCAATCTCCAGGGGATGAACGGCGGTGCCGTGGGCGAGACCTTCGTGTCGGTGGCGGCGGGGAAGGTGGCGCTCGATCCGGTCGCGCTGTTCTTCAAGGCCATCCTGTGCAACGTGCTCGTGTGCCTGGCTGTGTGGATTGGCTTTGGCGGCAAGTCGGTGGCCGACAAGGTCATCGGGCTGCTGCTGCCCATTTCCGCCTTCGTGGCCTGCGGTTTCGAGCACTGCGTGGCGAATATGTTCTTCCTGCCCATGGGGCTGGTGCTCAACACCCTGGGTGGCGTGGGGGCCGCTGGGGCCATCACCTTGGGCGGCATCGCCTACAACCTGGTGCTGGCGACGCTCGGCAATATCGTCGGCGGCCTGGTGGTGGGCATGGCCTACTGGTTCGCCTACCGCAAGCGCGACTAGCGCGACGGATGGGACGCGGCGCCGGCGGGTGCTGCGGGCGGTGCGGCGCCTGTCTGGGCGAGCGCGCTCGGCGAGTGACGTACGAGCCCTGCGGGCGTCGCGGTGCTTTTCTTGCGGGTCCGGCGGGCAGGATCGGCTGCTGCGGGGATTGAGGCGCCGCCCCTCGTGGGCGGCAGGGGAGGAGCAAGGCCATGAGGGTGATCGATCGCTACCGAGGGGGCGAGGTGGTAGCAGAGAGCTCGGCTGCGCTGCTGCGCCCTGACGGTCGGGCAACGGCGGCGGAGAGGGTCGTGCTGGTGGAGCACGCCCTGGACGTGGCGGTCAACACGGTGCCCACCCTGCGACTCGTCTGCACCCCCGCGCACCTAACCGACCTCGTCATCGGGCGGCTCTATACCGAGGGCATCATCGCCGGCATCGACGAGGTGGATGAGGTGTACCTGTGCGAGCAGGGCACTCGCGCACGGGTGACCCTCGGCTGCTGTCGCGGCGACTTCTCGCGACGCGGCGTGGAGACGGTGCCCTCATGCTGCACGGGCAACCGGGTCTACAACCGCTACTTCACCACCGACGCCCCGCCGCGGCCGGTGGAGCCCATCGAGTGGAATCCGTCCTGGGTGTTCGGCGCGGCTCGGGTGTTCGCGGATGATTCCCCCCTGCACCGGGCCACCACCGGCACCCACAGCTGCTATCTCATGGTGGGCGGCGATCTTCTGGTCTGCCGGGAGGATCTCGGACGTCACAACGCCTTTGACAAAGTGGTGGGCGCGGCCCTGCGCCAGGAGATCGACCTGCGGCAGGCTCTCGTGTTCTCGAGCGGTCGTTTGCCGGTGGACATGGTGATGAAGGCCATTCGCGCTGGCATTCCGCTGCTGGCCACCAAGGCGGTTCCCACCGACGAGACCGTCCGGTTGGCTCGCGAGTTCGGCCTTACTCTCGTGTGTCAGGCGCGCCCGGACTCGGCCGTGGTCTACCACGACCCCCTCGGCTGCGCCGCCGTTTGATTCTGGGTCGCGTTGCTTCCGAGGGCGGCGCGTGCTCTCCGCAGCCGCAAAGTGGCCAAAAAAGACGACTTGACGACGGCATTCCTGGCACCCCTGGCCGGTGGACGGGCAAAACCCCAGGTCGCTGTTGGCCGGGAGCGTTTCATGCGGCGCCCGAGGGCCTCCCGGGCGTGGGGATCTCCCGATTTCTGTCGTCAACTCGTCTTTTTTGGCCACTTTGCGTGAAAAGACTGCACGAGTGTTCTCGGCGCGTGTAGTTGCGGGGCGGACGACTCAGCGTCCGCCCCTTGCCGGACGCCGCGTGGGCGGCCTCGTGGCGACGCAGGCTGTGGACTTTTGGTTCGTGCCCGGCGGCGCAGGTGCGCAGCGCGGCGGGTTCCCCTATACTTGGACGTTACAAGTTCGAGTGCCTCGAATGGGTATGGGCGGCGCCATGTTCCGAACCTGGTCAGGTCCGGAAGGAAGCAGCCATAAGGGACCGCTGACGAGCGCCCATGCCTATTCGGGGCACTTTTCTATGAAAGGCGCCTCCATGGGAATCATCGAGTTCTTCGTCAACCTGCTGAAAGACCCGCGCGGGTTCATCGCCGCCTGGATCATCGCGTTGGGGCCGGTGTGGGTGTACACGCCGCTGTTCCTCATCGTGTTCATCGAGACGGGGCTCGTGTTCTTCCCGTTTCTGCCGGGCGACTCGCTGCTGTTCGCGGCGGGCGTGTTCTCGGCTGACGGCGGCGGGCTCAACCTGTGGGCGACGCTCGTCGTGTTCTGGGTGGCGGCCATCTTGGGCAACACCTCCAACTACTGGATCGCGCGGTTCTTCGGCACGCGCATCATCGACTCGGGCAAGGTGAAGGCGCTCACGCCCGAGCGCATGGCCAAGCTCGACCACTTCTTCGACCGCTACGGCGGTCTGACCATCGTCATCACGCGCTTCATGCCGTTCTTCCGCACGTTCGCTCCCTTTATCGCTGGCACCGGGCACATGAACTTCGGGAAGTTCACGCTGTTTAACTGTTTGGGCGGCATCTCGTGGGTGAGCCTGTTCGTGCTGGTGGGGTACTTCTTCGGCGGCGTGCCGCTCGTGCAGGAGCACTTCGAGGTGATCGTGCTGGGCATCGTGGCCGTGTCCGTGGCGCCGGCGGTGATCGGCGCCGTGAAGGCTGCTCTGAGCGCGCGTCGGGCGAAGGCGGGCGATCCGGTGGCCGCAGCCGAGGAGCGCGTGAGCGACGCGGAGTACGAGCGCGAGCTGGTGCGTGAGAAGGTGCGCCGGGCCGAGGCCGAGGCCAAGGAGCAGGCGCGCGAGGCGGTGGCGGCCGAGCGCCGGGCTGCCGAGGAGGCGGAGCGAGCGGCTCGCGCCGAGGCCGGTGGCGCGCGTGACGACGCTTCTGAGCTGGCGGCAGGGGAGGGCTTCCTTGGCGAGGCGAGCGCTGCGGCGGGGGTTACGCGCCTCGCTGACGTGCCGGACGATGACACGGCCGCCGAGCCGGCGCGCCGCGAGGACAAGGAGGCGTAGGCCATGGCCGAGGCGCTGTATCGCAAGTACCGCCCGCAGATCTTCGAGGACGTCGTCGGGCAGGAGCACATCGAGCGCACCATCAAGAACGCCATCGACCAGGACAAGGTGAGTCACGCGTACCTGTTCACGGGGCCGCGTGGCACGGGCAAGACCACCACTGCGCGCCTGCTGGCCAAGGCGCTTCTCTGCGAGCACGGCCCCACGGCGGAGCCGGACGGCACCTGCGCCGACTGCGAGATGATCGCCGCTGGCGAGCATCCCGATGTCTACGAGCTTGACGCCGCGTCGCGCACCGGCGTCGAGAACGTGCGCGAGGAGATCATCGGGCGCGTGTCGTTCGCTCCCACTCGCGGGCGCTATAAGATCTATATCATCGACGAGGTTCACATGCTCTCGACGGCGGCGTTCAACGCGCTGCTGAAGACGCTCGAGGAGCCGCCGAGCCACGTGGTGTTCATCCTGGCGACCACCGATCCCCAGAAGGTTCCCGAGACCATTCACTCGCGTTGCCAGCGCTTCGACTTCCGCCGCATCTCGAGCGAGTCCATCGTGTCGCGTCTTGGTGCCATCTGCGTGGCCGAGGGCGTGGAATTCGAGGGCGAGGCGCTCGACCTCATCGCGCATCGGGCGGAAGGCGGGATGCGTAACGCGCTTACCTCACTTGAGCAGCTCATCGCGTTCGGCGAGGGGAAGGTCACCATGGAGGTGGCTGAGCGCATGCTGGGGTCGCTCGACGTGAGCGACCTGGCCGAGATCGTGCGTTTCGTAGGCACGCGCGATGTGGCCGCGTGCTTCCGCTGGACGGCCGAGTACGTGGAGACGGGTGCTGACCTGGCGCAGTTCACGCGCGACTTTGCCGAGCACATCCGCAACATGTACGTGATGAGCCTGGCCGGCGCGGACGTGGCGCTCGATGTGAGCGAGAGCACGCGTCGCGAGCTGACTGAGGAGCTGCCGCTGTTCGGGCCTGACCGCCTGGCGCGCCTGCTCTCGGTGCTGGGCGACCTGTCGGCGGATCTGAAGACGTCGACGAACCCGCGGCTGTCCTTCGAGATCGCGCTCACGCGCATGGTGCGCCCGGATTCCGACCTGACCCTGGCTGCTCTGGCCGAGCGCGTGGAAGCGCTCGAGTCGGGGTACTCGGCGGTGGCCCATGTGGTGAGCGTGCCGGCTGCGGCGGGCGTGTCGAGTGCGGCTGGCGTGCAGGTTGCGGGGGCCCCGGTGGCGGGTGGCGCCACGGGTGCGGGAGCCGCCCAGGTCGTGGGGGCCGCGGTGGCTGGTGCCACGGGCCCGGGCGTGCAGGGCGGGGCCGGGGAAGGGGCCGCTGCGTGTGTTTCACGTGAAGCGCACGCGGATGGCGCTCCAGCCGCCCAGGGCGCGTCGGGTGCGGAGGCGGCCGGAGCGGGCGCGCAGGCCGCGGTGGCGGGCGTGGCGGGCGCTGCCAATGGCGTGCCGACCGCAGGTGCGGGTGCTGCGGCTGGCACGCAGGTCGCGGGTCAGGCT
>NZ_QWKK01000060.1 GCF_009911695.1 Enterorhabdus sp. P55 | reverse complement strand
CGCCCCGGCCCCCCGCGCCGGCCCGCCGACGATGGGCGCCCTGCGGAGCCGGCCCCGCGCCCCGCCTCGCGCCGGCAGCCCGTGGTAGAATCCCCGGAGAAGAAACGCCCCCGTCAGGATGGATCCTCACCCCCATGCAGACCTACCTCGCCCACTACCGCTCGCCCAACGCCTCAGCCGATCGCGCCCGCGGCCTCTTCGAGTTCGAGAGCGACGCCCGCGCGGGCACCAAGGCCAACCTCCACGACGCCCGCGTGCGCATGCTGGAGCTATTCGGCAAGGACGCGGTGAGCTGGTCCATCGACAAGGTGGAGCGCAAGACCGCTCGGGCGGAGAAGACCGACGGCCAGCTGGAGCTCGACTTCCGCGCGCCTAAGCCTGAGCGCAAGCGCAAGTACAAGAAGGAATACTGGTAGGCGCGGCCGTCCCCGGCCCGACGCGGCGTCGGCGCCTTCGCCCGGCGTCCGCCTTGTGCCCGGTGACCCGCGTCCGCCCGACCCCGAAAGGACTCCCATGGAAAACGAAGAGCTGCTCTTCCTCAAGGACCTGCTCGAGACCCCGTCTCCCACCGGCAGCGAGGTGCCCGTGGCCACCCTCGTCCGCCAGCGCCTGGCGCCCGTGGCCGACGAGATCGCCACCGACGTGATGGGCTCGGTGCACGCGCGCCTCGACGGACGCGACGCGGGGCCCTCCCTCATGCTGGCAGCCCATATGGACGAGATCGGCCTCATGGTCACCTACGTCTCTGACGAGGGCTTCCTCTCGGTGGCGGCCGTGGGCGGCGTGGACGCGGCCATCCTGCCGGGCATGCGCGTGGACGTGCACGCCTCCGGGGCCGCCGAGCCCCTGCGCGGCGTGGTGGGCCGCAAGCCCATCCACCTCATCGAGGCCGACGAGCGCAAGAGCGTCACGCCGCTCGACAAGCTCGTCATCGACCTGGGGATGCCGGGCGAGGCCGTGCGTGATGCCGTGCGCGTGGGCGACGTCATCACCTTCGGCGTGGGCTTCGAGACCTTCGGCGAGGGCATGGCCGTCTCACGCGCCTTCGACGACAAGTGCGGCGTGTGGGTGGCCTGCCGCGTGATGGAGCGTCTGGCCGAGGCCGGCCGCGCGCCAGGCGCGTTCATCGCCGCCGCCACCGTGCAGGAGGAGATCGGCACTCGCGGCGCCATGACCTCGGCCCACGCGGTGCGGCCCGACGTGGCCGTGGCCTTCGACGTGACGCATGCCACCGACTATCCCGGCATCGACAAGGCCAAGTACGGCAAGATCACCTGCGGCGAGGGGCCGGTCATCGCCCGTGGGCCCAACATCAACCCGGTGGTGTTCGACCGTCTGGTGGCTGCGGCCGAGGCCGAGGGCATCCCGTACCAGCTGGAGGCCGAGCCCTCCGTCACCGGCACCGACGCCCGCGCCATCCAGGTGACCCGCGGCGGCATCCCCACGGGCCTCGTCTCGGTGCCGCTGCGCTACATGCACACGCCCACCGAGGTGGTGGCGCTCGCCGACCTGGAGGCCACGGTTCGCCTGCTCACCCGCTTCGCGCTCGACCTCGACGCCGAGGCGTGCTTCGTCCCCGGCATGGCCGACCCGGTGCGCCCCGGCATCCCCGTCACCCTCGCCGACCTGGACGCCGACGCCCCGCGTGCCGCCGACGCCGTGACCGCCGAGGTCGAGCAGGGCGCCGGCCGGCCCGAGTCCCCCGAGCCCGCCGTCTACGATCCCAACACCGCCTCCACGGAGTAGCGCCTGCTCGCGCTCGCCCTTGGGGCAGCCCTGAGAATCCACCCAGAAGAATTCGCTCTGGAGGAGCCATGAAGAAGGAAGAGAAGACCATCGCCAAGAACCGCCGGGCGTTCCACGACTACGAGATCTTAGAGACCTGGGAGGCCGGCATCGAGCTCACGGGCACCGAGGTGCGCTCGCTGCGCGACAACCACTGCCAGCTCACCGACTGCTTCGTGCTGGTCCGCGGCGGCGAGCTGTGGCTTAACAACGTCCACATCCCGCCGTTCGCCCAGGGCAACCTCGCCAACCCGGATCCCGACCGCAAGCGCCGCCTGCTCATGCACAAGCGCCAGATCCGCTACCTTGAGGAGAAGGTGCGCGAGAAGGGCCTGGCCATCGTCCCGCTCAAGCTCTACTTCAAGGACAACGGTTTGGTTAAGGTTGAGGTGGCGCTTGCCCGGGGCAAGAAGCTCTATGATAAACGTGAGAGCATGAAGGAACGCGACTCCAAGCGCGACATCGAGCGCGCGATGAAGGAGCGCTCCCGCTGACGCGCCGGCAGGTGCGCGCGTTCGACGACGATGAAAGGAGCCGGCGATGGGCTTGGACGAGGAGCTTGAGATCATGGAGGAGTCGGGCGAGACCGACGCCGAGCAGATAGACGAGGAGACGGAGATCCAAGACGTGGAGGGCGACCTCGACGAGATCCTGGGCGAGGACGCCGAGGAGAGCGACCTGGAGCATGCCTACGCGAGCTTCGAGACGGACGACGAGGCCGACTACGACGGCTGGTCAGATGACGAGGTGGCCGAGGCCGAGGGCGATGACGACGCGCTTGGCGAGGAGGGCTTCGAGGTCGAGGACGGCAATGACCTGGAGGCCGAGGTCATCGAGATGGAGGTCGAGGACGGCGACATCTACGCCTACCTCGTCGACGAGGACGATAACGAGATAGGCTTCATCCTGCTCGACGAGGACGGCAACGAGCAGGAGTACTACTTCGTCGAGGACGAGGCGGAGGACGAGGCGGACGGCGTGACCGTCATCCGCGCCTCCGATGAGGAGGAGTTCGACCTCGGCATCACCCGCGAGGGCGTGGCCTCGGCCACCGCGGACATGAACGCCATCTACAAGGACGGCGCCGCCGTCGTCTCCGAGCTCAAGGGCGCCTTCGACGACATCACCGAGGGCCTCGGGTTCCTCAAGAAGAAGTAAGGGGCGTCTCCCGCGAAGCCGGGCGAGGGCGGTCCTGCGCGTGATGCGCGGGGCCGCCTTCGCCTTTCTGGGGGGAGGGCGGCGCCTTCCTCCGGGCTTTGGCACCCGCTGCCGGATTTCTGGCCAAAAAAGCCGCGGTTTACGCTGGCTTTCGGCCGCCGCCGGCCCAGGGGGTCGCCTGTCTCGCTCCTGACCTGGGGCGATGTGAAGCTCCTCGCCGCCCCTCCGGGGGAGCCCCCGCCATTTCCGCGTAAACCGTAGCGAAATTGGCCAGAAATCCGGAAGCGGGCGCCCCGCTGCCCCGCGGCCTCGATCGGGCGGGGCGGCGCAACGTCTCCGGCGCGGGAGCCCTGCCCGCAAGCCCCGGCGCGGGGACTCGGCCCGCAAGCCCCGGCGCAGCACGTGCCCGGACGCAGAGCGGCCCCGCGCGTCATCGCACGGGGCCGCTTCTCATAACTGGTGGAGGCGCGGAGGATCGAACTCCGGTCCATACTAGACAATCCACGAGGCTCTACAGGCTTAGTCTGCGATCAGGGTTCGCGGCGCCTCGGTTCGCAGACCGACGTTCGCGCCGCTAGCCGGTTCAGTCTTTGCCCTGGCCATACCGACTACGTGCCAAGGCGCATTCCCCTGAAATGACGCCTTCCAAGGGTCGGGGAAACCCCAAGGTCGGCGATCGCGATAACTGCTGTTAGGCAGCCATGGCGGCCGGCATGTAGTAGCCGGACTTAGAAGAAGTTTTGCCAATTAACTTGACGGTACCCCTGTTTAACGTGGCGAGGAGACCACGACCTGCTCCTCATCTCAAGCCTACCATGTCGAAACCAGTCGCCCCCGAAGGTGAAGGCGGCGAGGCACGGCCAATGCCCGGGGCATGTCGCATCCTGCCGCAGGAGATAACCCGCAGGGTTGATCCATTCTATCCCTGCGGGCGCTCGTGTCAAGGATAACGTGGATTGATCGTGGGGAATGCGTCGCCGCAGCTGAGGGCGCCCATCCATATGCCAAAGTGGCCGGGACAAACGGAACAATTTGATTACAATGGTCACTGCTGCCCGCGGGCGGCTTACCGCACCTATCGAGTTACTGAGAGAGACCATGGCGAAAACCAAGGGAATGCACGGAAAGAAGAAGGCCGAGTCCGCGAAGGCGGTCTCCTCGGCTCCGGCCAAGCAGGCCAAGGCGAAGGCCGCGAAGGCCGCGTCCGCGAAGCCTGCGCAGGAGACGGCGAAGAAGGCCCCCGCGAGCGCCGCCAAGGCCGGCGCGGCTTCCAGGGCCGGCAAGCCGGCGGGTGCCGCGAAGAAAACCCCCGCTGCCTCTGCGAAGTCCCCCAAGGGCGCGCCCCAGCCCCCGGCGGGCGCCGGTCGGCCCGTCAGCATGAAGGAGGCCGACAAGCGCCGGGGCGCCCTCAAGGTGGTGGGCATCACGCTCGGCGCCATCGTGGGCGTCGTGGCGGCGGTGTATCTTGTCGGCGTGGCCGTCTTCGCCAACCTGTTCTTCCCCAACACCGTCATCGCCGGTACGGACATCTCGCTCAAGACCTCCGATGAGGTTCACGCCATCCTCGAGGACAAGGTGGGCGGCTACGAGTTCACCGTCAAGGGGCAGGGCATCGATCTCACGCTCACCTCCCAGGCCGCGGGCATGTCGCTCGACGGCAAGACCATCGCCCAGGAGATGCACTCCCGCGTGGATCCGTGGCGCTGGCCGGTGGAGGTGTTCCGCGACCACGACGAGACGGCGAGCCTCGTGGCCTCCTACCAGACCACCGAGCTGGCCGACGCGCTGGCGGCTGCGGCGGCCGAGGTGAACGCGACGGCCGAGCCGCCCGTGAGCGCCACGGTGGCCTATGACGAGCGCAAGGGCGCCTTCGTCATCGTGCCCGAGTCCTACGGCACCGCCATCGACGTGGACAAGCTCGTCGACGAGGTGTCGGCCCAGGCCGCCGTCCTCAAGCCGCATATCGCCGTGTCCACCGACGTGCTGGCCCTGCCGGACATCGTCGAGGGCGACGAGCGCCTGGACGTGGCGCGCGATCAGGCCAACGCGCTCATCGCGGCCGACTTCGACCTCACCATGAACGGCATCGTGGGCGCTCAGGTGACGCCTGAGCTCGTGGCCTCGTGGGTGACCGTGGCGCCGGACCTGTCCGTCAGCCTGAGCGACGAGGCGCTCGTGGCCTGGGCGAAGGACGTGGCCGCCACCAACTCGACCATCGGCACGACGCGTTCGTGGACGCGTGCTGCCGACGGCAAGGCCCTCAGCGTGTCCGGCGGCGACTACGGCTGGCGCGTGGATGCCGACGGTCTGGTGTCAACGGTGCGCGACAACGTGGCCGCCGGGCAGACCTCCGCGGTGGAGATGCCGCTCAAGAGCAAGGCGGCCGCCTGGAACGGCGCCGGCGCGCCCGACTGGGGCGCCCGCTACGCCGAGGTGGACCTCACCCTGCAGCACACGTGGCTCTACGGCGACGACGGCTCGGTCATCTGGGAGAGCGATGTCGTCACCGGCAACCCGAACCTGGGCAACGCCACGCCGACCGGCGCCTACTACATCAAGTCGAACGCCGGCGCCTCCGAGCTCATCGGCCTCAAGCCCGATGGCACCGAGGACTACCGCACGCCCGTCGACTTCTGGATGCCCTTCAAGGGCAACTCCATCGGCTTCCACGATGCCAACTGGCAGTCGTCCTTCGGCGGCAACCGCTATACCTACGCTGGCAGCCACGGCTGCGTGAACCTGCCGCCCGCCAAGGCTAAGGAGCTCCACGACCTGCTGCGCGTGGGCGACCCGGTTATCGTTCACGGCTAAGCAAAGAGAGGCGGCCCCGGGTTCGGGGCCGCCTCTCTTTGCGCCCAGGAGCCGACGGGGCGCCGCCTGCTGCCGACCCGAGGACGGCGGGGCGGCGCTCGGCGTTGGCGAGGCACGCCCGGCCTGCGTGCTAGAATCCCGGGAGGTGCTCCGTCATGTCCGGGCAGCCTCGAGAGAGGAGCTGCCTATGGACACGCAGACAGTCATCGCGGTATGCGAGATCTTGTTGGTGATCATCGGGATCATCGGGCTTGTCCTGGTGCGAAGAGAATGACGGACGGCGTTGGAGAAAAAGAAAGGCCGGGCTGCTTTAAGAGGTACCCGGCCTAACTGATAACCCGATGCTGCCCGGGATGAGCGGGGCACCGATTGGGCCCATCTTAGCACACCCCGCCGATCATCGCCACCGGCGTTCGCGAGGTCGGCGATGATCGCGCCCCTGCCTTAGGCTGCCCAATCCAGGGAAACGCAGGCGCCGCCAAGGCGTCTCTTCCGCGGATGCCTCTGATGCGATTGCGGGGCCGCGTTAGGCGATCGCCGTCACCGAAGCCCCCCGATGCCCATTGCCCAATGGGCGGCGCACTGCGCTGGTAGAGTGCAAGCACTGTTCGATTGCTCGTGAAACGTGGTGCCGGGGGGTGCTCATGGGAAAGCTCTGCTGCCAGATATGCGGGGGAGACATCGTCTTTGATGGCGGAACGAAAGGGGGCACGTGCTCGCGATGCGGCCTGTCGTACTCGCATCAAGACTTGCGGAGCCTTGGGCTGCAAGGCCAAGCGCCCGCGTCACCCGCGCCTCCGTCTTCCGATGCCGATCATGCGCAGGTAGACGTGGACGCCGTTCAGCAGCCTTGTGGGGAGGGGACGTGCTCTGCGGCGGAGGGCTCGAGCGAGGGCGCTCGCATTGGCTGGTGGCGCACGAATATCGGGTTATCGATAGCCGGAGCGTTGGCCATCTGCGCCTTTAACGCCCTTCCGTATCTGGGCGACTTTGCGCCGTGGCTTGGCATCGTCGACCGGGTGCTCGCCATCGCCTTGGCGATGGGCACGTTGCTGTATGCCCTGCGCGTATATCCGTCCTATTTCGGCTCTCAGCCAAAGCTGACCTCGTCTGCGAAGGTGAGCTTCCTCAACTGCTTCCTTGGCGGCCCCCTTTTCGGGTGTCTGTGGAACCGGAGCCTCACGCGCGGCAAAAAGGGTGTCTCTCATATTGTCATGAGCGTTCTTACGAGCTTGACGCTAGCACTCGGCGTGCTGATGCTTGCCGCCGAGCTGGCTCCGAGCCCCGAGGAGAGAATGTTCGAGCGGATTACGAGGCCGGGGGAGATGCTCGATGAGACTACGTGGGCGTCGGAGCCGATATACCCCGATTTCGTGAATGGCGATCCGAGCTCGGTGTTCGCCTACTGGGACGTCTTCAACAATGATGCTTGCTGGATACTCTCAGAGGCCACGGGGAGGCCCTATGACGAGCTCCACCAAGCGGGGGATGGAGTCAAATCCACTCGCAAGGAGGTCGTGCTGGAGGGAGCGCAAAGGCAGAGCGGCTATGCCATGCAGGCTTCAGGCGGCTCTCGTGGCGAACCTCTTGTGGAATGCGCGGTGTATCAACGACCTAATTCGCCCGGGCAGGGCAACACGCCGAGGCGCCAATCGCAGAACTGCAGCAAGTCCTCTTCTCATGTGGTGACCTACGACTACGTGTTTCAGGTGGATGGCGTTCAGTGCAGGATGGAGATGATGCAGCTCTACGAACATGAGGCGGGGACGCAGTATCCCGCGGGTCACAAGGGAGCTCGAGTGCCCTGGTACGTCTTCATAAGCGTTGAGGGCTACGCCTGATCGGTCGCTGCTCTTCCGGCAGCGCTGCTGCGCAAGCGCTCGCGACGCCTGCCTCCCGCGTTCGGCGCGCCGGGGAGGGGGTGTGGTTCGCGAGCGCAAGCTGGCCAAAATCGACGACTTGACGACACGCGGCGCCGGGCTGCTCTTCTCGTGCGCCGCAAAACCCCAGGTCGCGGATGGGCGATGCGCGCGTTGTGCGTGAGAGGGACGCAGATGGCCGCCTTTTCGTCCTCCTTTTGTCGTCAGGTCGGGTTTTTTGGCCAGTTTGCGCCCGCAGAGCGAGCGAGGGCGGCTGCCTCCGCTCGCGCTAGGCCGTGAGGTCGGCGTAGGCGAAGGGGACGAGCCGGCCCAGGTCGTCGGGGGCCATGGTGATCTGGCAGCCGATGCGGCCGCCCGAGAACGTGATGTCGTCGAAGAGCTGCGCTGTCTCGTCGATGCGCGTGACGAGCAGCTTCTTCTGGCCGATGGGGGAGCAGCCGCCGTGCACGTAGCCGGTGAGCGGCAGCAGCTCCTTCGACTTGACCATGGCCACCGCCTTCTCGCCAACTGCGGCAGCCGCCTTCTTGAGGTCGAGCTCGGCGGCCACGGGGATCATGAACACGTAGTGCTCACCGGACCTCCCCACGGTGACGAGCGTCTTGAACACGCGGTCGGGGTCGAGGCCGAGCATCGCGGCCACCTCCACGCCCGAGGGTGCGCCCTCGCACTCGAACAGGCGGAACTCATGCGGAATGCCCGCTGCGTCCAGCTCGCGCAGGGCGTTGGTCTTGGCTTCCTTCGCGTGCTTGGCCATGGGCGCCTACGCCTCCAGCAAATCGTCGCGGACGAAGTTGGTCATGACCTTGGGCTCCACGGCCGGCGGATTGATGCCGGCAGCGCGGCCCGCCTCCAGGCTCTTGGCCAGCCACGCCAGGTTGCGGCCGAGCATGCGCAGGGTGTGCAGGCCTTCGCCGTCGCCTGCGACCTCGCCCTCGGCGCGGCCGTGGGCGAGCGCCCAGTAGGTGGACGACGCCACGGGCATGCAGTTGATCTGGAAGTACTTGTTGATCTGGTCGACGGTGAGCGTGGTGCCCGCGCGGCGCGCCACGGCCACGCCCGCGGCCGGCTTGAAGCGCATGAGCGGGCCCCCGGCGTAGAACATGCGGTCGAGCAGGCCGATGAGGCTGCCGTTGGCGCCGGCGTAGTAGACCGGCGAGCCGATGACGATGGCGTCGGCCTCGGCCGCTTTGGCGATGAGCTCGTTGCAGGGATCGTCGTCGAACACACAGCGGCCGTCGCCGTTGCGCGAGCAGATGCCGCAGGCGATGCACCCGCGGATGGGCTTGTTGCCGATCCAGGCGATCTCGCACTCCAGGCCCTCGGCCTCGAGCGCGCCGGCCACCTCCTCGAGCGCGCGGTTGGTGTTGCCCTTCCAGCGCGGACTTCCGTTGATGAGCAGTGCCTTCATGGCGGGTGTCTCCTTTCCGGGCGCGCGGCGCCCTGCGACTCTTTCGCCGATGATTGTAAACCATGGAGTCGGCTCCAGGGAAAGGGTCGGGCCGGCCGTAGCCCGTAGCCCGCCGCCGTGGGTTCTTCGCGGCCGCCTGGCGCCTGCGCGGCGTGCCTGCCGGCGGTGGGGTATACTTCCGTTCCATGGACACCTTCGCCCCCCTCCTCGCCGGCCGGGACGACCGGCCTGGCTCCTACGACAACGCGCCCATCGGCGTCTTCGACTCCGGCTACGGCGGGCTCACCGTCATGCGCGAGATCATGGCTGCGCTGCCCGAGGAGGACATCATCTACGTGGGCGATTCGGCGCGCTGTCCCTACGGCCCGCGCGACCTGGCGGAGGTGCGCGGCTTCGTGCGGCAGATCTGCCGCGTGCTCGTGGATCGCGGCTGCAAGCTCATCGTCATCGCCTGCAACACCGCTACCGCCGCCGGCCTCGAGCAGGCGCAGCGCGAGTTCTCCGTGCCCGTCATCGGCGTGGTGGAGCCGGGCGCCCGTGCCGCGGCCATGACCACGCGCAACCGCCGTGTGGGCGTGGTGGCCACCCACGCCACGGTGGAGTCGTGCGCCTACGCCGACGCCATCCGGCATATCGACGCGGGCATCACCGTGTTCTCCACGGCGGCGCCGCGCTTCGTCGAGATCGCCGAGCTGGGTATCCGCATGGCAGAGGGGCCCTTCGAGAGCTACCTGTCCGAGGCCTCGAAGGTCTACATCCGCCCGGAGTTCGAGGCTATCGCGCGTGAGTACCTGGAGCCGCTGCGGCGCTCCGCCATCGACACGCTCGTGCTCGGCTGCACGCACTATCCGCTGCTCAAGGCGCTCATCGGCGGTGTGGTGGGCCGCGAGGTGACGCTCATCTCGTCGGCCGAGGAGACGACGCGCGACGTAGCCGAGATCCTGCGTCGTCGCCACGGCCTGGCGCGGCCCGGCAACGTGGCCGCCTACGAGTTCTACACCACCGGCGCCGACGTGGCGGAGTTCGCCCAGTTCGGGAGCCGGGTGCTCAACATGGATCTGGCACGGGCCGCGCATCTGGACCTGCCGCCGCTGGACTAGGGAAGGTGCCGGCCGAACGCCGGCGTCAAGGCTGCCCGCCGGAGCGCAGCCGAGAAGAGGAAGGGGACACGCGTGAAGACCGTCGTCATCGCCACCAACAACGCCCATAAGGTCGCCGAGATCACCACGGCGCTCGACTTCGCGGGCTGGGAGTTCAAGACCCTGCGCGAGGCGGGACTCGAGTCCGACCCGGAGGAGGACGCCGACACCTTCGAGGGCAACGCGCGCATCAAGGCGCTCGCCGCCCGCGCCGCAGCCGAGGAGGCGCTCGGGCATCCCGTGGCAGCGCTCGCCGATGACTCGGGGCTTGAAGTGGACGCCCTAGACGGCGCGCCAGGGGTGTACTCGTCGCGCTACGCCGGGGCTGACGGCGACGACGCGGCCAACAACGCGAAGCTCCTGCGCGAGCTGGCCGGCACGCCCGACGCCGAGCGGACGGCGCGCTTCGTGTGCACGCTCGTGTTCGTGGACGAGGACGGCGCCGAGTTCGTGGCGCGCGGCACCATCGAGGGCCGCATCGGGCACGAGGAGCACGGCGAGGGGGGCTTCGGCTACGACCCGCTGTTCCTGCCCGAGCGGTTTTCCGACGGCCGCACCCTGGCCGAGGTGACCCAGGACGAGAAGAACGCCATCTCCCACCGCGGCAACGCCCTGCGCGAGCTGAGGGCGCTGCTGGGGTAGGGGAGACGGCGTTGGGGCGGGGGGGTGACCGATCCGCACGTCTGCGCCGGCGCGCGCCGCGCGGCTTCTGCTATAATCGAGCGCGTCTCGTCGGGATGTGGCGCAGCCTGGTAGCGCGCCTGCTTTGGGAGCAGGATGTCGCAGGTTCGAATCCTGTCATCCCGACCATACGAAACTCATCCGAACACAGACGGTTCGGATGTTACGCGGTCAGGCGGGGAGTCGTCATCGTCGCCGCGTACAAGAAGGCCTCCCGCTAGGGAGGCCTTCCCCTTCTATCCCAAAGCCCTTACGCGCGTCCGCTCGCGTTCGCTCAGCGTCCAGGTTTGTGCCGCAGCACGCTCTGCCGCAGCACGCTCTGCCGCAGCACGCTCAGCCGCAGCACGCTCAGCCGCAGCACGCTCCGAGAGCAGGAGCCCGGAACCGAAGATGCCCTTGCCGGCCTCCCGCTGCTCGTCGAGCGCCGTGATGCGCTCGCACTCGCCGGGCATCACGCGGAAGTCGATGCCATAGTGGCTGTAGCGGTTGAGCATGGCAGCGGTCGCCACCTCGGGAGGGTAGACGTACTTGGGGAGCTCGTTCGGCGCCTTGGCTGTCTCCATGGCAGCCTTGACGGCCTGATAGAGGCCGGGGGCCGTCCTCGCCCTGGCCTGATCCAGGTTCGTCACGAAGTTGGTGCGGACGTTCGCGCCGTTGTCGTAGACGATGTCGCAGTCGGCGCACACCGCGCAGCACTCCGCTGACAGGATGGTAGTGAGGCCCGGAGCGAACAGGAAGTAGCGCACCCCGCGCTCGTTGTAGTGGCGCACGATCTTCGTGAGGATGGAGAATGGCGGGTTGTCGATGACCACGCACCCCTCCGGGTAGTCCTCCGCCTCAAAGTCGCCCCCGGGGTAGAAGGGGCGCACTGCGTCGGAAGGGCTCAGGCCGTACTCCCGGCACGCCCACCCGAGGACGGCTTCATAGACGTGGGGGGGGGTGTAGCAGTCGTCAGTGGTTCTCTTGGGCTCGAACTTGGCAAGGAACCCTGCGTAGTCGTCATGCAGGCTCATGAGGCGAGCATCAGCGTGCCCCAGGTGACAGGGCCGCAGTCTCCGTCGGCCTCGACGCCGCATCGGCGCTGCCAGGCGACGAGGGCCTTGCCGGTCTTGTCGCCGTAGTCGCCGTCCACGCTGAGCTTTGCGGCTGCGCGGACGTTGAGGGCGGCCTGCATGAGGCGCACGGCGTCGCCCTCGGCGCCGCGCTTGATGAGGGGGAAGGCGTACACGGTCTCCTCCTTTCCGTCGGATGGCGCGGGCGCTTGGGGCTTGGCGGCCGGGGCCGCGTCGTAGCGGGGACGGATGCCGCCGCAGACCGTCGAGTAGGCGCGCGTGCGCTCGGCGACGCGCCCGCCCGAGGTGTTGCCCTCGATGGTGCGGATCACGCGCGCCTCACGGTCGTTGGACACGACGATGCCGACGTGGTCATCGGTGCCGTCGTCCCCCCAGTCGAACAGCGCGAGGTCGCCCGGCTCCAGCTCGCCGGCGCTCAGGTGCTGGTGGTTGTGGATGGCCGGGCAGTAGGCCGACGGCATCCCGGCGCACTCGACGCCGAGCATCCACAGGCACCAGCTGACGAACATGGCGCAGTAGGCCACACCCGACGCTCCGAAGTCGTAGTTGTCGGGGTCCTTGTCCACCTGCTCCTCGTACCACCGGCCGTACTTGGTGCCCGGCAGCGGGTCGTCCCAGCGCGAGTACCCCACCTCTCCCCGGGCGAGCTCGATGAGGTCTTGGGCGGTGGCCATCACGCCGCCCCCTTGTCGGAGACGGCCATGGCGGGCGGCTGCTCGGGCGCGCCGTGGGGCAGCGCCGCCCGCAGGAGGGCGCACGAGCCGAGCATGGCGGCGCCGAGCGCGACGACGAGGGCCACGTCCGCCCAGTCCTGGCGCGTCATCGCTCGTCCTCCGAGCCGTCGCCCCATCCGGTGGAGACATCGCTAAGAGCGTCGAGCCACTTTGACGTGACCCCGGCCGACTTGTAGGCCGCGTAGGCCACCTGGACGCCGCCCACGGTGGACATCACGCAGGCGAGCCAGGCGCCGGGGCCGTCGGGCACGCCGCCCGCCAGGCCGCAGAGGGCGCCCGCCGCGACCGAAACCCCGATGGCGAGCCAGCGGGCCGCCGAGCTGGAAACGGCCCCGTGCTTAATGAGCTGCACCCCGTAGGGCACGACGAGCGCGGCGACGACCACCGCGATCACCTCGATCATGGTCAATTTGCATCACTCCTTAGATCGTGAGGCCCATCTGGGCCATGGCCATGCCGGCGACCCCGCCGGCGAGCGCGGTGAGCGCGTACCCCACGAGGGAGTCCCAACGCTTGGCCGGCACGGCCTCGAGCGCCGCGATGCGCTCGTCCATGCGGTCGATCCGCTCCTGGTTCTGACGCTCGATCTCCTTGAGCGCCGCCAGGGTCTCCTTGATGTCGTCGATCTGGCCGCCATGCGAGTCAAGGCGCTTGTCGTGCACGCCGATCGCCCGCGTGTGCTCGGCGTGGTTGTCGCAGTGCTCAGCTATGGGGATCACCTCCTCGGTCGGGTGGCCCCATGGTCGCAAGCCTGTCGCCCGGGTATGCTCTCGGGCATGTCACCGACAGAGAGGAGCCCACCATGACCGTCACCGCCGAGGCCGCCATGGCCATGGCCGTCGGGGAGATCGCGCTCGCGTACTACCTGCCCGAGAAGCGGCGCCGCAAGCGCGTCCACACCGTGGACGGCTACGAGTCGTCCATCCGGCTCCACGTACTGCCGCGCTGGGCCGGCATGGCCATCGCCGAGATAACCCGCGACGCCGTGCAGGACTGGGTGGACGAGCTGGCGCCTAAGGCCGGCCCCGGGGGCGCCGAGAAGGCCTACAAGTGCCTGCGGCAGGTCATCCGCTGGGCCATAGACAGGTGGGGCCTGTACGTGGCCGATCCCACCCGCGGCATCGAGATGCCCCGCAAGCCCGCCTACAGGCCAGAGACGCTCACGCAGCGCCGCCTCAAGCGGCTCATACGGGGCATGGTCGGCTGCGAGTGCGAGGCGACGTTCATCATCGAGGCCGCCCTGGGGACGAGGCCCGGCGAGGCCTACGCCGTGCGCTGGGAGCGCATCAACTGGCGGACGGGCCACGTGCCCGTCGACCGCACGCTCCAGGAGACGTCGGCGGGGGTCATCGAGTACCCCACCAAGACCGCCAAGGGGGAGCGCGACTGCTACCTGCCGCCCTGGGCGCTCGACAGGCTCCACCAGCTCTGGGTGGCCGGGGGCAGGCCGAGGGGGCGCGTGATAGGAGGGCTCGCGCCGTCGCAGGTCGCCTACCGCGTCCAGGCGTGGATCAGGCGCCACCGGTTGCCGAAGATCACGATGAAGAACCTGCGCCACACCTGGGGCTCCATCGCGGCCCAGGCCGGCGTGCCGATGGAGACGGTGGCCTCGATGATGGGCCACTCGACGATACAGACGACCTACCGGTACTACTTCGCCCTCACGCAGGCGAGCGCCAAGCGCGCCCAGAGGCGCGTGGCGCGCAAGGTCATGGGGAAGACCTGCGAGGATATGTACAAGGGCATCCAGCTGGCGCCGGAGGAGGCGCTGCCGGTTGCCGCATAGGGATTCCGTATCCCAGA
>NZ_QWKK01000059.1 GCF_009911695.1 Enterorhabdus sp. P55 | reverse complement strand
GCCCGCCTGGGGCGTGCCCGCCGCGGCCTGGCAGCCGCCGCGCGTCACCACGCCGCCGCCGGCCGCGCCCTACCCGGCGCCCGGCTTCGCGCCGGTGCTCGCCTGCGAGCACCTGACCAAGGGCTATGGCTCCCATACCGCCCTTGCGGACGTGACGTTCTCGGTCCCCGCCGGGCGCGTGGTGGGCCTGCTTGGCCCCAACGGATCGGGCAAGACCACCCTCATCAAGCTGGCCGCCGGCCTGCTCACGCCCACGGGAGGCTCCGTGCGCGTGCTGGGGATGGAGCCGGGCACGCGCACCAAGGCGCTTCTGTCCTACCTGCCCGAGCGGCCCTACTTCGCCCCGTCGATGAAGGTGCGCGACTGCCTGGGCTTCTTCGCGGACTTCTACGCCGACTTCGACCGCGCGCTCGCCCAGGACATGCTCGCGCGGCTCGGCGTGCCGGCCGACGCGGCCATGGCCGCGCTCTCGAAGGGCACCAAGGAAAAGGTGCAGCTCGTGCTCGTCATGGCGCGCCACGCGGCACTCTACCTGCTCGACGAGCCCATCGGCGGCGTCGACCCGGCCACGCGCGACTACATTCTCGACACCATCATCTCGCAGTACCACCGCGACTCCACCATCCTCATATCGACGCACCTCATCGCCGACGTGGAGCCGGTGCTCGACGACTTCATCTTCCTCCAGTACGGCACCATGGTGGTCCACGCGCCCGTCGCCTTCGTGCGCGAGCAGGGCTATGAGAGCCTCGACGACTACTTCAGGAGGGCGTTTCGATGCTAGGGAAGCTGCTCAAGTACGACCTCAAGGCGCTCAGCCGCGTCCTCATCCCCGTTCACCTGGCCGCGGTGGCCGTGACCTTCGTCGCCTGCGGGGCGGCGCTCACCGGCTATGCGGTGAACGAGCTGCCCTCCTTGGTGGCGTCGGACTACGCGAACCCCATCATGGCGCTCGCGGCGCTCGTGCTGGTGATGGGCGTCCTCGCGCTCGCCTGCGTGGCGGCGGCCACCTTCGTGGTGATCCTCTGGCGGTTCTACAAGAACCTCTTCACCGACGAGGGCTACCTCACGTTCACGCTGCCGGCCTCGCCCGCTGCCCAGCTGGGGTCGAAGGTGCTCGCGGGGCTCATCTGGATGCTCATCGACCTGGTGGTGGTGTTCACGGCCATCGCGCTCATCATCGCCGCGGCCGAGGGCTTCGCCGGCTCGACGGACATCGAGGACGTCATCCCGTACTGGATCATGCGCGCCTCCACCGGCTACGGCCTGTTCGGGTCCTACGCGGGCCCCACCGTCCTCGAGGTTGCCCTCACCTTCGTCCAAACCGTCGTGCAGATGGCGTTTGGCCTGCTCATGGCCTATGCGGCCTTCGCGCTTGGCGCTGCGCTCGCCCAGCGTCACAAGGTGGCCGCGGGCATCGGGCTCTACGTGGCGCTCTCCTGGGGCTATGGCTTTCTCGCCGGCGCGGTGAGCGTGCTCGGGGTGTTCGCGACGGGAGGCGTCGGCAGCGTCACCGCCTACTACGCGCTGACCTCGGCGCTCGGCACCCTCTTGCAGGTGGTGGCCTGCGGCGCGCTCTGGCTCATCTGCCTGTGGGTGCTCAAGCGCAAGGTAAACCTGCCCTAGGGCCATCCGCCGGTGACGCTTGCAAAAACGCCCCGCTAGCCGTATCATAAGCAATTGCTGTTTTCGCTGCGCCGCCTGGGGCGGCGTACGCATCACATCGTTGAAGGAAATTAGAAGGAGTTCAACTTCATGGCTGTTAAGATTCGCCTCGCTCGCCATGGCGCCAAGAAGCGCCCGTACTACCGCATCGTCGTCGCCGACTCCCGCGCCCCGCGCGACGGTCGCTTCATCGAGGAGGTCGGCCGCTACAACCCCTGCTCCCATCCGCACCTGGTGAAGTTCGACATGGAGAAGGTGGACAAGTGGATCGCCAACGGCGCCCAGCCCACTGACACCGTCGCCCGCCTGCTGAAGACGGCCAAGGAAGAGGCGTAAGCAGCCATGTCCGAGCTTACGGAAGACCTCGCCGGCCTGGTCGAGTCCGTCGTGGCCCCGCTCGTCGAGTTCGAGGATGATCTGGAGATCACCTCGTACGAGACGGAGGACGAGGCCGTGATGGTCGAGATCCGCGTCAACGAGGCCGATGCCGGCAAGGTCATCGGCCGCCAGGGCCGCGTCATCAAGGCCATCCGCACGCTTGCCCGCGCCGCCGCTTCCCGTACGGGCACGCCCGTCGAGGTGGAGCTCATCGACTAGATGCGCGCCTGGGCAGACGTCGCCTACCTGGCGACCACCAAGAACCTGAACGGAGGGCTCGTCGCGCGCAGCGCCGCGGGCCTTCCTTTTTTGCTGTCTGAGGGCCTGCGCGTGGCCCTCGTGCCGCCGCGCCTTGACGCTCCGCGTGAGGTGACGGTAGCGTCGGTGCAGATGCGCGCCGACGACGAGGCCCTCGTGTTCTTCGACGAGGTGGCTGACGCCGCGACCGCCCAGGCCCTCGTGGGCTGCCATGTGCTGGCGCCTCGCGACGCCTTCGATCCGGCCGACCTGGAGCCGGCGGGGGAGTGGGCCTCGTGGGAGGGCTGGCAGGTGGTGGACGCCGCCGCCGGGCGCGTGGGCGCGGTGGCGCGCATCGAGGAGATGCCGCTCCAGTCACTGCTCGTGGTGGCGCGCCCCGATGGCACCGAGGCGCTCATCCCGCTCGTGGACGAGCTCATCGCGGGCGTGGACGAGGATGCCCGCCGCATCGACGTCGTGCTCCCCGCCGGGCTGCTCGACCTGTAGGAGGGCGCCATGATCATCGAGACCCTCTCCACATTCCCCGGCATGTACGACTCGGTCATGGGCGCCTCCATGATGCGCCGCGCCCAGGACAAGGGCATCCTGGACTTCACCGCCTACGACCTGCGTGACTGGACCTACGACCGCCATCGCACCACCGACGACGACCCCTATGGCGGCGGCGCCGGCCTCGTGATGAAGTGCGAGCCGCTCTTCGAGGCTGTCGAGGCCATCGCCGGCATGGGGGTTGAAGATCCAGCTTCGGCTGAGGAGCCCGGGGAGCGGGGGGTGCGTCCACCAAGCGAGTTCACCCCAAGGGTACTTCCTCGCTGCGCTCAGGGCGCCACACGCGAATGGAACAGTCCAGTGGGCTGTTCTACCGAGCGAGGACTGTCTGAGCGACTGGACGTGCCCCCCGCCCCCCGGGCGGACGAGAGCGCCGCTCCCCGCGTGCCCGCCTGCCCGCGCACCGGCCCTGAGCCGCGCCATGCGGACGGCCCGCGCCCGACGGTCGTATTCCTGGCGCCCCAGGGCCGCCGCTTCGACGACGCGCTGGCCTGCGAGCTCGCGGCCGAGGAGCGCCTGCTGTTCGTCTGCGGCCACTACGAGGGCATCGACGAGCGCGCCTACGCGCTGGCCGACGTGGTCATCTCGCTCGGCGACTACGTGCTCACCTCCGGCGAGCTGGCCTCGATGGTGGTCATCGACGCGGTGGTGCGCAAGCTGCCCGGCGTGCTGGGCGCGGCCGACGGCGCGGCCGACGAGTCCTTCGCAAGCGGCCTGCTCGAGTACCCCCAGTACACGCGCCCCGCCGTCTTTCGCGGCGCGGAGGTGCCCGCCGTGCTGCTCTCGGGCGACCACGGCGCGGTGGCCCGCTGGCGCCGCGAGCAGTCGCTCGCCCGCACGGCCGCCCTGCGCCCCGATCTGCTGGAGGGCGTGCCCCTCACGCCCGATGATCGGAAATTTCTGGAGAACTTGGGCTAGCCCGCAGGCCGGGCGGCGCCAAGCGGTATCATAGGGGCTTGCTGTGCCCGTCTGCCGGCACACGGCTCGCCGCCCGACCCCGAGTCGGCCGGCCCATCGGAGACGACGCGAAGGAAGGGAAGCGGCTCACACCCATGTACTCAGGTCAGCACGCCGAAACACGCGGTCCCTCCTTCCTGCGCACCCTCGCCCGCATCCTCACCATGATCGCGCTGGTCGTGGCCCTCTCCTGGGGGCTGCGCACCTTCGTGTTCCAGGCCTACGAGATCCCCTCCGGCTCGATGGAGGAGACCATCATGACCGGCGACATGGTGTTCTCGGAGAAGGTCACCTACTACTTCAACGAGCCCGAGCCCGGCGACATCGTCACCTTCCAGGATCCGGAGATTCCCTCCCGCATCCTCATCAAGCGCATCATCGCCACCGGCGGCCAGACGGTCGATCTGGTGGACGGCCAGGTGGTCGTCGACGGCGTGCCGCTCTACGAGCCCTACACCGACGGCAAGCCGTCCTACCCGCTCACGCCGGCCTACGGCACCGCCATCAGCTACCCGTTCAAGGTGCCCGAGGGCAAGCTCTGGGTGATGGGCGACAACCGCACCAACTCCCAGGACTCGCGCTATTTCGGCCCTATCGACGAGGACACCGTTACGGGCCGCGCCGTGCTCATCTACTGGCCGATCAGCAACATCGGCCTGCTCACGCCCGCCTAGGCGCGGGCACCCGCGGCCGCCCGGGAGGGCAAGGCGGTCAAGCGCAGCGCCCGGCAGCACCGGGCCAAGGGGAAACGACGAAGGAGAGCCATGCCAACCGAAATGCCACGGAGCGACGCGCCGGCCGAGCAGCCGCCCACGTTCCAAGACGTCATCATGAACCTGCAGCGCTACTGGGCCGACCAGGGCTGCGTCATCCTCCAGCCCTATGATAACGAGGTGGGCGCGGGCACCAACGCCCCGGCCACCACGCTGCGCGCGCTCGGGCCGGACACCTGGCGCACCGCCTACGTCCAGGGCTGCCGCCGCCCCACCGACGGGCGCTACGGCGAGAACCCCAACCGCCTGCAGTTCTACTACCAGTTCCAGGTGCTCATCAAGCCCTCGCCGGCCAACATCCAGGACCTGTACCTGGGCAGCCTCGAGGCCATCGGCATCGACGTGGCCGCCCACGACGTGCGCTTCGTCGAGGACGATTGGGAGAGCCCCACGCTCGGCGCCTGGGGCCTGGGCTGGGAGGTCTGGATCGACGGCATGGAGGTCACCCAGTTCACCTACTTCCAGCAGGTGGGCGGCTTCGAGTGCGATCCGGTGCCCGTGGAGATAGCCTACGGCCTGGAGCGCCTGACCATGTTCGTCCAGGGCGTCGATTCGGTCTACGACATCGTGTGGTCGCGCGGCGCCGACGGCGTCACCTTCACCTACGGCGACGTCTACCTGGAGAACGAGCGCGAGTACTCGAAGTTCAACTTCGAGGTGGCCGACACCGACTTCCTCTTCCAGGAGTTCACCGACCGCGAGGCGGAGTGCCTGCGCACGCTTGAGGCGGGCCTGCCGCTGCCGGCCTACGACTCGGTGCTCAAGTGCTGCCACGCCTTCAACCTGCTCGACGCGCGCGGCGTCATCAGCGCCACCGAGCGCATGGCCTACATCCTGCGCGTCCGCACGCTCGCCAAGGCCTGCTGCGCCTCCTACATGGAGCACGTGGTGGGGATGAGGCTCGACGCGCCCGAGGGCGCCGAGGGGAAGGGGGCCGACCGTGGCTAGCACCCGCACGCTCGCCTTCGAGATAGGCACCGAGGAAATTCCGGCGTTCGACCTGAAGAACGCCACCGTGCAGCTGCCCGGCCTCATGGCCGAGGCGCTCGACGCCGTGCGCGTGCCCCATGGCGATGTCATCGTGTACTCGAGCCCGCGCCGCCTCATCGCGGTGGTGGACGCCGTGGCCGACCAGACCGAGGCCCTCGACGAGGTGTTCCGCGGCCCGTCCGCCAAGATCGCCTTCGACGCCGACGGCAACCCCACCAAGGCTGCCATCGGGTTTGCCCGCGGCAAGGGCCTGGGCGTAGACGCGCTCGAGCGGCGCGAGGTGGACGGCGTGGAGTACGTCTTCGCGTCGCGCCACGTGGACGCCCAGCGCACCGCCGAGCTGCTGCCCGGCGTGCTGCGCGGCGTGATCGAGGGCATCAGCTGGCCCAAGTCGTGCCGCTGGGGCACCACGCGCGAGGTGTTCACCCGCCCCGTGCGCTGGATCGTGGCCCTGCTCGACGACGAGGTGGTGCCGGTTGAGTTCGCGGGTCTCACCGCGGGCAACCTCACCTGGGGCCACCGCTTCCTGGCCCCCGGCCCCCACGAGGTGCCCACCGCCGACGAGCTCGTGTCCGTGGTGGAGGCTGCCTGCGTGGTGCCGAGCCAGGAGGCGCGCGAGGAGCGCATTCGCGCGGGCGTGGCCGCCGCCGAGGCCGCCACGGGCTACCGCGCCGAGCTGCCGGCCAAGACGCTCACCGAGGTCGTCAACCTCTCCGAGTTTCCCACGGTGATGATGGGCTCCTTCGACGAGGAGTTCCTGCGCGTGCCCGAGGAGATCATCGTCGACGCCATGCTCATGCACCAGCGCTACTTCCCGCTCTACGACGGCGACGGCAAGCTCACCAACAAGTTCATCATCGTCTCCAACGGCGACCCGGCCCAAGAGGCCGTCATCGTCGACGGCAACGAGCGCGTGGTGGCCGCCCGCCTCTACGACGCGAAGTTCTTCTACGACGAGGACCTCAAGCGCCCGCTCGAGGCCTACGTCGAGCGCCTGGACGAGGTGGTGTTCCAGGAGACGCTCGGCACCATGCGCGCCAAGACCGACCGGGTGGCGCGCCTGGCCGCGCTGCTCGTGGAGCAGGCGCAGGTCGCAGACGACGTGGCGGCCGACGTGGCCCGCGCCGCGCTGCTGGCCAAGGCCGACCTGGTGACCAACGCCGTCATTGAGTTCACGTCCGTCCAGGGCGTCATGGGCTCGTACTACGCCGCGGCGGCGGGGGAGTCTCCCCGCGTGGCCCGGGCCATCGCCGAGCACTACCGCCCGCGCTTCGCCGGCGATGCGGTGCCCTCCGACGAGGTGGGCCGCCTCGTGGCGCTCGCCGACAAGCTCGACACCATCTGCGGCCTGTTCGCCGTGGGCCAGGCGCCCACCGGCTCATCCGACCCCTTCGCCCTGCGCCGCGCCGCGCTCGGCATCATCGCCATCCTCGAGACGGGGCTTCCCGTCTCGCTCTCCCGCGCCGTCGACGACGCCCTGGCCGTGTACGCGGAGGCGGGGCTTGACTTCGACGTCGCGGCCGTGCGCGCCCAGGTGATCGAGTTCTTCACCACGCGCGAGAAGGTGCTGCTGCGCGAGGAGGGCGCCGCGGCCGATGCCATCGACGCCGTGCTCGCCACCGGCGTGGCCGAGCCGATGGTGCTGGCCGCCCGGGTGCGCGCGCTGGAGAGCGCGCGTGCCGCCGAGGCCGACACCTTCGAGGACCTGGCCGTCGCCTTCGCCCGCGCCAACAACCTGCGCGACCCCGAGGCCGGCACCGCCTGCGACCCGTCCCTGTTCACGGCCGAGGAGGCGGCGCTCGCCGAGGCGGTGGACGCCGCGGAGGCCTCGGTGGCCGCGGCCCTGGCTGCCGACGACTACGCCGCGGCGCTCGCCCAGCTGGCGGCCTTGCGCGCGCCTATCGACGCCTTCTTCGAGGCCACGATGATCATGGATGAGGACCTGGCCCTGCGCGCCAACCGCCTGCGCCTGCTCAACCGCTTCGTCGGCGTCTTCGCCAGCTTGGCCGACTTCGGACTCATGTCCAAGAAGTAGGCCTGCCCGCATCGCTCGACCTTAGCCGGGGCCGGCAGGCGGGGCGTTCCTCCGCCTGCCGGCCCCGTTTGCGGTTTTCTGGCCAAAAAACCTCCGGTTTACGCAGCTTGAAGTGCTGCGGGCGCGTAAAACAGGGGGAAAATGACCAGAAACCGTCCCATCCGCGTTCTCGGCTGCGTAAACCGTGGTCTTTTTGGCCAGAAACCGCGGAATGGGCCGGCGGATTCCGCGCGCGCCGCAGCCGCCGGCCGGCCCGTCAGCCAGCCTGCCGGCCCGTCAGCCCGTCCGGCCGCGGCCCAGGCCCGCACCCGACCCGAAGGAGGCCCCATGGACAGCCACTCGCCGCAGGAGCGCGCCGCGCGCGTTCCCACCATCCACGTCATCTCCGACTCCGTCGGCGTCACCGCCCAGGCGGTAGCGCGGGCGGCGGCGGCCCAGTTCGGCGTGAACGACCCCAAGATCGAGGTGCTGCCCAAGGTGCAGAGCTTCGAGCAGGTCCGCTCCTTCCTCGACGAGCACGCGGCCTACCACGTCCACACGCTCGGCGATGACCGCCTGCTCGTCTTCTTCACCCTGGTCGATCGCGCCATGTCCGAGCAGACGGCCGCCTACATCGCCGAGCACGACAACATCCTCGGCGTCGACATCATGACCGGCGCCATCGAGGCCATCTCCGAGCTCTCCGGCCTGCGCCCCACGAGCCGCCCCGGCTCGCTGCGCGAGGCCAACGAGGTCTACTTCCGCCGCATCGAGGCCATCGAGTTCACCATCGCCCACGACGACGGGCGCAACCCCCAAGACCTCGCCCTGGCCGACATGGTGCTTCTGGGCGTGTCGCGCTCGTCCAAGACGCCGCTGTCCATCTACCTCTCGCAGCAGGGCTACAAGGTGGCCAACGTCCCGCTCGACCCCTCCACCGAGCCGCCGTCTCAGATCTACGAGGTGGACCGCACGCGCCTGTTCGGCCTCATGACCACCGCCGACGTGCTCACCGACATCCGTCAGCGCCGGCTCGGCAACGCGGCGCTCGTGGCGGCCAGCTACGCCGACCCCGAGTACATCTACGAGGACCTCGAGAAGGCCCGCGCCCTCATGCGCAAGCTTGGCTGCATCGTCATCCACACGGAAAAACGCGCCGTAGAAGAGACCGCTCAGGAGATTTTGCGCTACTACGAGCGCTCTCACCCCTCCGCCACTGATATTATTGAGTAGCATCCGCTCGCGCGGGTGCGCTTCCGCATCTGCCCGGCGTTTTCCCTGGTTCCGGGCGATTCAGGTAACCGCACGGCTTCCGTGCCAGCGTGAAGGAGAGAAAAGGTGACCGAAGAAGTGAAGCGCGTCTATGCATTCGGCAAGGACGCCCAGGGCAACAACGTGACCGAGGGCAACACCGACATGAAGATGATCCTCGGCGGCAAGGGTGCGAACCTCGCCGAGATGGCCAACATCGGCCTGCCGGTGCCTCCGGGATTCACTATCACCTGCCAGACGTGCATGGAGTACGCCAACGCGGACAACACCTGGCCCGAGGGCGCGCTCGACACCATCGCCGAGTACCGCGCCGACCTTGAGGAGCGCATGGGCAAGAAGATCGGCGATGCTGCCGATCCGCTGCTCGTCTCCGTCCGCTCCGGCGCCCCCATGTCGATGCCCGGCATGATGGACACCGTGCTCAACCTGGGCCTGAACGACCAGTCCATCAACGGCCTCATCGCCCAGACCGAGAACCCCCGCTTCGCCTGGGACTCCTACCGCCGCTTCATCCAGATGTTCTCCAACGTGGTGATGGGCCTGGACGGCGATTTGTTCGAGAACGCCATCACCGCCATGAAGAACGAGCGCGGCGTGGCGTCGGACACCGACCTGACCGCTGACGACCTGCAGGAGCTCGTGGGCGAGTTCAAGCGCATCTTCTCCGAGAACGTGCCCGCGGCCGACTACCCGTCCCTCGTGGTGGACGGCGTCGTGCAGTTCCCGCAGGATCCCATGGTGCAGCTGCAGCTGGCCATCGAGGCTGTGTTCGGCTCCTGGAACAACCCGCGTGCGGTTCTCTACCGCAAGAAGAACAAGATCGCCGATGACCTGGGCACCGCCGTCAACGTGCAGTCCATGGTGTTCGGCAACAAGGGCAACACGTCGGCCACCGGCGTGGCCTTCACCCGCAATCCCGCCAACGGCGACAAGGAGTTCTACGGCGACTACCTGGTGAACGCCCAGGGCGAGGACGTGGTGGCCGGCATCCGCAACACCTCTCCCATCGCCGAGCTCAAGGAGGTCGCGGGCCTGGAGGAGGCCGGCGCCGAGCTCGAGGAGATCTTCGTCACGCTGGAGAACCACTTCCGCGACATGTGCGACATCGAGTTCACCATCGAGCAGGGCAAGCTCTGGATGCTCCAGACCCGCGTGGGCAAGCGCACCGCCGCGGCCGCGCTCCACATCGCCATCGAGATGGAGAAGGAGGGCCTCATCACCAAGGAGGAGGCCGTCATGCGCGTCGAGCCCGACCAGCTCGACCAGCTGCTCCACCCGCAGTTCGACAAGGACGCCACCTACGACGTCATCGCCCGCGGCCTCAACGCCTCCCCGGGCGCTGCCGTCGGCGAGGCCGTGTTCTCCGCCGCCGACGCCGTGGCCCTGGCTGAGGCCGGCCGCAAGTGCGTGCTGGTGCGCTGGGAGACCAACCCCGATGACCTGGCCGGCATGATCGCCGCCGAGGGCATCCTCACCTCCCATGGCGGCAAGACGTCGCATGCGGCCGTCATCGCCCGCGGCATGGGCGCTCCCTGCGTCTGCGGCGTGGAGGCCCTCAAGATCGACGCCGAGAAGAAGCAGGCCACCGTCAACGGCACCGACCTGGTCATCCGCGAGGGCGACATGGTGTCCATCGACGGCACCACGGGCGTCGTCGTGCTCGGCGCCGTGGACCTGGTGATGCCCGAGCTCACCGGGGACTTGGACACCATCCTCGAGTGGGCCGACGAGTTCCGCACCCTCGGCGTGCGCGCCAACGCCGACAACCCCGAGGACGCCGAGCTCTCCCGCAACTTCGGTGCCGCCGGCATCGGCCTGTGCCGCACCGAGCACATGTTCCTGGGCGACCGCAAGCAGATCATCCAGTCCTTCATCCTGCATGACGACGAGCTCATCCGCGAGAAGGCCGTCGCCGACCTGTTCGCCGCCCAGACCGGCGACTTCTACGGCATGTTCAAGGCCATGGACGGCTACCCGGTCATCGTGCGTCTGCTCGACCCGCCGCTGCATGAGTTCCTCGAGAGCCCGCGCGCGCTCGACGTGGAGATCGCCCGCATGGAGGCGGCCGGCGCGTCGGCCGAGGCCATCGCCGAGAAGCGCGACCTCATGGAGAAGATCGACTCCTTCGCCGAGCAGAACCCGATGCTCGGCATGCGCGGCTGCCGCCTGGGCATCGTCTACCCCATCCTGCCCACCATGCAGGTGCGCGCCATCGCCACCGCCACCGCCCGCCTGAAGAAGGAGGGCCTCGACCCGAAGCCGGAGATCATGATCCCGCTCGTGTCCGTGGCGCCCGAGCTGGCGAAGCTGCGCGCCCAGGCCGAGGCCGCCATCGCCGAGGTGGCCGCCGAGGAGGGCGTGGAGCTGGAGATTCCCGTGGGCACGATGATCGAGCTGCCGCGCGCGGCCGTCACCGCCGATGAGATCGCCCAGCACGCCGACTTCTTCTCCTTCGGCACCAACGACCTGACCCAGACCACCTTCGGTTTCAGCCGCGACGACGTGGAGGCCGAGTTCGTGCCGCAGTACCTGACCGAGCGCCTGCTGCCCTTCAACCCCTTCGCCACCATCGATCCCGGCGTGGCGAAGCTCGTGAAGATGGGCGTCGAGCTCGGCCATGAGGGCAACGCCGACATCGTCTGCGGCGTCTGCGGCGAGCACGGCGGCGACCCGGACTCGATCCAGACGTTCAACGCCATCGGGCTCGACTACGTGAGCTGCTCCCCCTACCGCGTGCCGGTGGCGCGCCTGGCTGCCGGCCAGGCCGCCCTGCGCCAGCGCTAAGGGCAGGAAGGCCAAGGGCCCCGCGGGTTGCCGCGGGGCCTTTTTGCGTTTGCGCCCCTTTTTCGCCGACGGGGGGGGGCTGCGACGGCGCTTTTTCACGCCGCGTCTTATCGGGCTGCGAGCTTGCTGGGGCGAAGCGGGCGGGGGGGGTGGGCCGGCTGGCGGCGGGGCCCTCGGTCGGCCGGCTGGCGTCCCCGTTTTGGGCTCGGATGCCGGCGGCGGCCTCGGGGGGCGGGTCGCCCTGGAGGCGGCGTGCGTTTTTCGGGACCCCGGCCTGGCGTCCGGCGCGCTACCGCGGTTGCGCTAGAATGGGCGAAAACCCGGCGGAAGGAGGCCCTATGGCGATGGTGGACGTCACGCGCTTGCCGCGGACGGTGGCACTCGAGGAGGCAGGCGGGATCCCCCGGCTGGCGCTGCTTGACCAGACGCGCCTGCCGGCCGAGGAGGCCTACCTGCGCACCTCGGACTGGCGCACCGTCATCGACGCGATCAAGGGGCTCGTGGTGCGCGGCGCGCCGGCCATCGGCATCGCCGGCGCGGCGGCCGTGGCCCTGCGCGCCTGGGAGTTCGTGGCCGCCTGCGGCGGATGCGCCGGCGCGCTCCGGCCCGATCTGGCCACGGGCTCCGCTGTCGGCGTGACGGGGGAGGATGCCCCCGCGCTCGACTGCCTCAGCTGCCAGCGCTCCGCTGCGCCCGCAGATTGCGCGCCCGCGCCTGCGGGGGACGATGAGCCCGCCCGGGCCCTCGACGCCCACCGCACCTTCGTCCTCGATCCCGACGCGGCCGACCCGGAGCTGTTCCTCACCTCGCTCGAGTTCGCCGGGCGGCTCATCGCAGGCGCGCGGCCCACGGCGGTCAACCTGTCCTGGGCCGTCGAGCGCGCGCTGGCCGAGGCGCGACGCCTGACAGGGGAGGGGGCGGCGCCGCGCGCGGTGGCTGAGGCCCTGGCGAGCCTCACGCGCCGGATGATCGCCGAGGACGAGGCCGCCAACCGCACGATGGGCGCGCATGGCGCGGCGCTCCTTCCCGACGGCGCGACGATCCTCACGCACTGCAACGCCGGCAGCCTCGCCACCGCCTTCTACGGCACCGCCCTCGGCGTGGTCTACGCCGCCGCCGAGCAGGGCAAGATCGTCCGCGTCTTCGCCGATGAGACCCGACCCGTCGGCCAGGGCGCGCGCCTCACGGCCTGGGAGCTCGCGCGCGCCGGCGTCCCGGTCACGCTCATCTGCGACGACATGGCCGCCTCGCTTCTCGCGTCGGGCCGGGTGGACGCTGTGGTGGTGGGCGCCGACCGCATCGCCGCCAACGGGGATGTGGCCAACAAGATCGGCACGCTCGGCGTGGCGGTGGCGGCGGCGCGCTTCGGCGTGCCCTTCTACGTGGCCGCGCCGCTGGCCACCGTCGACGCTTCGGTGCCTGACGGCACCGCCATCCCCATCGAGGAGCGCGACCCGTCCGAGGTGCTGCCCACGCCCCTTGCGGGGGTGGACGTGTGGAACCCCGCCTTCGACGTGACGCCGGCCGAGCTCATCGCCGCCGTCATCACCGAGGCGGGCGTGTTCACCCCGTCCGAGGTGGCGCGCGCCTGCGCGTGATCCTGTCCGATTCCGAAGGAGGCTGCCATGCACATCATCCATCGCGAGGACCAGGAGCTGCGCGAGCGCGAGGTGCTTGCGGCTGACGCGACGCTCGCCGCCGACAGCGAGGGACGCGAGCGCTCCGGCGAGCCTGACCTGCTGCGCACCGACTTCCAGCGTGACCGCGACAAGATCCTCCACGCCAAGTCGTTCCGCCGCCTGTCGCATAAGACCCAGGTCTTTCTGGCTGCCGAGGGCGACCACTACCGCACGCGCCTCACCCATACGCTCGAGGTGGCGCAGATCGCGCGCACCATCGCGCGGGCCCTCGGGCTCAACGAGGACCTGACCGAGGCCATCTCGCTCGGGCACGACCTGGGGCACACCCCCTTCGGGCATACCGGCGAGGATGCGCTGGCGCGCTGCATCGCCGCCTGGCGCGGCCTGCCGCCTGCTGACGCGCGCGCCGAGGCGCTCTACCGCCACAACGAGCAGAGCCTGCGCGTGGTGGAGGTGATCGAGAACGGCGGGAAGGGGCTCAACCTCACGGCCGAGGTGCGCGACGGCATCGTCTGCCATACCGGGCCCACGCGCGCTGAGACCCTCGAGGGCCGTATCGTGGCCGTGGCCGATCGCATCGCGTACGTGAACCACGACATCGACGACGCCATCCGCGCCGGGCTCTTGCGCGAGACCGACCTGCCTGCCAGCACCCACGAGGTGCTCGGCCCCGACCACTCGTCGCGCATCGAGACCCTCGTGCTCGACCTCGTGCGCACCTCGGCGGCCGGCGACGACATCCGCATGAGCGATGCGGTGTGGGCTGCCATGATGGAGCTGCGCGCGTTTCTGTTCGCGCACGTGTACCAGGCCGATGTGGTGATGGTGGAGGTGGATAAGGCGACGCGCCTCGTCGAGGCGCTGTTCCGCTACTTCATGGAGCATCCCGCCGAGGTGCCTGCCGAGTACCGCGCCATCTCCGGGGGCGACGACGTGCGTGCCGCCACCGACTTCATCGCCGGCATGACCGACCGCTACGCTAAGGCCACCTTCCAGGACATCTTCGTCCCCAACTCGATTCACTACTAGGGGAGCGAGCGGCCGGCCGGCGGGACGGCTAGGGCGAAGGGCGGCTGGTTGGCGGGCGCGCCCGGTGCGGCTGGCCGGCGGGCGCGACCGACGGGCGGATGGCCGAGGTGGCCTGAGGGTGCATGCGGCCGATGCAGCCGGCCGATGGTCGCGACCGGGCGGCGGGTGCGGTCGGACAGCCGGGGCGGCCAGCGCGACCGGCGGGTGGATGGCCGGGGTGGCCTGCGGG
>NZ_QWKK01000058.1 GCF_009911695.1 Enterorhabdus sp. P55 | reverse complement strand
CAGCGCTCCTCGGGCCTGCGCGGCGAGCGCGCCCCGCGTCCCGAGCGCGACGCCGCCCAGCGCCCGGCTGAGGGCGACCCGTCGCGCCGTCGCCGGCGCCGCAGCCACCGCTCCGGTGCCGAGGGAGCGAAGGGGGGCGCGGAGTGAACGTTGACTACGCGCTCTTGACCGATCTCTACCAGATCACCATGGCCCAGGGCTACTGGGATGCGGGAAAGGGCCGCGAGGAGGCCTGCTTCTCCATGTACTTCCGCGACTACCCGTTCAAGGGCGGCTACGCGGTGGCCTGCGGCATGGCCCAGCTGGCCGAGATGGTGGAGGGCTATCGCTTCAGCGACGAGGACGTGGCCTACCTGGCCGGGCTCACGGCGCCCGGCGGCGGCCCGCTCTTTGACGAGGGCTTCCTCGGCTACCTGGCTGACTTCCGCCTGACCTGCGACATCGATGCGGTGCGCGAGGGCACCATCGTGTTTCCCCATGAGCCGCTCGTGCGGGTCACCGGTCCCATCATGGAGTGCCAGCTGCTCGAGACGGCGCTGCTCAACTGCGTGAACTTCCAGACGCTCATAGCCACCAAGGCGGCGCGCGTCTGCCTGGCCGCCGGGGACGCGCCCGTAGCCGAGTTCGGCCTGCGCCGCGCCCAGGGCCTGGGCGGGGTGTGGGCGAGCCGCGCCGCGGTGGTGGGCGGGTGCGCCTCCACCTCTGACGTGCTGGCCGGGCGCCTCTTCGACATTCCCGTGTCGGGCACCCACGCGCACTCCTGGGTGATGTCCTTCGACGACGAGCTGACCGCCTTCCGCGAGTACGCCCGCATCTTCCCGCGCAACTGCGTGCTTCTGGTGGACTCCTACGACGTGGAGCAGGGCGTGCGCAACGCCATCACTGTGGGGCTTGAGATGCGCGAGCGCGGCGAGCGGCTGGCGGGCATCCGCATCGACTCGGGCGACCTGTCATGGCTCGCCAAGATGGCGCGGCGCATGCTCGACGAGGCGGGGCTCGACGACTGCGGCATCGTGCTGTCCAACGATCTGGATGAGCACACCATCAAGTCCATCCTCGACGAGGGGGCGCCCGTCACCTCCTGGGGCGTGGGAACCAAGCTCGCCTGCGCCTTCGATCAGCCTACGCTCGGCGGCGTCTACAAGCTGGCCGCCGTGCGCGAGCCGGGCCAGGAGGCGTGGACGAACCGCCTCAAGATATCCGAGTCGGCCGCCAAGCTCACCACGCCGGGCGTGCTCGACGTGCGCCGCTACTACCACGACGACGGCCGCATCGCCGGCGACATGGTGTTCGATGTGACGCGGCCCGTCGACGGACGCGAGGTGATCGTGGACCCGGTGGACGACTTGCGCCAGAAGCGGCTGGCCGGCAAGCGCTATGAGACGCTGCTCACGCCGCTTGCTCGCGGCGGCAGGGCCGTGCTCGCGCCCGAGGACCGCTCGGCCATGGCGGCGCGCGAGCGTGCGCGGGAGGGGCTGGCCACCCTCGATGAGACCCAGAAGCGCATGCTCAACCCGCACACGTACCCCGTGGGCCTCGAATACGGATTGTTTGAGCGCCGTCGCGAGCTCGTGGCGTCGCTGCGCGGCATCATGTAGCATAATCGGCGAAACCGGAAACGCGCCCGGGCGGGCGCAGCGCCCGAAAGGACGGTCATGATCAGGATCATCACAGACTCGGTTTCCTCCATCCCGGCGGACGTGGCCGCGGGACGTGGCGTGGAGGTGGTCACCCTCTACGTCAACCGCGCGGGCACCGAGTACGCGGACGCCACCATGGACCTTGACGCGTTCTACGCCGACATCCACGCCATGGTCGACGACATCCCCACGTCGAGCCAGCCCTCCCAGGCGGTGCTCGAGGAGCTCTTCGAAGAGGCGGCGCTCGCCGGCGATGAGGTGCTCGGCGTGTTCATCTCCACGGGGCTGTCGGGTACCTTCGAGGGCGCCGTGCGCGCTGCCCGGGCGGTGAAGGCTCGCAACCTGGACTTCCGCTGCATCCTCATCGACTCGACCTCCTGCGGCTATGACGAGGCGTGGCCTGTCTTCGACGCCGCGGACGCCCGCGATGCCGGGGATGACCTGGCTGCCTGCGCGGCGGCGGTGCATCGCGGCATCGAGTCCACGCGCTTTCTGTTCACGCCCGAGTCGCTCACCTTCCTCAAGGCGGGCGGGCGCATCGGCGGGGCGGCGGCGCTGCTCGGCAACCTCATCCAGATCGTGCCCGTGCTCACCGTCACCGACGGCACGACCGCCACGCTCGCCAAGGTGCGCACCCGCAAGAAGGCGCTCGCCCGTATCGTCGACACGCTGCGCGAGGACGTCGAGGCCCATGGGCTCAAGCGCATCGTCGTGCACTACATCGGCGACAAGGCCCCGGCGGTCCAGTGGGCGCGCGAGGCCATCGAGCCTCTGGTCGGGCGCGCGGTGGACGTGCTGCCCGTGAGCCCGGTCATCGGCGTGCACGTGGGCCCGGCCGTCGGCATCGTCTACGAGTGCATGAGCGAGATCGTGGGCAAGATCACCGGCGGCGCCGCAGCCGAGCGCGAGCTGGTCTTATAGCCCCGCCGGGCGTGCCCCCGGCCGCCTTCTGCGATACGTTCTGAGAAGAAAGAGGAGAGCTCCCCTATGCCCCAGTGCAACCTGATCATCGACTCGTGCTGCGACCTGCCCTTCGAGCTGGTCGATCGCGAGGGCGTCTACCTGCTCGGATTCCCCTACATCATGGATGGGGAGACCTTCGAGGACGACCTGTTCCGCTCGCGCACCGTCGAGGAGTTCTACACGGCCATGCGAGAGGGCGCCGAGCCCTCTACCTCCCAGGTGTCCATTCCGGCGCTCACCGCGGCGTTCGAGGCCGCGGCGGCCTCGGGCGTCCCCACGGTGTACCTCTGCTTCTCGAGCGGGCTGTCCGGCAGCTACGACGCGGCGGTGCTCGTGCGCGACCAGGTGGCCGCCGCCCATCCCGAGGCCGAGCTCTATGTGGTCGACACCCACCTGGCCTCCGTCGCCGAGGGGCTTCTCGTCTACGAGGCGCTCCAGCAGCGCGAGAAGGGCCTCACCGCCGAGGAGATGGTGCGCTGGGCCGAGGAGGCGCGTTACTTCGTGAACGAGGAGTTCATGGTGGATGACCTGGACGCGCTGCGGCGCGGCGGGCGCATCCCCGCCTCGGTGGCCGTGGCGGGCGCCGCGCTCGACGTGAAGCCGCTGCTCGTCATCAGCGCTGATGGGACGCTTTCGCTGTCGGGCGTGGCACGTGGCCGCAAGAAGGGTATCCGCGCGCTCGTCGACTTCTACGCGAAGCACGTCGCGCCGGCGGGGTCGGCCCAGTGCGTGGTCATCGGGCATGCGGACGCGCCCAAGGACGCGACGCGCCTGAAGGACCTGCTCATGAAGGAGAACGACTCCGCCCTCGTGCTGGAGTGCAACATCGGCCCGGTCATCGGCAGCCATGTGGGGCCGGGAATGGTGGCCGTGGTGTTCTGGGGCGGCGATAAGCGCGAGGAGCTTTCCGTGGCCGACCGCATCGCCCGCAAGGTGAAGGGAGGCAACTAGCCATGACGACGGGATACGCCTTTCGCGGCAGCGAGCGCCTGATCGAAGCCGTGGCCGAGCGCCTGGCCGAGGCCGGCTACGCGCCGGTGGAGGACGTGGCGGCGGCCGAGGTCGTGCTTACGTTCAGCACGACCCAGCGCGAGCTAGAGGACCTCTACTTCGGCGACGGCGGCTTCGTGCAGTTGCTCGCGCCGGGTACGCTGCTCGTGGATCTGAGCGCCACCACGCCGGGCTTCGCCCGGGAGCTCAACGCCGTGGCCACGGTGAGCGATCTGGTGATGGTGGAGGCGCCGCTCGTGGTGGACGACCTCGCGCGCGCCGACTCCTTTGCGCGGGAGAACCTGAGCTGCTTCGCCGCCGGCGAGGGCGATGCGCTGAATCGGGCAGCCCCGCTGCTCGAGGCGCTCTGCGGCACCGTGCACGAGGTGGGCACTCCCGGCGCCGCCCAGCTTGCGCGCGCGGCGTTCACCATGCAGGTGGCTGCCCAGGTGGTGGCCGCGGTGGAGGCCGACGCGCTCTACCGCGCGGTGCGCCGCTCGCCGGCTGGGTCAGGCCTGGGCGATATGCGTCCTGGCGCGCTCTCCGCCGCCGGCGTCGCTGTGATCGAGGCTGTGGACGCGGGTCGCTTCGAGGGCGCCTACACGGTGGAGATGCTCATGGCCGAGCTCTCCGCCGCGCTCATGGCCGCTGATGACGCCGAGCTCATCCTGCCCCAGGCCGAGGCCGCCATCCACCTGCTCGAGCTGCTGGCCGTCATCGGCGGCGCCGACAAGGCGCCCGCGACGCTCGCGCTCGTCTACGGCGAGGAGTCCGCCTGCGCCGAGCACGGGCTGGATTGGACGCGCGCCGAGCAGGCCTACGGCCAGGCAGCGGGCGAGGATGACGGCTGGGATGCCGTCGCCGCCGACGATGAGTGGCCCGAGAACTGGGAGGACGGCTTCGACTACACGTCGAACTAGGCCGGGGGAGCCTTCGGCCATGGCGGCGGCGTGGGGGCCGCCTGCGCCGGCGTGCCGCGGGGCGCGGGGCGCGGGGATCGTGCGCCTGGCGCTGGGGGCGCGCGGCGCTTTTACGCGTCGTTTTGGTGGGGGAGCCGGGCAGTGCGGGCGCGGCCCCGCGTCCTGCGTCGCTGGCGGGACGTGCGCGATGCCGGGTGTCGCAGGTGCCTGCGCGCGGCGCAAGACGCTTGGCATCGAGGGGGCGGGATGCGGGTGCGGCCCGCGTGCCTGTGACGCTGCGGGATGCGGGGCCGACCGCCTGTGGCGTGCTCCGATGCGATCGGGTTGGCGGGGGGGGGTCGTGCGCGGGCGGGCCGCCCGCGGTTGGTGAGGAGCCTTATGTCATCTGATGCCGTTCTTCTTCCTACGTCGTGCGAGCTTTGCCCGCGACGCTGCGGCGCGAACCGCGCGGCGGGGGAGCGGGGCGTGTGCGGCGCTGCCGATGAGGTGCTCGTGGCCCGAGCGGCCCTCCACTTCTGGGAGGAGCCGCCGCTCTCGGGCGAGGACGGCTCGGGGACGGTCTTCTTCTCCCACTGCCCGCTCGGCTGCTCCTACTGCCAGAACGGCCCTATCGCGCGGGGCGAGGCCGGTGCGCCGGTGAGCGTCGAACGCCTGGCTGGGCTCTTCCGCGACCTTGAGGCGCAGGGGGCGCTCAACGTGAACCTGGTGACGGCAACCCACTACGCGCCTCAGGTTCGCGCGGCCGTGTCGCGCGCGCGGGCGGAGGGCTTGGCGCTGCCCGTCGTCTGGAACACGAGCGGATACGAGACGCCCCAGGCCGTGGCCGCCAACCGCGGCACGGTTGACGTCTACCTGGCTGATCTCAAGTACGCCGATGCTGCCCTCGGCGCGCGTTACTCCCAGGCTCCCGACTATCCCGCAGTCGCCCTCGCGGCCCTCGATGCCATGGTGGAGGCGGTCGGTTCGCTCGCCTTCGACGAATGCCATGGCCAGGAGCGTCTTGTCGGCGGCGTCATCGTGCGCCACCTCCTGCTGCCGGGCTGCCTGGAGGACTCGAAGGCTGTCGTGCGCCTTGTCCACGAGCGCTACGGGGACGCCGTGCGCCTCTCGCTCATGAGCCAGTACACGCCGGTGCTGGCCACTGCCGCCGCATCTGGCGACGATGGCGCCCGTCGCATCCTCGACCGCTGTCCCGAGCTCGGGCGCACCGTCCCGCCCGAGGACTACGAGACCCTCCTCGACTACGCGGATGAGCTGGGCGTCGAAGACTACTACTGGCAAGACGGCCCTGCCGCCGCGGAGAGCTTCATCCCTGCCTTCGACCTCACGGGCCTGTAGCTGACTTTCTCCTTTGTTAGACTTAGGTAACTTTGTGAGGTAGAGGGTTGTCGGGCAGGGGTGTATGGGGGGCTTTTCGCTCGCCGCCCCGAGTCTCGGCCTCGTCCGCGGGGCGCCGTCTTCGAAGGGCGTACAGCGGGCGAGGCGCCTTGTAGCCCCGTTGCCGGCGCCGCCGAACCGGGAGCTCCTCCGTCGGGACGTGCTTGCTGTGCATGAGATTGCTTTTGCGTTCCAATAGGGATCGCCTGCTGCAGGGGGGTGTTTCAGGGTTCGCCTCTATTGGGCGCGCCTGCTGCGCCGGGAGTCGCTCCGAGCCCCTTCTCCTCCCTGGGTGTGCTTGCTGTTTTGGAGGGAAGGTCGGCTTGGGGCCCTAGTAAGGGCGCGACTGCTGCGCCGGAACCCGTTCCGAGCTCCTCCCTCTCCCCGGGCGCGCCTACTGCATGGGTCTGCGTCTTGCGATTGCTGCGCTGCGTCCGCAGTCGTGGGATTGCCTATGACGCCGTGCGGTGCTTCGCACGCGCTGTTTGGCCTGGTGTTTGCCTACGTGTTCTCTGAGATCGCGCTCTCCTGCTGCGTTTTCGCTGCTTCTGCTGTTGTCCGAGGCCTCGGGTCTTGTTTTCTGTCCTTGCGTCTGTTCGCGTGCCTGTGCTGCCGGCTCTCGTTTGGCGGCGTTGCGATGTTTCACGTGAAACATTCGTTTGCCGCAACGTGTCTAGCGAAGGGGCGTCTTCTGCCGCGTCTCTCGTTACGCTCGTGCGATGCCGAGAGCAGAGCGTGCTGCGGGCTTCCCGAGGCCCCTGTCTTGTGCGGGATGCTCCGGGGTGTCCCGGTATGCGCGTGAAGCGGGCCGCATGGGCGAGGGCCGTTGAGGACGGCGTGACGGATAGACGGGCGCGACGCAGCAGACGGACGCGTCGCGCCCAAGGGGTGCCGTTATGCGCGGCACGCAGTGTGCGGTGCCGGAGGTGTGGCGCGGACGGGTCGCGATGCTCGGCGGGGTCGCTCTGGGGGGCGTCGATCGGGGTGCCGCTCTGCGTGGACAGCGTCGCTTGCTGGGGTCGCTCTGGGGGGGGGCAGCGTCGATCGGGGCGCCGCTTTGCGGGGACAGCGTCGCTTAGGGGCGTCGCTTTGCGGAGGACGGCCTCGCTCGGGGAGCCGCTTTGCGGGGACGGCGTCGCTCGGGGTGTCGTCGTGCGACGGGGTGTCGCCGTGGGCGGCGCGCAGGGATGGGCCTATCGCGTCGGGTTCGCGCCTCCCGGAGGGTTTCGCGCGATCCGGCGTCCGGAGGGCATCGCGTGTGGAATCGACGCCTGAGGGTACGCATGATTCGGCGCCCCTGCCTTCCTGGGGGAGGGTACCGCGCGGTCCGGCGTTCGGTGCGAGGGTATTGCGCACGGCCCGGCAGCCGGGCCTATCGCGTCGGGTTCGGTACCCCTCGTCGGGGTATCACTTGCGGGTTCGACATCCGGGGACGTCGCGTGCGGGTGCAGCGTCGGCAGCGTCCCCGTCAGGTGGCCGCAGCGCGACCTGAGGCCCTGCATCGCTTGGAGCGTTGCGTTCTCGGCGGGGCGTCGTGCTGAGTCGCCGAGCCTGGTGGGCTGCGCGTGCAGGACGGGGCTCCGCTGACGCGGCCTTGCCGCAGTGGCGGGGCTTTGGGGCTAGCGAGCAAGGGCGGGGAGCTCCTCTTGCATCTCGGTGAGGTTTCTCCAGAAGCGCTTGGGCATGAGGCGTTGGCGCAGTTCCGGGTTGTAGCGCGACTCGACGGAGACGGCGCGGTAGAAGCGTCTCCAGGCATGCTGCATGGTCGCCTCGTCGGCGGCGCGGTCGGGGAGCATGGGCTCGGGAAGGCCCTCGGTGCGCACGAGCGACCAGCCCCTTCCCTCATAGACGCCGGCAAGGTGGTGCGCCTCGTCATAGATAAGGAAGGGCTGCGTGTTGAAGCGCCCGGCGAAGTGATCCATGACGAGGGGGAGGGCGTTCGCCTTGGGATTGCACCGTGCGAACCACAGGCCTCCTTCAAGGTGCTCGAAGCGGGTGAACTGAAGCAGGTGCTCCTGCTCGACGAACACGGTGCGTGCCAGCTTGAACACCGGCTGCACGGCGGGGTGGGAGAGATCCGAGGTCATGGCGCCTCGCACGCGGGGGCAGTGCGTGCCTCCGACGCGTCCCGTCGGGTTAGCTGCTCCTGCGCAACGGGATCGACGACGACAGCGCGTGCAGGAGCGTTGGACGTTAAGATCCATTCCGTGGCGAATGTAGCGGTAGACGGCCGTTGCGGCTCCTGCCTCGTCGGAGAGCGCGGCGCGTGTCGCATAGGCGAGCGCCTTGGGCCCGCAGGCTTGGCGGAAGCCCGTGCGCACCCGCTCGGCGTGACCAGGGTGCGTGTCTATCTCCACGACGTGCTGTCCCAGGCGCACCTGCGCCGCTTCTCCCGACAGTATGTCTGAGGGATCCTCATGCCGGGCATAGGAGGCGAATACTGCGGAGAACAGCCCCTCCAAGCTGCCGTCAAACTTATACGCCAGCTCGTCGTAGAGCTCCACGGCTCCTGTGCCGGGGATTGAACCTTTCGCGCTAGGAGTCGCTCTTCGCACGTTGGGCGACGCGCCTTTCGTGCCACCTGCGCCTTCCTTCTCGACGGATGCTTCCTCTCTCGCGTAGGGGGACATTGCCCCTGCGTTAGCATCGACGGGCCTATCGTTTAGCCCGAGCGCCAAACGGGTCGCATCGACGAGCATGCTCTTCGCGTTCACAGCGGCAGTGTCGGGCGCCTTTGGTGACGGGGTCGTGCCGTCAGGCGATGCCGCGCTGTGGGGGCACCCGACGCTGCTAGGCAAGGCTGTTCTGGGGGTGTTTCTTCTCGTGCTCATGCGAACAGCATCTCCGGGGTGGGCTTTGAGGGCGTTGCCCCGGCGCTCGCTGACCGGGCGTCGGGGCTGGCGGGAGCCCTTCTCCTTCCACGTGAGCGGAGGCGTTTCTCAGCGCCCGCTCCCGGGGTATCTGCCAGGCCGCTCCCGCAAGGGGATGGCGAGAGAGCTGCGTCACCGACGATGGTGCCGCCCGGCATGCTTCCGAGGGCCTCTCGTTCGCACGCTTTCGCCCTCCGTGCGTCCCAGTAGTTCGATTCCGCAGTGCGCCCTGCCCCCTTGCCGAGGGCGGCTTTGGGCCCCTCGCCGCGAATGGCGGCCTTCTCGGGGGTGTCTACCGATTCGAAGAGGCTCAGCTGGCCGGGGATGGTCTTGTCGGCGCGCCGGCCGTGTCGTCCTCCCTCTGGGGGCGCGGCGAGCTGGGCGCGCAGCGCCTCGCGGGTGAAGTCAACGCCTTGCCCGGCATAATGCCCGTCGCAGGTGATGAACAGCCGCGCTCGCTTATAGGCGATGCCGAGCTTGCGAAGCGTGTCTTCCCGCAAGGTGGCGTGGCGGCGAGCGCGCACGATGAGCTTGGCGCCACGCACGCCGATACCCGGTACGCGCAGGAGCGTCTCGTAGGGGGCGGTGTTCACCTCGATGGGGAACTGCTCGAGGTGATTGAGGGCCCAATTCGCCTTTGGGTCGACGAGCGGGTCGAGGAAGGGGTTGCGTGCCTCGATGACCTCGTCGACGTCGAATCCGTAGAAGCGCAGCAGCCAGTCTGCCTGGTAGAGCCGATGCTCGCGGTTGAGCTGCACGGCATCGGTGGCGGGCAGTCGCGCGTCGTCGTTCACGGGCAGGTAGGCGCTGAAGAATACGCGTCGCATGCCGACGGAGCGGTAGAGGGATGCGGCCAGGTTCAGGATGTGATGATCGCTCTCCGGTGAGGCGCCGATGATCATCTGGGTGCTTTGGCCGGCAGGCGCGAAAGCGCGCGTCTTTCGCTTGGGGGCCACGGGCGTGAGATAGGTCGTGCGCTTGCCCATGAGGGCGCGCGTGTCGGCGTCCTCCGCCATGGAGGCCATGATCTGGCGCATGGGGGAGAGGATGCTCGTGCGCGATTTGTCTGGCGCAAGCCGCTTGAGGCTCTGAGCCGAGGGCAGTTCGAGGTTCACTGAGAGGCGATCGGCCAGGTGCCCCAGCCTGTCAAGCAGCTCTGGCGAGGTTCCGGGGACTGCCTTGGCATGGATATAGCCGCGGAATCGATGCTCGTAGCGCAGAATCTCAAGTGTCTGGATCATGAGCTCGGTGGTGAAATCGGCGTTACGGATGACGCCGGAGCTGAGAAACAGTCCCTCGATGTAGTTGCGTCGGTAGAATCCGATGGTGAGGTCGGCCAGCTCGCGCGGCCGGAAGGCCGTTCGAGGCACCTCCTCGTTGCTTACGCGGTTCACGCAGTAGGCGCAGTCGCAGACGCAGACGTTGGTGAGGAGCACCTTGAGCAGCGTGATGCAGCGACCATCGGCGGAGAAGCTGTGGCAGATTCCGGCCTGGCTGACCGACCCGAGCGACCCTTTGCGCGCGCTGCGGCTCGCACCCGAGGAGGTGCAGGCCACATCGTACTTTGCCGCATCGGCCAGTATCTCGAGCTTCTCAGCGACGTCCACGGCTCGACCTCCTCTTTATAGCGTACGCTTGTGCTAACGAATATCTGTTTGCTATACTATCGAACAAACATTCGTCCGTCAACAAGAATCTTGGAAGGAGTCAGCTATGGGCAGGGGCCGGGAATCGCCGGAAAAGAAAAGGCCAGAGACGCGCTCTGGCCGGGGATGCGTGGAGCCAGTGACAGGAATCGAACCCGCAACCCACTGATTACAAATCAGTTGCTCTACCGTTGAGCCACACTGGCGAAGGCGGTTGAACCGCGTCTGCGTATTGTACGACAACGCCAGGGGATAGGGAAGCGCGCCGAGCGGCTAGCGCTCCTCGGCTAGGACGTCGGCGCTCAGCTCGGCGGTGAGGGTGTCCACACCCGCCCCTGCGGTGGGGGCTTCGGATCCAAGAACGCGGGCGCCGCGGGCCAGCACGGTATCTGCGCCCGACCCCGCGGCAGGGGCTTCGGGGCTCGCCGCGTCGCTGGCGTCCGCGCTCCTCGCGCGCAGGCGCGCGCCGAGCGCCGAGTCCGGAAGCCACTCGCTGACGAGCACGGCGGCGAATATGAGGGAGAACCCCGCCACCATGGTCGCGGTGAGCACCTCGCCGAGCAGGAGCACAGAGAACAGCACGCCGAATACGGACTCGAAGCTGAGCAGGAGCGCGCCTGAGGAGGGGCTCACATGCACAAGCCCCAGGTTCTGCAGCAGCAGCGCCGCGCAGGTTGCGGCCAGCACCAGGTAGGCGAGGTTGCCGAGCACTGACGGGTCGGCCAGCAGCGCCGCTGCGGGGGCCGGCTGCGCGAGCGCGCCGACGGCCAGGCCCAGAAGGCCGCACACGACGAACTGGATGGCCGTGAGGGCCACCATATCGCGCCCGCCGGCTAAGTGGGACGTGGCCACCACGTGGAAACCCAGGAACACGGCCGAGCCCAGGGTCATCGCCTCGCCGACGCCGAAGGACAGTCCGTCGCCGGCCGGCAGGGACACGAGGGCGATGCCGGCCAGGCACAGCACGCCGGCGCCCAGGTTGAAGGCCGAGGGCCGGCACCGCATGACGAGCCACGCCTGGAACGGCACGAGCACGCAGTAGGTTCCCGTCAGAAACGAGCTGCGCGCGGCGGTGGTGGCCGTGAGGCCGCCGGTGTTGAGCAAGTAGGCGCAGCCGATGAGCACGCCGAGGAGCAGTCCCGCGCGCCCGTGGTCGGCCAGGCGACCCGCGCGCGCCAGGCGCGCGAGCCGCGGGGCGAACAGGATGCAGAAGATGATCCCGGCCGAGAGGAAGCGGATGCCCACGAGCCACAGAGCGGGAAACTCGCCCACCGTACCTTTGATGACGACGGTGCCCAGGCCCCAGATGGCGGCGGCCAGGAGCAGCAACGCGCCGTAGAGCCGCGCCGTGCGGCGGGGCCCCAGGCGAGAGGAGTCTGTCGAGAAATCAGCCATAGGTGGCAAGCCTAAGGGCCGCGCGCCGAAAGGGCAACACCTGCCCGCGTTCCCTCAGGTGAATCCACAGCCTGCCCATGTTCGGTCGCCTTCGCTAATATGGAGCCTCTGTGCAGAACCTTTGGGGAAACAGGCAAGGTTCGCGCACTTCTCGTACAAAAACGTCACTTTGGGCGAAAAGGCAACAAAGGCGCCTCTGAAGTGGCTATACTGCTAAAAGTTTGTGCAAGCGCGGGTAGCCGCGAGAGCAGACGACCGCCCGATTGGCCGGGCGGCCGCGCCGTGAGGGATCGCGGCGTCGTCTAAGGAGCCTCGAGCCTTGTTTGATTCGCTGATGTCGCAGGTATCGTTCGTGGAGGTCTTCAACTTCTGCGTCTTCATCACCTTCACCATCTGCTACACCTACCAGCTGTTCTATGTGCTGGTGGTGCTCACCCGCAAGGCGCCCCGCCACGTCGCCAAGCGCAACCACCGCTATGCCGTCATGGTGGCCGCCCGCAATGAGAGCGCGGTCATCGCCGACCTCATCCACTCCATCAAGGTGCAGAACTACCCGGCTGAGCTCATCGACGTCTTCGTCATCGCCGACAACTGCACCGACGACACGGCCGAGGTGGCCCGCGAGGCCGGCGCCATCGTCTTCCCGCGCAGCAACGACAAGCTGGTGGGGAAGGGCTACGCCCTCGACTACGGCTTCAAGGCCATCCGCGAGCAGTACGGCGAGCGCGGCTACGAGGCCTACTTCGTCTTCGATGCCGACAACGTGCTCGACGTCAACTACTTCCGCGAGATGAACGCCACCTTCGATTCCGGCGCCAAGGCCTCCACCTCCTACCGCAACTCGAAGAACTACGGCTCCAACTGGATCTCCGCCGGCTACGCCGTGTGGTTCCTGCGCGAGGCGAAGTTCCTCAACCAAGCGCGCCTGACCCTCAACACCTCCTGCGCGGTGTCGGGCACGGGCTTCTTCATCGCCGCCGACATCCTCGAGGAGGCGGGCGGTTGGAAGTGGCACCTGCTCACCGAGGACATCGAGTTCTCCGCCTCGTCCATCGCCGCGGGCACGCGCATCGCCTACTGCCCCACGGCCATCCTCTACGACGAGCAGCCCATCACCTTCCGCGATTCGTGGAATCAGCGCTTCCGCTGGGCCAAGGGCTTCTACCAGGTGTTCGCGCACTATGCCGGCAGCCTCGTGCGCGGTATCGCCGTCAATCCGCGCGGCTATCGCTTCGCCTGCTACGACATGCTCATGACCATCGCCCCGGGCATGCTGCTGTCCATCATCGCCATCCTGTTCAACAGCATCATCATCGTGCTCGCGCTCACGGGCGTCATGTCGGTGGGCCAGACGGTAGCCAGCTCGCTCTCATCCATCTTCTTCTGCCTGTTCAACTACCTCATGTTCATGTTCGTCTTCGGCGTGCTGACCACGTTCGTGGAATGGGACTCTATCCGCTCCACCACGGCGAAGAAGATTCGCTACATGTTCACCTTCCCCCTGTTCATGCTCACCTACATTCCCATCGCGCTCATCGCTTTGGTGAAGAAGGCCAGCTGGAAGCCCATTCGCCACTCCATCTCGGTGGACGTGAGCGAGTTCGCCGATGCGGCGGATCGCGAGCGTGCCTAGGGCGTGCGGCGTCGCCAGGCGAGGCGACTGGAACCCAGAGCGGGAACAGCGGCCGGCTCCCTCGGGGGCCGGCCGCTTTCGTATTCGGGGCGAACTTCGGAGAAGGGTGCGGCTTGCGCAAAAAGTGACGGTTTTGCACTCGTGAGAGCGGCGAAAGGGCCCCCTTTGCCGTAAGCCTTGTTTTGTCATCAGGGAAAACGCTGCGGTGAGAGGCCGTTTCCGTCGCGAGATGGGTGCAGAACCGCTCGAATCTGCTGACACCATCCCTCTTTTTCGAGGTTGTCGGAGAGCAGGGCTGCGGTCAGGCCCGGGCGAAGGTGAGCGCATAGACCCGGGGAGCGCCGGCGGCGATGAGGGCGTCGGCCGCGGCGCAGAGCGTGGCTCCGGTGGTGCAGACGTCATCAGTCACGATGACAGGCCCCTCGACCGCCTTGGGCAGCGCCGAGAGCGAGCCGGCCATGTTGGCGCCGCGGGCCGCGCGGGTGAGCCCGCGCTGGTCGGCGGAGCGCGGACGACTGAGCAGGCGGGCGCAGGGAAGGCCGAGCCTTTGGGCGACGCCCTCGGCCAGGAGCGCGCCGTGGTCGAAGCCGCGCCGACGGCAGGCGGCAGCCGAGGCGGGCACGAAGGTCACGGCCTGCGCCTCGTCGAGCCAGGCTGGCGGAACGCAGGCGGCCATGCGCCCGGCCATCACGTCTGCCAGACGGCGCTCGCCGCGATCCTTGTAGGTGACGACCACGGCGCGAGCCGCCTCGTCAAGCGCGACGGCGCTCGCCGCCTGGGCGAGGGGGAGCGTCGTACGTCCGGAGGCTCCGAGCGTCACCGGGTTGCACTCGCAGCACTGGAGGCGGCCCCAGGGCGCCCCGCACCGCGGGCAGGCGGCCCACCAGTCGATGGCGGGCAGCGCGCGGGCGCACTGGTCGCAGAGAACCTGGCCCGGGGCGTCGCAGACGGCGCAGCGCGTGGGCCAGAGCGTCTCGACTGCCGCGTCTCGCACGAGGCGCGCGAGGGCGCGGCCCGGCAGCTCGGGGGAGGAGGGGCGGCGCGCGTCGGCGCGGTCTGCGGGAGCGAAGGCGGTCATGCCGCCACCCTAGGCGCCCCCGGCGACGGGCGGTCTGCGATGAGGCGGCGGGGCGGGCGCGCACGGCGCCTCCG
>NZ_QWKK01000057.1 GCF_009911695.1 Enterorhabdus sp. P55 | reverse complement strand
CCCCGCCACCCCCCCCCGATCCGGGCACCTGCCGCGCAGAAACACACCCCCAAAGTGGCCAAAAAAGACGACCTGACGACAAAATTCGGGTGCTTTGGAGATGAGTCGGGGGCCGGAGGGCATAACCGCCATTCGCGACCTGGGGTTTTGGGCGCATGCCGCGCTTGCGTGGGGCTGCGAAGCGCTTCCGTTGTCGTCAGGTCGTCTTTTTTGGCCACTTTGCGGCGCATTTCTGCGCAGCGCCCCACGACGGGAGGAGACGCCCGCGCCTGCAACGTCCACGCCTGCGACGCCCGCGCCTGCGACGCCCGCGCCCGAGGCACGCGCGGGATCCGGCCTCAACCCGCGCCCCACGCGCCATACGCAGCCGAAACGCAAAAGGGGGCCGGCACACGGCCGGCCCCCTTGGCGCGCGGGACGCTCTAGAACTCCAATCCCTCCAGCCTCTCGAAGACGACGTCCTTGCGGGTGAGGAAGCCCCAGGGGTCGAAGATCTCGTCGAGCTTGGCGGCGGGCAGGAGCTCGGCGGCCTCAGGGTCGGCCTCCAGGCGCTCGCGGTAGGTGGGGCCGTCCACGGCGTTCTGGATGTCCTCCCACACCTTCATAGCGTTGCGCTGCACGATGACATAGGCATCCTCGCGCGTGATGCCCGTGTCCACCAGCGCCAACAGCACCTTCGAGCTGAAGATGAGGCCCTTGGTGCGCCACAGGTTGTGCTCCATCTTGGCCGGGTAGGTCTGCAGGCCGTCGAGCATCCACTGCATCTTGCCGAACATATAGTCAAGCGCGGTGAAGCTGTCTGCCAGGGCCACGCGCTCGGCGCCGCTGTGGGAGATGTCGCGCTCGTACCACAGCGCCACGTCGTCGAAGGCCACCTGGGCGTTGGCCTTCACCACGCGGGCCAGGCCGCAGACGCGCTCAGCCGTGATGGGGTTGCGCTTGTGCGGCATGGCGCTCGAGCCCTTCTGGCCCTTGGCGAAGGGCTCCTCGGCCTCGATGACATCGGACTGCTGGAGCAGGCGCACCTGCAGCGCGATGGACTCAAGCGTGGAGGCCGTCACCGCCAGCGCGGCCATGACCTGGGCGTGGCGGTCACGCGCCAGCACCTGGGTGGACAGCGGGTCGGGGGTGAGGCCCATCTTCTCGCACACGTACTGCTCGACGTAGGGGTCGATGGACGAATAGGTGCCCACCGCGCCGGAGATGGCGCCGGTGGCAGCCACCGCGCGGGCCTGCTCCATGCGCGTGAGAGCGCGCTTGAGGGCCCAGGCCCAGCTGCCGAACTTCATGCCGAAGGTCATGGGCTCGGCATGGATGCCGTGGGTGCGCCCCACGCACAGCGTGTCCTTGAACTCGAGGGCGCGGCGCTTGCAGGTCTCGCCCAGCGCGCGGATGTCCGCGATAATGAGGTCGCACGCCTGCGTGACCTGGTAGGACAACGCCGTGTCACCCAGATCAGAGGACGTCATGCCGTAGTGCACCCAGCGACTCGGCTTCTCCTGGCCCTCGGGCACGTCCGCGTCGATGTAGCCGGCCATGCAGGTGGTGAAGGCAATGACGTCGTGGTTCGTCACCTTCTCGATCTCGTCGATCTCCTCCACGGTGAAGTCGGCGTGGTCGCGGATCCACTGCGCCTCCTCGCGCGTGATGCCCGCCTGGCCCAGCTCGGCCTGCGCCTCGCAGGCCAGCACCTCGATCTCCTTCCAGATGGCGAACTTGTTCTGAAGCTCCCAGATGCGGCCCATCTCCGGGCGGGTGTAGCGGTTGATCATGCGGAGGCACATCCCTTCTCTTGCGAACCCCTTGCCAGTCTCTGCGAAAAGCGTACCACGTCAGAGCGCGCGGAACATGGCGCGCACGTCGTCGAGGACGTCGTTGTCGGCCACCACGATGGCCTTGTCGCCCGGATAGAGCACGAGCCCCTCGCTCGCCACCTCCACGTCATCCTTGGTGGCGACCGCGGCGATGAGCGACCCCTCGGGCATGGGGATGGAGTCGATGACGATGCCAGCCTCGTTGGAGTGGTGCCTCATGCGCGGCACCACCACCTCGGTCAGGGCCACGTTGCCATGCGTCAGCGACGACACGATGCTCACCGAGCCGAGCAGGGCCTCCTCCTCGATGAGGTTGGCGATGAGCGTGGTGGACGACACGCACTCGATGCCCACCTCGCGGAAGATGCGCAGGTTCTTGGGGTTGTTCACGCGGGCGATGCAGCGCGGCACGTTGAACACGCGCTGGGCAATCTCGCACGACACGAGGTTGTCGTCGTCCTGGCCGGTGGTGGCCACGAACACGTCAGCCTGGCGGATGCCCGCGTCCTCCTGGTAGCGCGAGTCGCAGCCATCGCCGTGGATGACGAGGTAGCGGCCCTCCAGCTGCACCGACAGGCGGTCAGCCGTAGCCAGAGTCTCTTCGATGACGGCCACCTCGTTGCCGCTGGCCAGCAGCACGCCCGCCAGGTACGACCCGATCTTTCCGCCCCCTGCGATAACGATGTACATGATCGTCCCCTAATCCTGGATGTACTTGCTGAACGCGCCGATGAGGTCGTGGTGAACGCAGGCCAGCACCGTGTCGCCGTTGTAGAGGACGGAGTCGCTCGTGGGGATGGACGACGCCGAGCCGTCAGCCCGCTCGAAGGCGACGATGCGCACCTCGTGGTCGCGCTCCATCTCAGAGACGCGGATGGTCTTCTGGTTCTCGCGCCAGGAGAGGTCGAGCGAGAAGCGCAGCACCTCGAACTCGCCGAACGTCTCGATGTGGGCGCCGTGGCCCGAGACGATCTTGCTGAACACGTCCTCGGCCACCAGCGACGTGCCGCAGACGTAGTCGATGCCCAGCTGCATGTAGGCGCGCTCATGGTCGGGATTGTAGAGGCGGGCGATGACGTGGGGCACGTCATAGAGCCGGCTGGCCACCTCGGCGCACATGAGGTTGGCGTTGTCGAACTGCGTGACGGCAGCCAAAACGTCGCACTCCTCCACGCCGGCGCGCACGAGCACGTCCTCGTCGAAGCCCACGCCTTGGATGGTGGAGCCGTTGAAGTTGCGTCCCAGGTTGGCGAAGGCGTCGGCCGAGCGATCGATCACGCACACGTTGCTGCCGTTGTCCGACAGCATGTTGGCCAGCTGCGATCCCACGCGCCCGCATCCGATGACGATGACGTTGCTCAATCTGACCTCCTTCTACGAAAAAAGAGCCCGGGATAACCCGAGCCCCCTCAGTATATATCCCGTCCTGCCGACCGCCTAGATCTTGGCCATCTCGTTCAGGGTGTCGCGATACCAGTTGTCGTAGTTCGGCGGGCAGTACTTCATGGCGTTGGCGTAGCTGATGGTGTAGCCGTAAACATCGGCCAGGCCCTTCACGTGGGCGCGGATGGCCGTGTCCCAGTTGGGCCAGGCGGACTGGCCCCAGCCCCAGGCGTTGTGCGGGCTGAAGCACACCGACCCGCGGGTGCTCTCGGTGTTGGAGATGGCGGGCGACCAGCGCGGATCCACGCCGTTCTCCCAGGCCGCGATGGCAAAGGTCTCGCCGTGGCCGGCCAGGGGGAAGCCCTCGAGGTAGTCATTGATGCGAACGGTCCACTCGGCGACGAAGGCCTCGCGCCCGATGCTGAAGTCGACGTTGGAGACGGGCAGGCTGCCGTACTTGGCAAGGTAGGCGGACTTGGCATCTGCCACCTGCTGGATACAGGCCTTTTCCTTGGCGATGCGCTCCTGCTCGGCGGCGATGCGGGCAGCCTCCTCCTCGGCGGCGATCTCCTGGTAGCCCTGGGAGACGTCGCGCTGGGCGGTGGCCTCTATGGCCCGCTCCTCCTGGATGGCGGGCGCGGCGACCTCGGCCGGGGAGTCGTTCACCTGAAGGATGACCGCATCGCTCGTACCGCCCAGGCCGAAGCCGGCGGCGTCCGCGCCGGCGCCGCCGGCGGATGCGATGCCGAAGCCGAAGCAGCCGGCGACGAACAGCGAGGCGCAGGCCACCGCGGCGAACACGCCGACGAAGCCCCTTCCCGCACTCTTCCGTCTTGCGACCATCTGCCTGGCCAACCTTTCACGAAGCGCACACGACCAACCGCCCGGGGGCGGTGACAGCGTGTTAGGTTGGGTGTGGGTATGCTGCCGAATGGCTCGATATGCATTTGTTAGTAGCCGTATTTTACCGTAGCAGGGCCCTTAGTGCCAAAACCTAATGGCAACGATTCATGGTTTGTTCGCTTGACAAAGGTGAACGGCTAAGGTTCCGCAGGTGAGAGCGATGCGTTTTTCGGCCTCCCTGGGGGCGTCTCCACAACTTTTTCGCTATAAGCGCGTGACGCGGATGGTGGAGATGCGCGAGCGGCGCATCTTCTCTATCTTGAAGGAGAACCCGTCCACCTCGAACTCGTCACCGGTCTTGGGAACGAAGTCGAGGGTGTCCATGAGCCAGCCGGCGATAGTCTCGTAGTCGTCGGACTCGGCCACCGGCCAGCCCAGCTCCAGGGCGTCGTCCACGGGCAGGCCGCCATCGGCGCGCCAGCAGCCGGGGCTGAGCAGCGTCACCGGCTCGCGGTCGCGGTCGGTCTCGTCGATGATCTCGCCGACGATCTCCTCCACGATGTCCTCCACCGTGATGAGGCCGTCGGTCCCCCCGTACTCGTCCACGACGATCGCCATCTGCTGGCGCTGCTCCTGCATCTCGGAGAGCAGGGGGATGACGTCCTTCGTCTCGGGCACGAACATGGGCTCGTACATGAACTTGGTCACCGGATCGTCCACGCGGCCGTCCATGAGCGGGCCGATGAGGTCTTTGTAGTGCACGATGCCCACGATGGCGTCCATGTCGTCGTGGTACACCGGCAGGCGCGAGTAGCCGGTGCCGCGCATGCGCTCGAGGGCGGCGCGCCCCGTCTCGGTGTCCTCCACCAGGATCATGTCCACCCGCGGCTTCATGATCTCGCGTGCCGTGAGGTCGCGCAGGTCGAGGATGTCGTGGATCATCCGCTTCTCGTCGTCGAGCAGCTCGCCGGCGCCGGCCACCATGTCCTTGATCTCCTCCTCGGACACGGGCTGGTGGCGCCCCACGCTGAAGAAGTCGAAGAAGCCCTTCTTCTCGGGAGCCTTCTCGGATGAGTGTTCTTTGTCCATGGTCGCCTTTTCGCTAGATCACAAACAGGATGATGGAGAGGAACTGCAGCACGCTGCCCGCCAGCACGAACACGTGGAACACGGAGTGCATGTAGGGAACCTTCTTCAGCACGTAGAAGACGGCGCCCACCGTGTAGCTGACGCCGCCCGCGGCCAGCAGCCAGAAGCCCGGCGCGGGCAGAAGCTCCCAAAGCTGCGGGATGAAGAACGCGACGCTCCAGCCCAGAAGCACGTAGAGCACGGCCGAGACCCAGCGCGGCCTGAACGTCCAGAACGCCTCGCAGGCAACGCCGGCCACGGCGGTGGCCCACACGAAGGCCGCCAGCCACACGCCGCCGGACGCCCCGAGGGTGACCAGGCAGTACGGCGTGTAGGAGCCGGCTATGAGCAGGTAGATGCAGCTGTGGTCGAGCACCTTGAACACGCGCTTGGCGCCCTCGTGGGCAATGGCGTGATAGAGGGTGGACATGAGGTACTCGAGCAGAAGGGAGATGCCGTAGACCAGCGCGGCGAACAGGAGCACGCCACCGCCGTCCACGACCGACTTCACGATGAGCACCACGAGCGCGGCGACGGCCAGGCAGGCGCCGATGCCGTGGGTGACGGCGTTGGCTATCTCCTCGCCCAGGGAGTATTCGCGCGCGCTGCGCCTCGGGCGCCGGCCGGACGCCGGAGCCGCGGCCGAGGCTGCTCCCGAGGCGGCCGAGGGAGCCACCGCGAGGTAGCCCCGAGACGAGCGGCTACTTCGGCCGCCCGCTTCGTCTGATGAGGATCGTTTGCTCATGGGAGCTACTGTAGCACATTTCCCCTCGGCTTGAGCCACGCGAGCCAGGCGCGGGCGTCTTCCTCCCCCACGTCGACCAGGCGAATGGTCGTGCCGCCCACGCCCGCGGCGGTGCGGGCGGAGAGCGTGGCGGTGCGGGCCAGGCGCTGGAAGGGATTGGTCTTGGCGTAGCCGAACTGGATCTTCTGGCGCGGGAAGCTGACCGTCTCACGCGAGATGCCGCCGTTGGACACCTGCATGAAGCGGTCGTTCACCGCGAAGCTGGACTCGCGGTACCACAGCACGGTGCCCACCACGTCCACGACGAGCAGCACGAGCGCGAACAGGTAGCCCACGAGCGCGCCGCCGTCCAGGTAGGGCAGCGCCCAGGCCTCGGACGGCTCCGCGGCGACCAGCAGGTGCAGCCCCACCTGGCAGATGAGCACCGCCACGGCCAGCCAGAAGCCTTCGCCCTGCCACAGGCAGCGGCGAATGAGCCCGCGGCGCAGGGCCACCGGCGCCACGCGGCGCGGCTCGGTGGGCAGGTCGGCGAACTCCGGGACGAGGCCAGCCAGGATCTCCGGCACGCGGCTCGCCTTCACGAAGGGGTGGATGACCAGGACGCCCTGGCTGGCCGTCCCCTTGGACTCGTCGCCCTCAGACGCGGCGTCGATCTTGCCGAGGGACACCTCGCAGCAGCCGAGCAGGCGCCGCACGAAGCCCTGCTTGACGATGACGGACTGCACGCGGTCGATGCCCACGCCCTGGAACTGGTGCTGGAGCAGGCCGCGCTCCACCTCGATGCGGTCATCGCGGCGACGGGCGCGGAAGCCGCCGTAGGACAGGCACGACGCAAGCGCCGACAGCAGCCACAGCACGAGCGAGCCGCCGATGAACGCGGCGAAGAGCACCGCCGCCAAGCCGCCGGCCGCCGGCCCCGAGGCCGCCGAGACCACGGCGTCGACCGCCGCGTCGCCCGAGCCGGGGATGAGGTCGAAGAGGATGTCGGCGAATTGGCCGACGGCGCCGAGGATGGCGATGATGACCACCACGAAGGCGGTGTTGTTGGAGAAGCCCGTCAGCAGCAGCTCCTTGTTGGTGAGGCCGTACTCGTAGGAGACGCGGCCGGTGTCCACGGCCGCGCCGGCGAACACGCCGCCCACCTCGTCCCACACCCCGGTGGCCACGTCGAGCACGTTGCCGGCCGAGGACCCGGGAGCTGTGGGGGCGACCGCCGCGAGGCTGGGGGCCGCGGCGGGCTGCACGGGCGCGGCGCCCACGGCGACGGGGAAGGCAGCCGGGTCGTTGCCGGCGGCCAGCCACTGCTTGCGGGCGAACAGCTGGGTGCGCAGGGTCTCCGCCTGCTGCTTGGCCAGGTAGGGCACGATGACGGCCTTGTTGTTGGCACCGCCCGCGGTGTCGATGGACACGGTGCACACGCCGAAGAGGCGCTGGAGCAGCGTCGCCTTCTGGTCGACCGACTGGATGCGCTGATAGGGCACGTGCACGCGCTTCTTCGAGAACACGCCGCTGAACAGGTTGAACTCCTCGGAGCCCAGCTGGTACCACAGGTGCTTGTAGGAGATGGCGTGCACAGCGAAGAGGATGCCCAGGGCCACGATGACGAGAAGCGCCACGATGGCGATGGCAACGAACAGGCCGAAGCCGGCGTCCATGCCGGCCATCGCGCGCTGGATGCTGGAGATGGCGCTCGCGATGGAGGAGAACGCCGCGATGGCAACGGCGAACAGCGCAGCTGCGCCGGCGCGCAGGCTGCCGAGCCAGATGTAGCTGTGGTGGACGTGCTGGCGCTCGCCCGCCGCCGGCTGCGCGACCGGCCCGGAGGCGGCGGGGACGGCCGGCGGGACGGGCTGCGCGACGGCCTCCGGAGGGATGCCGCCGGCAGCGGGCTGCGAGGCGGAAGCGCTTCGCGGGAAGGGGCGGGAGGAGTTCTGGGGGTCGGTCATCACACGTCCTCCCGAGCCAGGCGGGCGAGCTCGGCGGCGCGGTCGCGCAGCGCATCGGCCGCGGCGGCGTCAAGGCCGGGGATCTCGTGAGCGCCGGCAGCCGTGGAGACGGTCACGCTCGACAGCCCGAAGGCGCGCATGACCGGGCCCTGCTTGGTGTCGGTGTTCTGCACGCGGATGAACGGGATGATGAAGCGCTTGCGCCAGACGATGCCCCGGGCGATGTCCAGGTACTCAGGCGACAGCTCGTAGCGCCAGCGAAGGTAGCGGATGGGCGGCAGCACCACCACGAACAGGATGAGCAGCGCCGCGAACGCGATGCCCTCCCCCGCCAGCACCGCGAACATCCAGGGCTCCGGATCCGCCAGCGCCATGAGGGCAAAGGGCGCAGACGAACACAGGAACACGACGACGATCCAGATGGCATCGTTGATGCGCCACACGTTCTTGATGCGCGGATCCAGCTGATTGGCGGGAAGCTCTCTCATCCCCAAGTCCTTTCCTCGGAAAAAGTTCGGGAACCATAGTAATGGTCTTTGCCAAGCGCGCAACTAACCTTAAAGGTTTCTTCAGCGCGCTCCCCGTCCTGGCGCTTACCTTCACGTAAGGTTTCCCGCTGCGGAGAGGCGGAGCGGTAGAATAGGAGGCGTTCTTTCGCGGGAGGAGGATCGGTGAGCCGCATCTACATCATCGAGGACGACGAGGCGCTGCGCACGGAGCTGGCGCACCTGCTCGAGCTTCAGGGATTCTCGGTGGCGTGCTGCGCCACCTTCGGCACGGCTGCGGCCGACGCCCTGGCCGCGCGGCCCGACTGCGTGGTGCTCGACCTCAAGCTCCCCGGCACCGACGGGCACAGCATCTGCCGTGACATCCGCGCCGCAAGCGACGTGCCCATCATCATGCTCACGTCGTCTGAAAGCGAGTTCGACGAGGTCATGGGCATGAACCTGGGCGCCGACGACTATGTGACCAAGCCCTACTCCCCCGCCGTGCTCATCGCGCGCATCCAGTCGGCCATCCGCCGCAGCTCAAGCGGGCGCGACGAGCTGACCATCGAGCACGCCGGCGTGCTGCTGAACGTGGGGGCGGGCACCGTGTCCTTCGGCGGACGATCCACCGAGCTCACCCGCAACGAGCTTCGGATACTCCACATCCTCATGCGCAACCCGGGGCTCGTCATCAGCCGGCAGGAGATCATGTGCGAGCTGTGGGAGTCTGATGCGTTCATCGACGACAACACCCTCACCGTCAACGTGAACCGCCTGCGCAAGACGCTCGGGTCGCTCGGCGTGCCCGAGGACTTCCTGACCACGCGCCGAGGCCAGGGGTACCTGGTATGAGCCTTCTGGGCTGGCGCGACGACGAGGAGAAGCCCGGCTGCCCCAACGCCCCGGAGCACTTCGGCCCCGGCGCCTACCTGCGCGACCACGCGATCGCCCTCGGCATCACGGCCTTCTGCGTGGCAGGCGTCATCTGCATGCTGCCGGCCCTGGGGGTGAGCCTGCCCGGGGCGCTCACCATCGCCGGTTTCGTGGCCCTGTGCGCCGCCATCGCCTTGACCCTGGACTACAGCCGTCGCGCGCGGTTCTACCGGGAGGCCTCGGACCTCGTCACCGAGCTCGGCAGCGCAAGCCACTTCCCCGCGCTCATCGACGAGCCGGACTTCCTGGAGGGCCGCATCGCCTACCAGGCGGGGGCGGCGCTGGCCCGCCTCTCCAACAACGAGGTGAGCGCCGCCCAGGTTGACGCCCAGAACTACCGCGAATACGTGGAGCTGTGGATCCACGAGATCAAGACGCCCATCGCCGCGGCCAAGCTCATGCTCGCGAGCATGCACGATGCCCAGGGCGCCAAGCTCACGCGCGAGCTGGAGCGCATCGACGCCCAGGTGGAGCAGGCGCTCTACTACGCGCGCTCCTCGTCGCTGGCCAACGACTACGCCATCCGCGAGGTGCGCCTGGCCGGCGCCGTGCGCGAGGCGTGCAAGAAGAACGCCCGCTTCCTCATCGAGCGCTCGGTGGCTCCCGTCATCGACGTGCCGGAGGACACGCGCGTGCTGGCCGACGAGCCCTGGCTCGTGTTCGTCCTTGGGCAGGTGGTGGTGAACGCGGCCAAGTACGGCGCGCGGACGATCACGTTTTCCACCCGGGTGGAGGAGGCGGGCACCCCGCGCGAGTGCACGATGCTCGAGGTGCGCGACGACGGATGCGGCATTCCCGCCGCCGACGTGCCGCGCGTGTTCGACCGCGGGTTCACCGGCGCCAACGGACGCAGCCAGGGCAGCGCCACGGGCATGGGGTTGTACCTGGTGGCGCTCATGTGCGAGCGCATGGGACTCGGCGTGGGGCTGGCCAGCGAGGAAGGCGTGGGCACCCGCGTGCTGCTCTCCTTCCCCCACGACCGACGGCGGGCGGTGACACCCCCCCCCGTCGGCCCTTGGCGCTGACCTGGTGAGCGCCGGCAACCTGACAAACTCGTAAGGCAGGCGTAAGCGGCTTCGATGGCAGGCACGGCAGACGCGCGCCATCATGGGATACCGTAAGCTTCGTAGAGAAAACGCAGGAGGAACCATGACCGAAGTCTACGCAACCCCGTCCGCCGCCACGTACGCCTCCGGCGGCGCCGTCCCCTACGGCGCCCGCGCGCCGCAGCCCACCCTGAGCGTCCGCCAGATCGAGAAGGTCTTCGGCAGCCGCGACTCCGTCACCCATGCCCTGGCCGGCGTCAGCTTCGACGTGGAGGCCGGTGAGTTCGTAGGCATCATGGGGCCGTCGGGCTCCGGCAAGACCACGCTGCTCAACTGCATCTCCACCATCGACGCGGTGACGAGCGGGCGCATCCTGGTGGGCGGCACCGACATCACCACCATGTCCAAGCGCCAGCTGGCGAAGTTCCGCCGCGATGAGCTGGGCTTCATCTTCCAGGACTCAAACCTGCTCGACACGCTCAACGGCTACGAGAACATCGCCCTGGCCCTCACCATCAAGCGCGTGAGCCCCGCGCGCATCCCCGAGCTGGTGGAGAACATGGCCCGCACGCTGGGGGTGGAGGGGGTGCTCAAGAAGTACCCCTACCAGATGTCCGGCGGCCAGAAGCAGCGCGTGGCTGCGGCGCGCGCCATGGTGAGCGACCCCAAGCTCATCCTGGCCGACGAGCCCACCGGCGCGCTGGACTCCCGCAGCGCCGCCGTCATGCTGGAGATGCTGGAGATGATGAACCGGCAGCTGGGCGCCACCATCATGATGGTCACCCACGACGCCTTCGCCGCCTCGTTCACCAACCGCGTGCTGTTCATCAAGGACGGCGTCGTGTTCAACGAGCTGCGCCGGGGCGACGCGAGCCGCGATGAGTTCTTCGCCCGCATCATGGAGGTCGTGTCGTTCCTGGGAGGCGAGGCCGGCCATGTCGCTTAAGCTCGCCCTGCGCAACATCCGCCGGTCCGTCCGCGACTACGCCATCTACTTCATCACGCTGCTGTTCGGCGTGGCGGTGTTCTACGCGTTCAACTCCATCGGCAGCCAGCAGATCCTCTTCGACCTGGAGAACACGGCGTCAGGCGCCCAGTTCGAGACGACCACGCAGCTGCTCGGCATGTTCTCGGTGGTGGTGGCCTGCGTGCTGGGCTTCCTCATCCTCTACGCCAACCAGTTCCTCATCCGCCGCCGCAAGCGGGAGTTCGGCACCTACCTGGTGCTGGGCATGACGCCGGGGCACGTCTCGCGCATCGTGCTATACGAGACGGTGCTGGTGGGCCTCATCTCCCTGGCCGCGGGCCTGGTCTTCGGCGTGCTGCTGTCCCAGGGGCTGTCGTTTCTGACCGCGGCGCTGTTCGGCACCACCATGACGAACTACCAGTTCGTGTTCTCGTCGGACGCCTTCATGACCACGCTCGGCTGCTTCGCCGCCATCTACGTGGTGGTTGCCCTGTTCAACACGCTCACCGTCAGCCGCTGCAAGCTCATCGACCTGCTGCGCGCCGATGCGAGGAACGAGCGCGGCGGCGTGCGCAACCCGTGGGTGTGCCTGGTGGTGTTCGTCGCCTCCCTCGCCGTGCTGGCCTTCGCCTACCAGCAGCTGATCGAGAGCGGGCTGGTCATGCTCGACGACCCCCGGTTCGCCTATGCCACCGTCGGCATGCTCGTGGGCACGCTCATGTTCTTCTGGTCGCTGGCCGGCTTCGCCATCGCCGTGCTCACGCGGCTGCGCGGCGTGTACCTGCGCGGGCTGACCGTGTTCACCGTGCGCCAGGTGGCTAGCAAGGTGAACACGGCGTTCCTGTCGCTGTGGGCCGTGTGCGTGCTGCTGTTCTTCTCCATCACCGTGTTCTCCAGCGGCATGGGCATGGTGGACGTGTTCGTCGGCGGCATCGAGCGGGCCAACCCCTACAGCGCGTCGCTGATGTCAGGCGTGTGGTACGGCCCCGACGGATCGGTCGCCTCGTCGTCGGATGACCCCCACGACCGCATCAAGGAGATGGCCGCCGGAGCGCCGGAGCGCCTGGCCCAGGCCGAGGCCTACGGCTGGGACATGGCCGCCGCCCTGCGCGACGCCGCGCCCGAGCAGTGGGACGCCACGGTGGCAGCGTCGTCCCAGATCACCACGTTCGCGCTGCCCAACATGACCTACAGCCCCCTCGTCGACGCGGCCCAGGCGGGTGCGGGCGGCGCCGACCTGCGCGTCAACGACCTGGGCAAGGTGCGCGAGGCGAGCGTCAGCGTCATATCGCTCAGCGACTTCAACGGCGCCCGCGTCCTGCAGGGCCTGGCCCCCGTGGAACTGGCCGAGGGGACCTGCGGCCTGGCCAGCAACATCGAGATGGTGGCTCCCCTGGCGGCGGCCACGGTGAAGGCCGCGCCCACCATCGAGGCGGCAGGCCGCGCACTCACCGTGACGGGCCCGGTCTACGACACCCAGCTGGAGGACAACGCCATGAGCGCCGTGGCCATGACCCTCATCGTGCCCGACGCCGTCATCGACGACCTGTGGGCCGAGGGGCTCATCCCCGAGACGCAGACCCTCAACATCCAGTACGCCGACAACGGGCTCACCGCCGCCCAGAACGACGAGGCCCTCGGCGCCATCGTGGCTGCCCTGCAGCCGCGCGACCTGGGAGGCTTCGAGAAGGGACCTGCCCGATCCCAGGATGCGTGGGCCAGCCTGCTGTGGCCGGTGACCCGCATCATCACCGCCGATGCCATGGTGGCCCAGTCGGGCGGCCTGCGCCTCATGATCACCTACCTGGCGCTCTACATCGGCTTCGTGTTCCTGGTGTCCACGGCGGCCATCCTGGCCATCCAGCAGCTGTCCCAAGCCTCTGACTCCAGCCCGCGCTACCGCACGCTGTGGAAGCTCGGCTGCGACCAGCGCATGATCAACCGCTCGCTCCTCACCCAGGTGCTCGTGTACTTCCTGGTGCCCCTGGGGCTGGCGATGTGCCATTCGATCTGCGCCGTCAGCGTGCTGAGCGACTCGCTGTTCGATGCCATCGGCACGTCCACCTTCGGCCCCATCATGATGGCCGCGAGCCTGGTTCTGGTGGTCTACGGCGGCTACCTGCTGATGACCTACCTGGCCAGCCGCTCCATCGTGGCCGGCGCGCTCAAGGAGGGCTAGGGCCTCCGCCAGCCCGGCTGGCAGCTGGGCTGGCGGAGGCCGGGCGGTCGGGCTGGCAGCTGGCGGGCGGTCGGCTGGCGGCGGTCGGGCTGGCAGCTGGCGGGCGGTCGGCTGGCTCCCCCTCCCTCCTGACGCACGAGGGCCCCGCGGGATCGGATCCCGCGGGGCCCTTCGCTGTGTCGTGGCGTTGCGCCGGAGCGGCTACACCAGGCCGAAGAGGTAGTCCAGCTCCTCGGTCCAATCGTCCTCGTTGAGCACCCAGGTTCCGTTCTCCAGGGTGCAGTTGATGGTGGCGTAGTCCTCCGTGGTGGTCGTGGTCTCGGTGACGGCGGCCATGAGCAGCTCGCCCAGCTTCTGCTGCACCTGCTCCTCGGTCATGGCGTTGGCCTCGCCGCTGGTGTCGAAGGCGTCAACCTTCTCGTTGAACAGGTCGAGCACGGCGAAGATGTCGCGGCAGGTGACGTCCGCGCTCACCCAGCCGGTGCCCTGCTTGTCGTTGACCACCACCAGGTCAATCTCGTAGGTGAGGTCGTCGGTCATGAGGCGCGCATAGTTCACCGGGTCGATGCCGCACTGCTCCATGGTGACGCCGGTGGCCTCCTGGAAGCCCTCGGACGCGATGGAGGCGACCTTCTGCATCATCTCGGCCTCGCCGCCCTCGAGCGCGTCGAACTGGGCGCTCACCAGGTCGAGCACGGTCTGCTCGTTCTCATCGTAGACCGGCTCGCTGCTCGAGCTGGAGCTGGACGACGAGCTGCCGCGGTCGGTGCTGCTCGTGCCGGGCGCCGAGAGGCTGCTCGACGGCGAGCTGCTCACCGTGGGCGTGTTGAGCACGGTGGAGTAGGCCCAGATCATCGCGCCGATGGCGAACACCCAGAGCAGAACGGAGAGCACGACGCCCACGATGCCGCAGATGCGGCCGGCCTTGGCCTTGCCGTCTTGCCCGAAGGTCTTGAGGTAGGAGCCGCCCATGACGATGGCCACGATGCCGAGCACGATGCCGATGAGCGGGGCGCCGCACAGCACGATGGCCAGGATGCCGCAGACGAGCGCGCCCGTGGCCTTGCCGGAGCCGGACGGGGCCGGCTGGGTCGGAGGCACCGAGCCGTAGGGCGACGCGGGCGCGCCGGGCTGGGCGGAGGCGTAGGGGCTCGCCGGCTGCTGCGGGGCAGCGGCGCCGGCGCCAGGCTGCTGGGCGCCAGGAGCGGGAGCCGCGCCGACG
>NZ_QWKK01000056.1 GCF_009911695.1 Enterorhabdus sp. P55 | reverse complement strand
GCACAGCCCCGCGGGCAGCGAGCCGCTGGCGCCGGCAGGCAGCATCCGCAGCGCCCCGCTGCGCAAAGCCAGCCCGCCGCCCGGCCTTCCGCCCGCGGCGGTCGTCGCTCCGGCGTCAACGTCCCACGCGGGCAGCGCCCCGGCGCCAGCCCCGCCGGCATGGCACCCGTCGGTCAGCGGGGCCAGAGCGGCTTCACCGGCTTCGGCAACTACCAGGAGATGATGGCGCCGCCCGCCAAGAAGCGACGTCGCAAGTGGCCCTTCGTCGTCCTGGGCGTCATCGTGCTGCTGGCGGTAGCTGTGGGCGTGTCCGGCTTCACCATGCTCAACTCCGCCAAGACCCTCAAGGCCCAGGCCAACACCGTGATGACCAGCGTCTCGGGCATCAAGGACCAGATCGTCGGCGGCGACTACGCCGGCGCCGCGGCGGCCGCGAAGAAGATTGACGACACCGCCAGCGCCATGCAGTCAGAAATGGACGGGCCACTGTGGGGCCTTGCGTCCGCGCTGCCCGTGGTGGGGCCCGACATCCAGAACGTGCGCACGGTGGTGGCCACGCTGAAGGACGCATCTTCCAACGCGCTCATGCCGCTGACCAGCGCGCTTGAGGCCAACCCGCCCTCGGCCCTCATCACGTCGGAAGGCGCCATCAACGTAGCCGCATTGGGCCTGCTGCTCGACTCGCTGCAGCAGGCAGCGCCGGTGATGCAGCGCTGTACCGACTCGCTCTCCAACATGACCCCCATGAACATCGAGCAGCTTGAAGCCGTCATGGGCCCCGCGCGTGAGAAGATCGTCGGCATCAACGACACCTTCCAACAGGCCAATGCCTTCGCGCCGCTCGTAGGCACGCTGCTGGGCGTCGACGGCGAGCGCACGTACCTCATCGCCGCCCAGAATTCCGCCGAGATCCGCTCGAGCGGCGGCTTCCCCGGTTCCATGGGCACGCTCAAGATCAACAACGGCGCCATCTCGCTCGACGACTTCGCCACCGTCTACGACATGCTTACTGATACCACGCCGTCATCTGTCCAGTTCACCGAGGCAGAGGTGGCCCTGTTCGGCAATTGGATGACCGTGCCGCGCGACGCCGGGTTCGACCCCGACTTCCCCACCGTGGCCAACATCTGGGCCACGTCCTACACAGCGCGCACGGGCAATTCCGTAGACGGCGTCATCGGCATCACGCCGTGCGTCGTGCAGAAGATCCTGGCTATCACCGGGCCCATCAAGCTCTCCAACGGCACCGAGCTCAACGGCCAGAACGCCACGAAGGTGCTGCAGCATGATCTGTATTGGAAGTATCTGAGCGGCACGCCGACGGAAAGCGGCAACCAGATCTGCGACGCCCTGTTTGCCGAAGCAGCTGACCTCTCGTTCAAGAACCTCATTGGCAACATGAACTCCGAGACGCTCATGAAGTTCGCCACCCTCATGATGGAGTGCATGCAGAGCCGCGAGACCATGCTGTGGCTCACCAGCGAGACAGATCAGGTCACCATCCAGGAGATCGGCTGGTCGGGCTCGCTCGACACCACACCGGAGACCCCGGCAGTGGGCGTGTTCTTCAACCTGTGGATCGGCTCCAAGCTGGGCTGGTACCTCGATCTGAACAGCGAGATCCTCGGCAAAACGGCCAACGCCGACGGCACGGTGTCTTATGAGGTCAAGACCACCTTCACCAACACGGCCACCCAGCAAGAGGTCTACGACGGCGGCCCCTACATCATGGGCAAGCTCGACGGCTTCCAGAGTGGCGACATGATCCCGCAGATCTACCTCTACGCCCCGGCTGGCGGCACCATCACCAACCTAGTGGCCAGCGACGGCTCCACCCTCTCATCAACCACCCAGGACGGCCTGGAGGCCTACCTCTGGTTCCGCCCGAGCCTGCTGCCGTCAAAGAGCATCACCCTCACCTACACGGTGACGACCGCTCCCAACCCCGAGGAGGAATTGGCGTTCTACCATATGCCTACGCTTACGGCGTACCGGTAAGCGCAGCTAAGCACCCAAGACAAGGGCCCCGCATCGCACCAAGCGATGCGGGGCCCTTGTCGTTCGGCAACATTAACACCACTCGCCCTACAGATACCTTTAATGTAATATGTAATACATCAAAGAAAGGAGGCTCAATGAACAGCTCTCTGATCAGCGCCCGCGTCCCCGTCGCAAAGCGCGAGGCCGCACAGGGAATGCTCACCGCCATCGGTGCAACAACGTCAGATCTCGTGAACAGCGCCTTCGACTACCTGCTTGCCACCAAGCACCTTCCCCAAGCGGAAGACCCCGAGAGATGTTCTGCGACAGCCTTCGCCCAGTTCGTCGAGGAGAGCACCTTTGACATTCCTTGGGAGGACGCAGGAGCTTGCGGCGATTACCGCGAGCTCATCTGCGAAGGGAAGCGCCTGCGCTATGAATCTCTTGCTTGATACCAACGTCTTCATCGACTATCTGGGACGTAAGCAGCCGTTTTTCGAAGATGCCCGCAATATCGTCGCCGCCGGATTCTTCGGTGATACCAAGCTCTGGGTACCCGCTCAATCGGCAACCGACGCCTTCTATGTACTGAGCCGCTACGTCACTGCGGAAAAGCTGCAGGAGTCCCTCTTGCGAGCCTTCGACATCATTGAGCCCGTATCCCTTAGCGCGGACGACCTGCGACGAGCCGCAAGGCTCAGGTGGGATGACTACGAGGATTGCCTCATAGCGCTAGCGGCCGACAAGGCCCACGCCGACTACCTCATTACGCGTGACGCAAGAGGATTCAGCCGCTCCCCTGTTCCCGCCCTTTCGCCTCCCGACTGGCTCGGACTTATGAGGGAATCGGGGCTCGTCTACGACGAGGTGGAAATTTAGGCAATCACGCTCGCCGGAAAGCCTCTGCCGCATAGAAGGAGCTGCCAATCTTGAAGTCTCCCTTGAGAAAACAGTGGGTGCGAAACGTTTTGCTTGGCGCTCTGTTCTTTGCGCTCATGGCCGCTCCCATACTCATCATCACGCCGATATTCCAAGCACATAGCGACCTCTCGCTGAGCGACACCATTGCCCTGGGAGCACTGGTCGTAGCGCTTTACACGCTTATCATCACAGCGCTCATTGCCATCATCGTCTACGGACTTCAGCGCGGCGACGCCATCGAAGACCGAAATAACAAAGTGGCGTCCACCCGCACAGCGACGCGACTCTCACTTGAGTCAGCGTTCATGGGCCTCATCCTCTGCGTGCCCAACCAGCGCCGAAAGGGCGCCGGCTACAACTTGAACGACATCGTGAGCAGTCACGTCAACGAACTCGGCATGATCCTCAGCCCCAGCAGCCTCTCACTCCTGAACGAGATAGCTGAACTCACCTGCGCCTTCAAAGCCGACGATGAACTTTACGACACCGAGCTCCCGCGCGAGGCCGGCTTGTTGCTCCGCGACTGGCTGCAGCCCATCGCCTTCAGCCGCTACGCCTACCTCCTCGCAGAGGCGAGCGACCTCGCGCTCCTCCTCAACGAGGAGGCGTTTAACCTAGTAAGGGAGCTTCGTAGCGAGGAACGCACCGACACCTTCTTCGAGCCCGCCCTCTCAATCATCGACGACAAAGCCGGGAGACCCCTCTTGTCGCACAACAGCACGACTGGCACCTACGGGGTTTTCCAAGACGGCCGTCTTGTCTGGGAAGGCAGATTAGAGCCAACTGACTGGGGCGACTACGAGCCTGTCAGCGGCCGCATCGATAACACCAATACGCTAGGACACTCAAAGAAGATCGGGAGAAACGAGACATCCGAGAACAAGGCTTCTAGCATTTCTGCATAGGTAAAACAAGTAACATCCGCATCATCCTCGACAAATCTTTGCCGAGGACATCAATGCTTCTTCCGCTAATTGAAGGGCAAAACCCACCTACCAGTATTCCCCGCAGCCAGATCTCAAGCAATGTCCCATCGAATATTTATCCAAGAGACTGCCGTCCTTTGCGAGAACTTCGAAGACACGCCTCTTCGCCGCACGCTCTGCCAGCTATGCAGACCAATGAACAACAAGCACCATGCCGACAGGCAAAAGTAGGATGCCTCGGTTCTCGTGCCACAGACTATAATCATCGTGCTGGGAGCATCAGAATTAGAACTGCAGCACCAACATGGCCAGAATGAACGCAAGGAGAGTATCATGACGCCTCACATCAAATACTTCGTCACCGACATAGACGGCACACTGACCGATGGAAAAGTCTACATGGGGCCGAGCGGCGAAGCCATGAAGGCGTTTTCCATCAAGGACGGATACGCTCTCAGCTTCCTGCTCAAAGAGGCCGACATCGAACCCGTAGTGATCACTGGCAGAACTAGCGCAATAGTCGAGGGCCGCTGCCGTGAGCTGGGGATCGCCAGCGTCTCACAGGGCGTGACGGACAAGCTCCCTAAACTAGTGGAGGTCGTCGGTGAAGACTGCTTGGGTGAATGCGCCTATTTCGGCGACGATGTGCTAGACCTGGCCTGCATGGCTGCCGTCTCGCAAGCTGGAGGGATCGTCGGGTGCCCAGCAGACGCCGTCCGCGAGGTCAGAGCGGCCGCCGACTACGTCTGCAACCAAGATGCCGGCGACGGCGCCGGCCGTGAGTTCATCGAATGGCTGCTCGCTCCGCGCGTCGATGAGAATGAGGTGCGCTCACGGATCCGGCAAGCCGTCGAGCACATGGAGCAGATGCTCGCGTCGAACCCGGAAGACGGAGTTTACGAGACGAACGACTGGCTGACCGTGACCGTGAAACGCGTCAGCACCGACTACGCGGCTAACCGGAAGCTCGAGTCCCACAGGAAACATGTCGACATTCAGTGGATCATTGAAGGCGAGGAGGCCATCGACATCGCGAGTGTCTCCTCCTTGTCGCTCGAGACACCCTACGATCCGAAGGAAGACGTGGCCTTCTGGGAGCGGAAGGCCAGCATGACAAGGGTGGTGCTAAGGGAGGGCAGCTACGTAGTCCTCTACCCCAAAGATGCCCACATGCCCTGCATCGCCGTCTCCGAGCCCGCCGCCATCCGGGTCGCCATAGGAAAGGTGAGGGTGGGATAGCGAAGGCGACGCGGTCGGGAGCGAGCCCCGCCATCGGCTGCCCAGGCTATCCCAGCAGCTCTTCGACGCGCGCAACGAGCCCCTCGTCGAGCTGGGGCTCTATCGATCCGGAGCCCCAGGATATCTTGGGAACCAGCGGTGTCAGCCCCGGCAGCGAGATGCTTATGAGGCAGGCCTGATCATCGTCCAGCCACTGCTTGTGCTCAGGCAGTTCCTCGTAGGACCCGAGCGCCGCCGCCTTGATGCCGTAGGCCTCCGCCACCCTCGCAAAATCCGGCGTCGTATACCCGCTATCGGCAGTCGTCTGAGCGAAGCGATCGTCGTAGGAGCCATGCTGGGTCTCACTGATCTTTCCCAGCTCTCGATTGTCCAAAACGATCATCTTGATCGGAAGGCCCTCACGCTTGACGGTCTCAAGCTCCTGAATGTTCATCTGCATGCCGCCGTCGCCGATGATGGCGAACACCTTCCCGCCGCCGGTCGCGATGGAGGCCCCTATGGCGATGGGCAGCGCGCAGCCCATGCCGCCGAAGCCGCCGTTGACAAAGACACGCCCCTCACTTCCCCTCAGATGCAGGGATTGGGCGCTCCAACACATGTGCTGCCCCACGTCGACAGCAACAACGGGATCCACGGGCAGCAGGGACGATATCTCCCTTATCACCAGGTTGCCGATCGAGACGTCCTCTCCCTCTAGCAGCCTGGCAGCCTCGAGACATCTGCTCCTCCAATCGGTGTAGCGCGGGACATCCTCCTCAAGCAGGGCCCCCATAAACCGTTTTGCGTCCACCAGGTGCTTCTCTTCGCCGTCCTTGATGCATCGCGCAAGCTCGTACTGGTCGATATCGCAGCGAATGAGCTCAGCCTTCGGGGCGAAGAAGTCCATGTTGGAGCCTATCTGGCGAAGTCCGAGCCTGGCCCCGACGGAGATCACCAGATCGCACTCGTTCAGGATCATGTTGGCAATCCGGTTTCCGTGCGTTCCGATAAACCCGATATGCAGGTCGTCCTGCGCAAGGTCGACGGCATTCATGGTGGTCAGAACCGGGATGTCCGTCTTCTCGGCGAATTCCCTAATCATGTCGGCGCATCCGGACTGACGCGCTCCGTTACCTACCAGCAATACTGGTTTTCTGGATGTTGTACGGAAAATCAATCACCACACCTCCTCTGCGGCCGATCATCGCAAGGTCATAGGCTCGGGCGACAATCTCGGGAAAGCTGTCAGCGCTGCTGGGCGTCACCGAGTACTTGGTGATGTGCTTCGTCATGGAGACGATGTCCATTTCCTGGAAACCGTTTTGACGCACACCCGAGTACCCGCGCTGCTCATAGGTGGAAACATTCCCGCATATCCCCAGCAGCGGAACGCCATCGAACCACGCGTCGGCGAGACCGGGGAACGCGTTCACGGCGCCCGGCCCCGACGTCGTAAAGTAGACTCCCAACTCGCCCTTCATACGCGCATACCCGTCCGCGGCATAGGAGCAGCCCTGCTCGTTGTAGCAGACGTGGGTCTTGATCTGGTCTTGCCTGCTATAAAGGGCGTCCATGAAGGGGACTATGTATCCCCCTGCGTAGCCGAAGACGTCGGTCACCCCCTTTCTCACCAGGAAGTCGACCAGGTACTCAGCGCAGTTCATGCTACTCACCTCCATTAGCTCCCATCTCTTCGATAGCTGCGTCAAGCAGCGAGAAGTCCGATTTCGAATACCCCGAGCCGTAGCGCTTGCGCTGCGGCGGCTCGAGCGCGGCGATCACCTCGTACTGCCTCCTGGACGAGCGCTCGCCCAGCTCCCTCATATGGAAGACGTTGTCCACGTGCGCGCCCAAGGTTCCGCATGCCAGCATGGGCAGGTCATATCCCCAGCGCACCTTGCCATCCAGAGGGGCAACGTATTCGTCGATGGTATCGAGCAGAACGCCCAGGTCGTAGTGGGCGTCATACCTCTCGTTCAAGAACGATGCGATCACCTCCGTGGCGGCATTGCCGGCGCCACGGCCCATCCCGTACAGAGAGGAGTCCACGACGATGTCTCTGTCAGCCGCGGCCGCCAGGTCGATCATCCTCTCGGCAAGCGCGTTGGACAGTTGGAGGTTGTTGTGGGAGTGGAGACCGATCCTGACGTCCCTGTCCAGCCCCTCGTCCATCTGGGAGAACACTTGGTCGAGATCATCCAGGTACATGGTTCCGAACGTATCGACTATGGAGAAGCAGTAGGGCTTGATGCGGTTGATCTCCTCCATCATCTGGGCACGTTCCTCGCGGTCGTAGGAGGGCGCGTCCATGGGGTTCGCGAAGACCTTGTATCCCTTCGCCTTGGCCCCTTCCACAAAGGCGAGCGCCTCGGCGCGCTCGTGCTTAGCGAAGGAGATCTTCAGGTACTCGAACGCTCCCCCATCGCAGTCGCCCAACAGGTCGAGGGAATACCTGCTGTTGTCGCAGAACCCCGTAAACCTGCTGGGCGACCCGGAGGGGGGCATGTGCCTGCCAGCCTCGACCTCGTTCACATAGACGACCGACTCACCGCCGACTACCTTTTGGAGGAACCCGATCTCTATGACATCGACACCCCCGGCCAGCAGGCCCGAAAAGACGCCCGACACATATCCGGACGAAGGGTTCTTGGCGAGGAGGTACCCGCCGTCTCGAATCGTGCAATCGTTGATCTGAACCTGCATCATAAACCGCCTTTCTCGCTGCTATATCGGTAAAGGGACTGAGCGACCGTCATGTCGAACTCCGTGTCAACGTCGCACCCCTCCTCAGGCCCGACCTCGACCAGGCAGGGACAGACACCGATCCTCCTGTCATATTTCTCGAAAACCCATCGCGGGAAGGCGAAGGCGCCCGACGTCTCGAGGTACAGGGGCTCCAGATCCTGCGTCCGGGGGAAATGATCGGGGTCGAAGTTGACCGGTCTCCTATCCGACCAGAGAAACGTCTGCAGCCGCTCGACCGTGAAGGCGGAGTCGTACTCGTTATCGTCGATCACGGCCCGCACGCACCTGTCTATGCTCTCCGGCCTCGTGAAGGGGGCGGTCGCGTGAGAGACGACGTAGACGTCGGCGTCAACGACCTTGATGAACTCGCGAATGATGTCGTTGCAGTTCGACGTATCCAGGTCGAGGTACTCGGGCCTCTTCAGGAACCGCACGCCGCCGATGAGGTAGTCCTTGATGGAGTCGTCGCTGCAGTACACGTAGACCTCATCAATCAGCTCGCTTTTGACCAGAGCCTCCTGGATGAAACCCACCAGCGTTCTCCCGTCGTGGAACGGGCGAATGTTCTTCCCCTTGACCCGCTCGCTCCCTAGCTTGATTGGTACCATTGCTACTGTTTTCATTTTTCTTCCTTGCTTTCCGCTCAAAATCGCCGTCCACCTTGCAAACCGTTTTCTCCACGCATTTCTATAGGAATATAAATTCAAAAATCATCTAAAAAATGGCTATTTTTTCGCTCTCTCAAGAGCGGCTGAGATGCAGATCCTCAGCCCTTGGCGATAATAGAAAAAGAGGCCAGCCAAGAGGAGGGACTCTATAGATACGCAAATCCCTATTGGCAGGTCGGAAATCATCACAATACCCTGAGCGCAAAGAACGCCGTATGTCGCGAGAGATTTTCTCATGTGAAAATTAATGCCAACATGCTTTCGTACCTTAATCCCCCGCCAGGCCCAATTAGTTAGACCGGCAAAGAGGCTCGCGAGAGCGGCTCCCTGAACTCCAAAAAGCGCCACGAGAACAACACCTAATGCGACGTTGACTATGCCGCCGAGCGCCGTCGACATCGCCATTGGTCTAGTATCGTAACTAGCCGCAAAAAAAGGACCCCACATTCCACTCATTGCATTGATCACAGCGTAGATCAACAGGAAAGGTACGTACTTCCACGCAGCATAGAATTCCCCTTGGAACAGCATTGATGAGATTAGAGGAGTTGCAGGAATCAAGATCGCGCAAAAAAGCACTAAGAGCATCTCCACTCTGTCGAACACCCCAAGCAGAAACCCATCTTGATCAGAGCTGTCGAAGTCCTTGATGACCGACACCTGCCAGGCCTGCATGAAAATACTAGCCACTGTCGTCATAATTGCGGGGATCCTATTGGCGACAGAATACAAACCGTTGGCCTCTAGCCCACAAAAGGCTAAAACTATGTAACGGCCTGAGGTGGTGATCATCCACCAGCCCACCACTGTCATTCCCAGCGGCACAGAATATCGGACCATTTTGATCAAAAGCTCGTGATCGCGCGCCGAGGCCACAGGGGGCCCAAATACAACCAACCTCATGCGGAGCAGCAGAAAAACAGCAGGTAAAAGCATTCCTACAATGTTTGCAACAAAGAAGCCCTCCAACCCACAGCCTAAAAAAGACAACAGTATAACGTTAAGGCAAACGATGACGACCGAGCTTAGAACACCCGCAACAGCAACATCCTTGAACCTCTCTAAGCCACGAGCGAGCAAAACCAATAGTTGGTAAAGAGCGCTTGACAAGTAAAGCGGTACAACGAAACCAATCCCTGACAAGCTTCTCCATGGGGCACCGGGCATAAACTGACCAGCCAATACAATTAGACCACTCGCAAGAGTAACGCCTATTCCCATACGAGCTATTCGCGGAATGTCGGCGTCTTTCTCAAGGGGAAATCTGAGCATAGCATCAGCAATATTCAGCGTCAAAACAGGTGTAAGCAGCGTGCAAGTGCTCAAAATAATGTCATAAGCCCCATACTCCTCCGTAGTTAAAACAGCCGTGTAGAGAGGGACAAGGAGAAAGGTCAATATCTTTGAGCTAAAGCTACCTATAGCAAGAATTCCAGTATTCTTGAGCAAATAAGACGCCTTAGACATGCAAAATCACCGCATCACTCCGAGCTGCTCAATCACTTCATCGAAGGACGCCGTTTTCACGCTACGGCAAATGCCGAAAGAGTGAAATCTTTCAAGCTTGTCGCTTATTTCGAGCCTTTTTTCCCGATAATTATGCCTTTCTTTCTCCGACAAGCTTCTCTCGTTTTGAACGAAGAACCCCCTTGCCGGCTTATCGATCAGGGAATTCGCCCCCAGCAAGGCACCCGATGTTTGGGATAAAAGCGTTCTATCCGAAAGATCCTCACATATTTGGCATATTTCCCAAGGAATCGGCGATCCGCGCATTACTCGCAAGCCATAATCCTCATAAACCGTCCGGTCATCTCGAGGATGCATCTTAACAAGAACGTTCTCGCGTCCCAGTTCTTCTGCAAGCGAAAGAACGAGAGGAGTTTCCCCCATGGGAAAACCATCCACATCGGATGAAGAAGCGAAAAAGATAAAAGGTTCGTCAAAGCTAAAGCGCTCGTACGAAAAAGCATGTTTAAGCGCAGCAACGAGCCTTTCTTGCCGTAATCCTATAGGAGGAATGGATATCCCCCGTAATCTTGAATCAATTATAAGCTCGGGAAAAAAACAGTAGAACACGCATGAGGGGAGACCGAGGCAGAAGCCTCCCTTCCACTTTCTATACTTATTTCCAATCCTCTGAGAAAACCCACCTTCCACTTGGACAGAATAGGACAGGAGACCTTCCTCCATTCGCGAAAAGACTGGGGTTTCTCCCTTTGCAAAAACCGTATCACACACTGCATACTCAAAATCGGAAATGCTATAAGAAACGATTTCGTCATACCCGCACTCAATCTCTAATATCCTTCTTTTTGACACGTGGCAATCTACGAAATCCCTTGCTTTCCGAAATAGCCCTTCTTTTGACGCGTAGAATTTCAACGTCTCCAGGTATAGAACATCGCGGAAGACTCTCGTATCTTGAAGCCTGTCCGCCACCTTCTTCGCACCTACCGAATGATCTGAAAGGATGACATCGACCTCATCTTCCTCAAACACTGTAAGAGCAAGCTGCATGGCTACTATAAGCTGATAGTACGTGTTGCAGATAAACAGAATCTTGCGGCTCATGCAAAGGCTTTCTCAGATAAACGAAATGAAAAGGGAGTACCAGAGGCTTTGCCTTGATTACCAGCAAACAGGGCCAAAGACCCGACAATGGCCACATACAGAAACTGGGATCCCATATAAATATCAATGTTGTCCGTAAAATACGAGACAAAGACCAGTACCGCAACAACGTAATAGCCAAAGGATACTTCCTCGCCAAAGCGGGATTGAAGCATACGAGGAAGAATCAGGAGGTAATACGAAATCCAAATCGTAAACCCTATAAACCCGATTTCAGCATAGTACTTCAATATATCGCTGTGCACTCCCCCCACTTTCATATAAGAAAGCTGGGTAACGAATATTTTTGATACCGCATTTAATCCTAAACCCGGGAAGAGAGGATCTAGTGATGTTCGATCGACAATCTCGAAATAGTAGTACGACCTTCCCATGGTATTGACGCCCAATAAATCCATGAGGCTAAAAAAGGATCCCTCGTAAAGCCCGTAGATGAAAACCCAGCAGGCTGCAAACAGAAGAAACCCGGCACAGAAGCTGGCACGCGCTCTGATCTGGGGATTCAATCCTTTACAGAAGAAAAAGAAGAGCAGGGCAGTCGCCACCGCCATAAGAAGTATTCGCTTATAGCCAAACAAGAACATAACCACGCATAGTGAGGACTTGAGAGTTCGGTTTTTTTCAAGGGGGGCAAGACATAGATAGTAGACAAGGAGAAAGCTTGTCGTAAACGTAAACTGGGAGTTTTCGAAAGGATTGCTCTGCATTGAATTTACAATAGAGGCGAATGGCGCGGCCAGACATCCCATTCCGTTTTTAAAACAAGTAACGATAACTACAGCAAGAAAAGACCATGCGCATGCATAGAAAACGTAATCTACCGTCTTTTGTCTAAACAAATAGAGCGCACATAGTGGAAGCAATGCGGAAGTGATCTGAATTAAGCCAGGCGACATGAGCTCCCTATCTGCGACGCCTAAAAGAAAGAGAGATATTCCATACAACCAAATTAGCAATTTCGGGCAGAAAAAAGCTTTCACCAAAAAACGGAAATCATTATTCTTGGTTTTCCGAGAAAGATGCTTGCGAGCAAAAGAACCTCCTGCAAAAACTATCCAAAAGATAGTTATAGCCTGCTCGACAACATGAGGCATATATACATCATCGATTTGGGGATTTAGCGCGATCCCCATCGATAAGACAAAGAGCATACCCAAGTAATCTCTTTTTCCGAAAGAGTAGACTAGCCTATGATCGCAAGTCGTCACTGTCGTATATCACTTACCGAAATGAGATCTTAAATCAGCCAAAAATAGCATCGTACGAGGGCTTTGAGTCTTTAATGACCAGAAAAAAGCTTGCTGGGCCAGAGGCAGCTTCCACCACGGATAGCGCCTCAACGCCCCAGCTACCCGAGAATTAGAGGAGAGTTCCTTGACAATAGCCAGTTTTCTATCCTTTGGCTCAGAAGAGCTAGCAATAAGCTTCACCAAGCCTCGCGTCCCATCTAGTATTTGTCGACTGACACGAGTTTGACACTCGCCTCGCATCTCCGCTTCTTCTTTTTTTACCCTAATAGACAAAGCGTCAAAAAGATTGAGGAAGGCGGCTATAGTCTCCTTGGTAAAGCCATTCGTCAACGAAGCCTGTCCGTCTTTTCTATAGTTATAAAAGATGTCGGGCAAGACGACTATTTTCTTGGCCGCACAACATACGTCGGTATTGAAAAGCATATCCTCACTTTGTATATTCGGAAAGCGAATCCCTTCGTCATCTATAAGACTTCGCTTGTATATAGCGCAGCAAACCGACATGGGGGCAGCCTCTTCTTTTGCACGCGAGGGGGATGCACCATAAAATGACTTCCTAAAATTAAAGATGTCTTCTTTCGTCTCTAAAACCTTTTCCTCCTCACTATGCCTTTTTTCCAATAGAGTATTGCCATTGGATACCAGCCTTAATCCGGAAAAGCAGATGTCGGCTTCGTATTTCACAACAGCTTGGAACATCCGCTCAAGCATATCCTCGTCAACCCAATCATCTGAATCGACAAATCCAACATATCGTCCCTGCGCTCGATCAAGTCCTGTATTTCTTGCAGGACCCAAACCTCCATTCTCCCTGTCCACGATACGAATCCGAGGATCTGTTCGGCAATATCTCTCACCAATATCTCTGCAGTGATCCGGCGACCCATCATTTATCAAGAGGATTTCTACGTCACGAAACGTCTGACTTCTCAGCGATTCGATACACTTCTCCAGAAAAAGCTCCGTTTTATACATTGGAACAATGACGGAGATTTCTGGGCTGGATCTTTCGTCTTCCCTCTTTCCACTCTCCACTTCTTGGCTAAAAGCTTTATTCGGCTTCATCTAACTCTGCTTCCCTTTTTGAAAAACCTGAAAACAACATTCATACAAAGAAGGCGAAATGATCATGAGAAGAGCTCTCATCTTTATCCGAGAAGGAACCCCCCTCTTTACGACCAAGGACGGCATCGAGCCTCGAACAAAGCTCCGTGCATACTCAAAAAAAAGTCGACAATCGTCGTCTGGAGAATCGACCTCTTTATACATGCGCCAAGCCCTTGTGTATTCGGAAACTCTGCGAGCCAGAGAGGCGTCACAACAATCAGCCGCACATCTTTCCTCAACAAAACTACAGCAAGACTCAATGGCCAATTTGCAATCCAAGAATTGCTTGGTGCTTATCTTTTTTTGCCGAGTTATTGATCCCAATCTGAAAACCTGGCCGTAGAGCGCATCGCTAAGTACAGCGACACGATCTGCCTCGTAAAGCACTTGAGCCATAACGGAAAGGTCTTCGTACACGCGTCCTTCAGGAAATGGGTGCCGCTCCCATATTTCCTTTTTCGCAAGTTTACCGCATGCCATCTCGGTAAGACCATCGGACACCAGCATCCGCCTCAAAGCCTCCTCGGAAGACAGGGCTTCGATCTTTCCCCCAGATGAAGCAATCGGTACTGGTGCGCCATCTGCTAACTGGACTGCCTGTACAACAGAAATATCGGCATCATTGTCAATGAGTGCCCGCAAAAGCATCTCTAGATACGAAGAGGCGACGACATCGTCTCCGTCAACGAAGGTTACGTAGCTTCCTGCTGCGAGGGCAAGAGCAAAATTTCGAGCTGAGGACAGCCCGCCATTCTCTTTGCGGACAACTCTAACCCGACCATCCTTCTCCTTTATATGGCTGCAAATGAGCCCGGACCGATCCGTTGATCCATCATCAACAAGGATCAGCTCGAATTCATCATAAGTCTGGGCAAGCAGGCTATCTACACATCTGTCAACATAGTTCTCGATGTTGTAAACCGGAACAATAACTGACACCAGCGGTTTGTCTTTCACAAAGCACCTGCTTGCTCGCATCTCAAGTCGGCATTTATGGCAGGATCAACTGGTACTACCGAGGACTCAATCCCATGAGGTAAGCAATGCGTTACCAGAGATTCGACAAATCTCTCTACTCCGCCGCGACTCCACTTTTTTACAACGTGTAACACCTTTGTCATTTCAAATCTATTGAACAATTCTTGCCGGAACGCCAACCGCAGTTGCGCCGCCTGGAACGTCCTTGAGGACGACCGCATTTGCCCCCACCTTCGCCCCATCGCCAACGTAAACGGGGCCTAACACCTTGGCGCCAGCGCCAATGAAGACGTTCTTGCCAAGACGGGGAGCAGCCAATGGGTCTTCTGTAACGCCAAGCGTTACTTGC
>NZ_QWKK01000055.1 GCF_009911695.1 Enterorhabdus sp. P55 | reverse complement strand
TGCTGCGCCCGCCGCCGAGCACCAGGCAACCGCAGCCGGAGGCCGCGGGCGCCATGCCGCGCCCGCGACGCGCGGCGGCCAGCCGCCGGAGGCCTGGGGCGCGCCGGGAGACGCCGCAGCCTCCCCTGCCGACGACACAGACTTCGAGTTCGTCGAGGACGAGCCGGCCGAGCGGCCGCTGCCAGGCAACCCACGCGACCGGGTGACGGTCGGTTCGCGCCTTGGCGACGAGGCGCACGGCGGCCGCGGCATCGTTATCCAGCCGGGCGCCACCGGTTCCACGCCCGTCATCGGCGTGGACACCGCCCATGCCCGCGTGGTTCCGCGCGCTGACGGCGACGAGCCCCTGCGCCAGGCCACCCCCACCCCACACCTCCAGGGCGCGCTCGAGGGGGCGGTCGCCCTGCCTGACGTGCGCCGCCGCAACCGCTCCAGGCGGCCGTCGAAGGCGCTCGTCGCCGTGGCGGCGCTCGTGGTGGCGGTCGTGGGCGTGGGCGCCTACCTGCTTCTCAACCCGCCGTTCATGAGCCTCACCGTCAACGGCGAGACCATCCAGGTGCCCGGCGACACCACCCTCGACGCCCTCATCGAGAAGGGCACCGTCAGCCCCACGCCCGGCAACCTGCTGGCCGTGGACGGCAGCCTGCTTCAGGAGGGGGGCGGCAAGCGCTTCACCGCCGTGCTCAACGGCGAGCCCTGGGAGGACGGCGCCGCCAGGCTTCCCCGCGACGCCGCGCTCTCCGTAACCGACGGCGCTGATGCGACCGAAGATTACGCCGAGGAGGAGGTGTCGGCCCCGCCGACCATCGAGTTCTCGGGCGTCGGCGCCATCCACGCCTACGCCGGATCGGGCGCAGCCGGCAAGGCCCTGCGCCGCACGGGCGCCGTCTCCGGCCTGACGGTGGACGAGGTGGTGTCCGAGCCGGTCGGCGAGGTCGTGAAGAAGTACAACGCCGACACCGGCGGCGACAAGGTGGTGGCCCTCACCTTCGACGACGGGCCCTGGCCCGACTCGACCAGCGCCATCCTCGACATTCTGGCGGAGAATGACGCGAAGGCCACGTTCTTCACCATCGGCCAGCAGATCAGCGGCGGCAATGCGGATGTCGTCAAGCGCGCCCATGATGCAGGCCACCAGATCAGCAGCCACAGCTACGACCACGCGAGCGCCGGCGACGGCCGCGGGGTGGACATGGGCCGCCAAACGCCCCAAGAGCAGGTGGACGAGGTGCTCAAGGGCTACGAGGCCATCGAAGCCGCCACGGGCGCGGCGGCAAGCCACGCCTTCCGCACCCCGGGCGGCAACTTCAGCGCCGAGACGGCGCAGATACTCCAACCGCACATCACCGCGGAGATCGGCTGGAACATCGACACCGAGGACTGGCGGCGCCCGGGCGCCCAGGCCATCGCCGACCGCATCAAGCAGGCCAAGCCCGGCAGCATCATCCTCATGCACGACGGCGGCGGCGACCGCTCCCAGACGGTGGAGGCCCTGCGCCAGGCGCTTCCCTACCTCAAGGAGCAAGGCTATCGCTTCGTCACCATCGACGAGCTTCTGGCCTACAACGACCCGGCGCAGATGTAGGAATAACGTGATGGGGGGGCCGCCGCGCTGTCGGCGGCCCCCCCATCGTTACGCGACGCCTCCCCTATGACGCGGCAGCCAGCATCTCGCGGGCGTGGGCGAGGGAGGTCTCCGTGGCGTCGCCGGAGAGCATGCGGGCCAGCTCAGCCTCGCGGTCTGCCCCGGACACCTCGCGCAGGGTGGTCTCGGGCGCCTCGGCATCGGACTTCTCCACCACGTAGTGGGTGTCAGCCCATGCTGCCACCTGGGCCAGATGGGTCACGACGATGACCTGGTGGGTGCGCGCCAGATCGGCCAGCACCCGGGCCAGCGCCACGGCCGTCGCCCCGCCCACGCCGGCATCCACCTCGTCGAAGATGAGCGTGTCCACCTCATCATGGGCGCCGAGCACCACCTTGACGGCCAGCATGACGCGGCTCACCTCGCCGCCCGACGCGATGCGGGCGAGGGGACGCGCCTGCATGCCGGCGCCGGGGCGGAAGAAGAACTCCACCGCGTCAGGCCCTGACTTCGACCAGCGCGAACGCTCGAGCAAATCGACCTGGCACTCAAGAGCGGCGCTGCCCATCTCAAGGCGCTCCATGACGGCACTCACAGCTGCGGCGAAGGCCGGCGCGGCGGCGGCACGGGCGAGGTGCAGGGCGTCCGCGGCGACGGCGAGCGCCTCCTCGGCGGCGTCAAGGCGCTCGCGGGCCTCGCGGCGCACGCGGTCGGCGTCATCGACGGAGGCCACAAGCTCCGCCGCCTCGTCCCGCCGGGCGAGCACGTCCTCCAAGCGCGGGCCCCAGCTGCGCAAAAGCCCCTGGAAGGCCGCAGCGCGCTCCTGGGCAGCCGCCAGCTCGGCCGGGTCGAATTCCACGTCCTCGGCGTAGGAGGCCATGTCGCGCGCCACGTCCTCCACGATGAAGCCGGCCTCGCGCAGGGACTGGGCATAGGCGCCGAGCGCCTCGTCGTGGCGCGCCGCATCCTCCAGCAAAGAGGCCGCCGCGCCCAGGGCGTCGAGGGCTCCCCCCTCGCCAGCCAATCCCTCGCTCGCGCCGTGGGCGGCCCGGGCAAGGGCCTCGGCGTTCTCCGTGCGGGAGAGGTAGGCCACGAGCTCCTCGTATTCTCCCTCCTGCGGGTTCACGGCCTCTATCTGGGAGAGGGCGAAACGCGCCTCGTCGAGGGCGGTTGCCGAGGCGCTCGCCGCCTCGCACACGCGCTCATAGGCTGCCGCAGCGCTGACGGCGTCGGTCCAGGCGGCGTCCCATGCAGCGCGCGCCTCGGCAACCGCCGCGCCTCCCCAGGCGTCGAGGAGCCGGCCGTGGGAGGAGGACGCCATGAGCGCCTGATGCTCGTGCTGGCCGCACAGGTCGATGGAGGGCCCCACGCGCTCGGCCAGCTCAGTGACGCTCGCCATGGCGCCGTTGAGCGTCACGCGGCTGCGCCCGTCCGCCGAGAGCCGCCGCGTGACCACCAGCTCGAGGTCATCGCCGGCCTCGGCGCCGTCCGCATCGCCACGCGCGTCCGGATCGGCGTGCCCGGCAGATGTCGCAGGCGATGCGGCGCCTCCGATGTCCGCCGAGGGCGCCAGGCCATCGGAAGCACCCCCCGCGAGCGACGCGCGCAGGTAGAACCGCCCGCTCACGCGCGCGGCGGCGCTCCCCTCGCGCACGGCGCCCTTGTCGGCACGCGCCCCCATGAGCAGCTTGGCCGCCGAGAGCAGCGCCGTCTTGCCGGCGCCGGTCTCGCCCGTGAGCACGGTGAGATGCGCCGAGGGCGTCATGGATGCCGACCGGATGAGGGCCACGTCCTCCACTTGTATCTCGTCGATCATGGTGCCTCCTTCAGGCGCCTTGCCTTTCGCGCCTAGCTTATCGCAGCCCTGTCGAAACGCAGGGCAAACCGACCCGTTCCGGCCAAAACGGCCACGGTTTACGCACGCTAGGCCAGCGATCCCGCGTAAACCGTGGCCGTTTTGGCCCGATTTGCCCTTGTTTGCGCGTTCTCACGCGTAAATCATAGCCTTTTTGGCCAGAAATCCGCCATCCCCCGCCTTTGCCCGAACTGCGACCACGACGGCACGCGCGGGCAGGCCGACGCCGAGGGACCGGCCCCCGGATCGCAGCCCCCCGCCCCGCGTGAGTCAGCCCCCTCCGGGGCCCGGCCCCGCGCCGCGCGAATCGCCCTCCCGAGGCCCGAGCGCCGTTCCGCGTGCCCCAAGCCGCCGCCATGGTTCCGGATAGGGACGCGCCAGGGAGCGGGGGCATCCGGAAGCCCTCCCCTGCGAGCAAGGCCGGCTTCAGCGAAGGCCGGCCCTCTGCAGGTTCTCGCGGGCTGGGCACAGGATCCCGGCCCCAGCGGACGGCACTCCGGACCCGAGCCCCGCTCCGCGTGAGTCAGCCCCTCCGGGCCCTCCCCCGTTCAACGCGAATCAGCCCTCCGGGACTCGCCCCGCTCCGCGCGAATCGGCCCTCCGGAACCAGACCCCCGCTCCGAGCACCCGCAACGTCCCCGAGGCCACGCCCCGCATCCCGCGCTGGCGCATCAGCCCCCTCCCCGAGGGGCCGACTAGCACCCAGGCCACCAGAACGGCTGCCCCCCAAGATCGCATCCCGCACCCGTCCAGCGCGCGCCCGCCTCCCCCGCACGCATCAGCGCGACGAGCCGCCGCTCGCCAGACCGGACGCAACACCCCTTTGCACGACGCCCGCCAAGCCTCGGACGCGCGCAGAAGGGACACCACGCCCCTTTACGGCAAACGGCTTCACCGGCCTTGACGCCAACGCCTCCGTCGCCGCGATCCGCAGCCCCCGCCGACCGCACGCCCAGCAGGGCCGCAGGACTCCGGTGATACGCCCCCTCAGGACGCCCACGCCCCGCCAACGAGGCCAGCAGGAGCTCCTCGCGTCATCCGCCCCAGGACCGCGCGCTACGAGCGGCGGGAGCTGCCGTAGGCAGCGTGCTTGCGATTGCCGTAGGCGCTCCCCTTGCGAGCCGTCTTACGCAGATCCTTCAGCACATCGTCCTCGCTCTGGCCCTCGACGCTCGCGCGCAGCTTCACCACCTGGTCGCGCAGGCGTGCGGCCTCCTCGAAGTCCATGTCGCGCGAGGCTGCGGCCATGTCGTCCTCCATCGACGAGATGATGCGCAGCACCTCCTCGCGCGAGAGCTCCGCGAGCTCCTTGTTCACCTGCTCGGCCGTGACCGATCCGGCCTCATCGGCCACGTAGCCCATGATGTCGTTGATGGCCTTGCGGATGGTCTGCGGCTCGATGCCGTGCTCCTCGTTGTAGGCCATCTGTATCTCGCGACGACGCCGCGTCTCGGTGATGGCGCGGTCCATGGAATCGGTGATGCGGTCGGCGTACATGATGACCTGGCCCGACACGTTACGGGCCGCGCGCCCGATGGTCTGGATGAGCGAGCGGTGGTTGCGGAGGAACCCCTCTTTGTCGGCGTCGAGGATGGCCACGAGCGACACCTCGGGCAAGTCAAGGCCCTCGCGCAGGAGGTTGATGCCCACGAGCACGTCGAACTCGCCGCGACGCAGGGCCGAGAGTATCTCCACGCGCTCGAGCGTGGCGATGTCCGAGTGCATGTAGCGGGCGCGCACCCCCTGGTCGAGCAGGTGGTCGGTCAGGTCCTCCGCCATCTTCTTGGTAAGCGTGGTGATGAGCACGCGCTCATCGCGGGCCGCGCGCTCCTTCGCCTCGTCGATGATGTCGTCGATCTGGCTCGCGCTCGTACGCACGACGATCTCCGGATCGAGCAGGCCCGTCGGGCGGATGATCTGCTCCACCTGGGCCTGGGACACCTTCTCCTCGTAGTCGCCCGGGGTGGCCGACACGTAGACGAACTGCGGCACGCGCTGCTCGAACTCATCGAAGCGCAAGGGGCGGTTGTCCAGGCAGCTCGGCAGACGGAACCCGTGCTCGGCTAGGGTGATCTTGCGCGAGCGATCGCCCTCGTGCATGCCGCGGATCTGCGGGACGGTGACGTGGGACTCGTCGATGATGCAGAGGAAGTCGCGCGGGAAGTAGTCGATGAGCGTGTAGGGCGGCTCGCCCGGCTCGCGCCCGTCGAGGTGGCGCGAGTAGTTCTCGATGCCGGAGCAGAAGCCCATGGTCTCGAGCATCTCCAAATCGTAGTTGACGCGCATCTCCAGGCGCTGGGCCTCGAGGAGCTTGCCGTCTTCGTTGAACTGAGCCAGGCGCTCGCGCAGCTCGTCCTGGATGGTGCGGATGGCGCGATCCATCTTGGGGCGCGCGGTGACGTAGTGCGACGCCGGCCAGATGGGCAGCGCCTCATAGGTCTGCAGCACCTCGCCGGTGACGTGGTCGACCTCGGCTATCTCCTCGATCTCATCCCCCCAGAACTCGATGCGCAGCGGGTTGTCGGCATAGGGCGGGAACACGTCGAGCGCATCCCCGCGCACGCGGAACGTGCCGCGCTTGAGCTCGTAGTCGTTGCGATCGTACTGGATGTCGATGAGGTCGTGAATCACGTCGTCCCGATCGGCCGGAACCTCCTTGTCCACGAACACGGCCATGCCCGCGTAGTCCATGGGGCTGCCGATGCCGTAGATGCAGCTCACCGACGCCACCACGATGACGTCGCGGCGGCTGAGCAGGGCGCTCGTGGCCGCATGGCGCAGCTTCTCCACCTCTTCGTTGATGGAGGCGTCCTTCTCGATGAAGGTATCCGACGCCGGCACGTAGGCCTCAGGCTGGTAGTAGTCGTAGTAGGAGACGAAGTAGACGACGGCGTTGTTGGGGAAGAACTCCTTGAGCTCGGCGGCGAGCTGGGCCGCGAGCGTCTTGTTCGGCGCCAGAACCAAGGTGGGCTTCTGCACGGCCTCGATGGTCTTGGCCATGGTGAAGGTCTTGCCCGAGCCCGTCACGCCGAGCAGCGTCTGGTAGCGCAGCCCCTCCTCGATGCCGGCGGCGAGCTTGCGCACCGCCTCGGGCTGATCGCCCGACAGCTCGAAGGGCGAGGTCACTTTGAGCGGCGTAGACGCCAGGCGCACCTCGGGCAGCTTCCCCTCCATGGCCACGCCCTCCAAGTTGGAAAGATGAGACATCCCGCCTCCTCGCCTCAGTTCAAACGTACAGTTGTTCTACTATACCATAAGAGCCTGGCAAAGAAGGCGGGATGGAAAACTCGTCACAGAGGCGCTACAGGGCAGCCTGGTAGTCCTCCCACCAGGCGATGACCTTGTTGCGGAGCTCCTCTTTGGTGCCGTCGTTGCTGAACACCACGTCGGAGGCCTCGATGCGATCGGCGTCGGTGATCTGGCGGGCGATGCGGCGGCGCACGTCGGCCTCATCAAAGCCGGAGGCCACGGCGCGCTCGATGCGCAGATCGAGCGGCGCGAGCACGGCCAGCACCACGTCAGCCGAGTAGGCCAGCGACATCTCGCGGTTCTTGAAGACGGAGTACTCCACCACCACCGCGTCGTTGCCCTCGGCCTCGAGCTGGGCAAGCAGGTCGGTGTAGACCTCCTCGATGCGCGGCATGGTGATGCGGTTGAGCTTGCGCGTGTCGGCCGGGGACATGAACGCGCGGGCGGCCACCGCGCTGCGGATGACCTCGCCGTCGGCGTCGAGCACGCCAGCGCCGAAGGTCTCGGCCAGCTCCTCCTTCACCGTATCCCACTTGAGCACCTGATGGCCCACCTCATCCAGGTCGATGTAGGGCAGCCCCGCGTCCACGAGGGCCTGGCGCGCCGTGGACTTGCCCGCGCCCATGCCGCCCACCACGAATATCTTCCTCATCTATCCGACCTCCTCGATCACGGCGCCCCCCAGCACGGTGGAGCCTTGGTAGAACACTGCCCACTGACCGGGCGCCGTGAGCGGCTGCGGCTCGCGCAGCCGGACGGTCGCCCCGCCGTCTTCTCTGGGAACAATGATACACGCAGCCGGGCGCGATCGGTAACGGAGTTTCACCATGGCGTCGGCGGGGGCGTTCAAGCCGTCGACGGCCTGCCAGTTGACCGGCCCCGTCTCCACGCGCGCGAGCGTGGCCGCGGCAGCCGGGCCCACCACGAGCGCGTTGTCTGCCACGCGCTTGGCCAGCACGTAGTACGGCTCGGGGCCGGCCACGCCGATGCCCTTGCGCTGGCCGACGGTATAGCAGGCCAACCCCTGGTGACGCCCCACCTCGCGCCCATCGGGCAGGAGGATGGGGCCTGGCTCGGCCGTGACGCCACGTTCGGCCAGAAACGCCCGATAGCCCTGGGGCGCGAAACAGATGTCTTGGCTCTCGGGCGCATCAGCGCAGGCCAGGCCCAGGTCGGCGGCGGCAGCGCGCACGGCCAGCTTGGTCATGCCTCCCAGCGGCAGCACGAGCCGCGCGAGCTGGCCCTGCGTGAGGGCTGCCAGCATGTAGCTCTGATCCTTGGCGTGGTCGAGCGCGGCGAGCACCGCCCAGCGCCCGTCGGTCAGGTGCCCCACGCGCGCGTAGTGGCCCGTAGCGACCGCTGCGCAGCCCAGCTCGTCGGCGACAGCCAGAAGCGCCGGCAGCTTCACCGCGGCGTTGCAGCCCACGCACGGGCTCGGCGTGAGGCCCGCCGCGTAGGCCGCGGCGAAGGGCGCGGCCACAGCTCGCTCGAAGAGCTCCTCGCGCGCTATCACGTGGTGCTCGGCGCCCAAGCGCGCGCAGACCCCCGCAGCGGTCTCGGCCGCAGCGCGGGCCTCAGGCGTGTCCTGCAGCACGAGGGTGACGCCTGCCACCTCATAGCCCTCGGCCTGAAGCGCCGCCACAGCCACCGAGCTGTCCACTCCCCCGCTCATGCCGAGCGCCACGCGGCCGCGCGCTGCGGGCGCGCCCGCAGCTGTGGCGGCTGCCATCGAGGCGCTCCCCGCTGCGTCTGCCGCCGGGGCGCTCCCAGCCCCCTCGCTCCGCTCCTCGGCCATAACAGCCCCCTTTCCACGAAAACCGGGCTCGCTTTGCAAATTTCGACGGTTTTGCACTCGCGGGTCGGCCGCCAACGCCGTCTTGAGTTGCTCCGGATTGACGCGACCAGGGGAAACACCGGGAAATCGACTCCCCAGGGGCGTCCTCGGCGCCCCAGCCGTGGGCGCAAGAGTGCAAAACCGTCAAAATTTGCAAGCCACAACGAAAAAAGAGGAGCGGAGCACTCGGCCCCGCCCCTCGCAAAGGACTTGCTCGCCCGCGGCGACTACTCGGCGGCAGTCTCCTCGGTCTTCTCGGCGCGCTCCTTCTTGCGCTTGGCCGGGCGCTCCTCGGCCTGGATGGACTCGTCCACCTCGATCTCGTAGCCGAGCTCCTCGGCAGCAGCCTTCATCGACAGGGAGATACGGCGACGATCCGGGTTGATCTCCATGACCTTGACCTTCACCTCGTCGCCAGCCTTGACGACCTGGGCCGGGGTGTCGATGTGGCGGCCGGCCATCTCGGAGATGTGCACGAGGCCCTCGATGGAATCGCCGAGCGCGATGAACGCGCCGAAGGGCACGATCTTGGTGACCTTGCCGTCGACGATGGTGCCCACGGGGTAGGACTCGACCAGCTTGATCCAGGGATCCTCGGTGGTCTGCTTGAGGCCGAGCGAGATGCGCTCACGCTGCAGATCGACGTCGAGCACCTCGACCTCCACCTCGTCGCCCACCTTGACGACCTCGGAGGGATGGTTGACGTGGTTCCAGGACAGCTCGGAGATGTGCACCAGGCCGTCGATGCCGCCCAGATCCACGAAGGCGCCGAAGTCCACGATGGAGGAGACGGTGCCCTTGAGGCGCATGCCCTTGGAGAGCTTGGAGAGGATCTCGGCGCGCTCGTTCTTGCGGCCCTCCTCCAGCAGCACGCGGCGGGACAGCACGACGTTGTTGCGGTTGCGGTCCATCTCGATGACGCGGGCCTCGATCTCGGTGCCCAGGTACATGTCGAGGTCCTTCACGCGGCGCAGGTCCACGAGGGAGGCAGGCAGGAAGCCGCGCAGGCCGATGTCGAGGATGAGGCCGCCCTTGACCACCTCGATGACCTCGCCGGTGACGACCTCGCCGGCCTTGAACTTCTCCTCGACGCGGATCCAGGCGCGCTCGTACTCGGCGCGCTTCTTGGAAAGGATCAGGCGACCGTCCTTGTCCTCCTTCTGAAGAACCAGGGCCTCGATCTTATCGCCCAGGCTGACGATGTCAGCCGGGTCGGCGTCCTTGCGGATGGACAGCTCGCGGGAGGGGATGACGCCCTCGCTCTTGAAGCCGATGTCCACGAGCACCTCATCGTGCTCCAGCTTGACGACGGTGCCGTCGACGAGATCTCCCTCGTCGAAGTCGGTCAGCGTGCCGTCGATCATCTCGTTCATCTGCTCGTCGGAGATGTCGGAGAAGTCGATTACGGACGTGTTCTTGATTTCGGTCAAAACGGACCCCTTTCGAACATTACATTCTGGGGACCCTTCGTCATGATTGATTGATGCTTGCCATGTTCGCTTGCACGAGCTTGCTCAGGACGGTCAATAAAACATGTCTCGGGGGCCAACAGATACCTACTCCTGCGGGTTTTCCGCAAGTTTGGCTAGTATATCACGGCTACGCGGGGGGTTTTCGAGAATTTCACCGCTTTGCGAGGGAATTCGCGCCCGCGCCATAAACACGCCGCGCGCGACCCCTAGGACTGGGCGCGCGCCTCCTCGAGGGCGTAGGTCATCTGGTCGGCGCAGGAGGTGGCGCGCGGGCCGCAGGTGTTGCCGCGCAAAAGCGCGACCACGTCGTCGACGCGCTGGCCGGCCACGAGCTTGGCGATGGCCTTCAGGTTGCCGTCGCAGCCGCCGGTAAAGCGGATCTCCTTGATGATGTCGCCGTCGAGCTCGACCTCGATGAGCTTGGAGCAGACGCCCCGGGGTCGGAAGGTGTGCATGTCGGTTCCTCTCGTTCGCCTTGCCTTTCCTCAGGGCGCCATTGTGACACAAGCCGTCGGCGACGCGAATGGCAGGACGCGCGAAGGGCACGCGAAAGCGGGGCGCGGACGCCCCGCCGACGTTAGGAGAACAAGGCGACCAGGCGGTCGAGGATGGTGGGCTCGGGTTCCGGCTCCGGCTCGGGCTCCGGCTCGGACTCGGGCTCCACCGGGGCGATGGCCATCACGAACTGCACGGCCGCCACCGACTGGTTGCGTGCGTCGACGAAAGACGCGGGCTCGAAGGCGGGAAACTCGTAATCGGCCATGAGCTCGTCCATCGAGGCGCGCATGCGCGCCGGCAGGTCGGCCGTCTCGCCGGCGAGCTGCCCCGCGCCCGCGGAGAGCGAGCCGGCGCCGGAGGCCAGCTGCCCGATGCCTCCGGCCAGCGCATCGGCCCCGCCCACGAGCGCGCGGGCGCCCGCGGCCGCCTGTCCCGCGCCGTCGGCGTAGGCGGAAAGCCCCTGATCGAAGGAGCGGTACTGGGCGGCCAGCTGGCTAAGGCCGGCCGACAGCTCGGCCAGCTGGCCGAGGGCCGCGGCCGGATCCGCCTCCTCAAGCCCCGCGGCGACCGCGCGCAGCGACGCCGCGAAGAACGCCGGCGAGCCCTTGGTCGCCGCATCGCCGCCGAGCACGGCCAGCAGCTGGCGGGTGCCGTCGAAGGCCCCCTTCACGGCCTGGTAGGTGCCGCGGGCGCGCTGGGCGGCCTCGTAGGTGCGCGCCAGCTCGGCGGCCGTGGCGGCGTCGGCGGGGTTGCCCGACTTCTGAGCCGCCGCCATAAGCGAGCCGATCTGCTCCGGGGTGAGCGTGCCCTCCGGGATGGCGGCCAGCGCGCCGTCGAGCGCGGCGAGCGCAGAGCCGAAGCCGTCGCGCACCGCGGCGGACTGCGCGCCCAGGTCATCAAGGCCGCCGGCGAGCGAGCGCAGCGCCGGCGCCAGCTGCCCAAGCTCCTCGACGCCCGAGAAGTCAGCGCCCGCAAGGCCCGCGGACAGCGCGTCAAGGGCGCCCGCGACCTGTGCCGACGCAGACGTCAGGCTGCCCGAGGACGCCGCCAGCGCGTCGAGCCCCTCGGAGAGGGCCCGCGCGCCGTCCCGCAGGCTCGCGCCGCCCTCCGCGAGCGAGCCCGCCCCCAAGGCGAGCGAGGCCGTGCCCTCGTCGAGCGCGGAGATGGCGTCGGCGAGCTGGCCCATCTGCCCCTCCAGGTCGGACGCGTCGGGCATCTCCACCACCGTGGCGTAGGGCAGCGCCGCCAGCTGGGCGCCGGCGAGCGCGAAGTCCTCGACGTGCCCGGTGAACGTGAAGTCGCCGTCGCGCCCCGGCAGCAGGGTGAAGGCCACCGTCTTATCCGCGCCGGCCATCGCCACCACGGCCCCCCCGGCGCGCACGTCAGTCCAGGCCTCGCCGTCGAGCGTGAACGTCGCCTGCACCATATAGCTCTCGGCGAAGGCGGGGTCGGCATCGGGGTTGCGCGTCACCGTGAGGCGCACCTCGGCGTCGCCCGACTTGCCCGCGATCTGCTCCGGCGTCATCTTCTGCCCGTTCAGGCGGTAGGACACCGCCACATCCCACGGCAGCGTCGCCGCGGCGGGGGCGGTGCCCTGGTAGGAGAAGACGCCCTCCCCGACCGACGCCTCGATGCCGTCTGCGGCGTCGGCCCCGTTCGTCGCCGGGCGAAGGGCCTGGCCGGTGAGGCTCGCGCGCTCGTCGTAGGCGCCCCAGTCCGTGACGAGGCCCGCTGCGGACACGTCGAAGCGGTTCACCACGTAGACGCCCTCAGGCGCGCCCTCGGCCGACAGGTTGGCGTAGACCACCTCGGTCTTCTCAAACGCGGCAGGCTCGGAGGCGGCCGGCGCGCCCGCAGAGCCGGCGGGCGCATCGTCCCCGCGGGCCAGCGCAGGGCCGAGCCCGGTGAGCACGAGCGAGAGGGCGAGCAGGCCGGCCAGGCCGGCGCGGGAGAACAGGGGCTTGCTCATGAGGCGTCTCCTTCTTCGGAAAGCGGGCGCGCGGCACGGGGGCCGGGGGCGGGAACGGCAGCAGCGGGCGCGGGCGCGGAGGCGGACCCTCCCGCCCCGGACTCCGCGCTGAAAAAGCCGCTCCGCCAGGTGGTGCGACGGATGAGGCCGTCGCCGTAGACGAGCAGCGCGGGCAGGAAGCACGTGACCATGCCCAGCGAGATGAGCGCGCCGCGGCCGAGCAAAAGGCCCAGGCTCGCCACGGCACCGATGGACGACGACACCGCCAGCGCGAAGCCGGCCGTGGCCAGGATGCCGGCCGACACCAGGATCGACGGGAACGCCTCGCCGAGCGCCGCGAACACGGCCTGGCGCGCCGGCATGCGGCGGCGATGGGCCAGGTAGTGCGACGTGAGCAGGATTCCGTAGTCGATGGTGGCACCCAGCTGGACGGTGTTGACGACCAGGTAGCCGATGAAGTTCACCTTGGTGCCCATGAAGTACGGAATGGCCAGGTTGATCCAGATGCCGCACTCGATGGCCAGCAGCAGCGCCACGGGCAGCCCGAGGGAGCGGAAGGTGACCGCCACCACCAGGAAGATGGCGATGACGGCCACGAGGCTCACCACCACGTTGTCCACGGCCACGATGCTCTTCATGTCGTAGAGGTTGGCCGACTGGCCCGCCGCGTAGAATTCGCCATAGCGCGCAGCGGCCGCGTCCTCCACCGCCTGCACGGCGGCGAACGCCTCGGCGCTCTCCACGTCAGTGTCGAGGTAGGCGATGATGCGCGCGTAGTCGCCAGAGTAGAACTGGCTGGTCACAGCCTCATCGAGGAACTCCGGCGGGATGTCCGCGCCCACCGTGGCCGCATATCCCATGACGCCCGTCACGTGGTCGAGCGCCGCCAGGTCGCGCGAGAGCGCCGCCTCGGCGCCGACGTCTCCCCGCGGCACGAGCACGGCCACGGCGTTGGCCTGGCCGAACTCCTCCTGCACCATGAGCGTGTCGGCGCCCGCGCGCAACGTGGGATCGGCCACGTTGTTCTGGTAGGTGAACACCACGTTGGCCTGGCCGAGGAAGGCCGGCACCGCGAGCACCGCCACCAGCGCGAGCACCGGAACGCGTACCCGCGCGAGCGGCGCGCCGATGCGGGCAAAGGAGGGCATGAGGGGGCGGTGGGTAGTGCGGTCGATGAGCCGGCAGAGGCACAGCGTGAGCGCCGGCAGGAACACCATGACCGTCACGAACGACAGCACGATGCCCTTCACCAGGTTGAACCCGAGGTCGGCGCCAATCTGGAACTGCATGAACGCGAGCGCCGCGAAGCCGAAGAGCGTCGTGGTGGCGCTCGCGGCGATGGTGCCGGCCGACGAGCGCACCGCGCGCGCCATGGCGTCCTCGATGCTGCCGCCGCGCCGCCGCTCGGCCGCGAAGGCGTGCAGCAGGAAGATGGCGTAGTCAAGCGACACGGCCAGCTGGAGGATGGGGCTCACCGAGAAGGTGACGAAGGACACCGAGCCCAGGAAAAGATTGGTGCCCATGTTGATGAGGATGGACACGCCGATGGCGGCCAGGAACAGCACCGGCTCGATCCACGAGAGCGTGGAGACCACGAGCAAAAGCACGATGATGGGAACGACGATGGCGACGGCCTTGAGCACCTGGTCGACCATGGACTCCCGCATCTGGGCGGTGTCCATGGCCTCGCCGGCCACGGCGTTGCCGGACCCCGCCTCGTCGACGAGGGCGCGCAGGGCCGCGATGGCAGGGCCCTCCTCCCCTTCGGTCACCGACACCTGGAACAGGGCGGCGCCGTCGCGGTAGTACTGCTCCACCGTCGCCTCGTCGAGGGCCGCAAGCGGCGTGGCCACATCCGCCACGTCATCGAGCCAGAGCACCGACTCCACGCCGGGAACGCGCGCGATGGCGTCCTTCAGCGCAAGCGCGCCGGGCACGTCCACATCGTGGACGAGAACGCTCGCGTTGGGGATGGCCTGGTCGAACTCGTCGGCCATGATGCGCACGGCATCGGTGGACTGGGCCTCGGGAGGCAGGTAGTCCACCATGTCGTAGTTGACCTTGACAAAGGGGATGAGCGCTGCGCACACGACGGCCACGGCGACGAACGTCGCCACCACGGCTCGTCGGCGGGCCAGCATCCCCGAGATGAGCTTGTCCATGGGAATAGCATACCAGTCGCGCCCGGCAGACGGGCGGACGCCGGACAAACCCCACGAACCACAGGCTGAGCGATGCCTCTCCGCGCATCGGATACGCGCAAAGTGGCCAAAAACGACGACCTGACGACAGATAATCGGAGAATTCGCCCCCAGAGAGTCCTCGCGCCTTCCGATGAGCAGAGCCGACCTGGGCTTTTGCGAAAGAAGATGAGCGCCCAGGCGCGGAAAGCGTCGTCAGGTCGTCGTTTTTGGCCACTTTGCGCGTCAGGATCGCGCGGGGCGGCGCAGGCGGTGCGGGAACTGGGGGGGGCACAGCGCGAGCGGGGCGGGGTCGG
>NZ_QWKK01000054.1 GCF_009911695.1 Enterorhabdus sp. P55 | reverse complement strand
GTCAGCGCCCCCCCTCCTGCCAGCCCCCTGCGCGCCCCTTGCGCCGTCCCCATAACATGATAGACTATGTCAAGTATTAATCACTATCCATTAGAAGCCATACGCCAACTATGAAAGGAAGCGCCATGGACTACGAGGCCTACTACCGCAAGAGCGACGACTATGCCGCCTACTACGCCGCCATCGCCGCGGCCTCCCCGCGCGACCCCCAGGCTACGGCCCGCACCCGCGATGCTGACGGCACCATCCCCGTCGAAGCGCGCGAGCTGCTGTTCAACGTGGCGGCCGAGATCAAGAACACCTTCCACGAGCTGGGCGCTCCCCTGCCGCCGCTGCTGGAGGGCTGCACGGTGGTCGACCTGGGCTGCGGCAGCGGCCGCGACACCTACCTGGCCGCCCAGCTGGCGGGCCCCGCGGGCAAGGTCATCGGCGTGGAGCCCGACGCCGAGCGCCTGGGCATCGCCCGCAAGTACCTGGCCCAGGAGATGCGCCAGTTCGGCTACGACCAGGCCAACGTGGAGCTGGTGAACGCCGTGCCCGAGGACCTCTCCTTCATCCCCGACGGCAGCGTGGACGTGGTCATCTCCAACTGCACCTTCAACCTCTCCCCCGACAAGGGCGCCTACATCCGCGAGGTGCGCCGCATCCTCAGGCCCCAGGGCGAGTGGTACTTCACCGACGTGTACACCGATCGGCGCATCCCCCAGGACGTCTCCGACCAGGTGGAGAACGTGGCCCAGCGGCTGGGCGGCGCCCTGTTCGTCGAGGACTTCCGCCGCATGGCCCAGGCGGCCGGCTTCCACGACCCGCGCTACGTCATGACGTGGAAGACGCCGATCACCGCCGAGGAGCAGGCCGTCTACCCCGGCATCGCCTTCGCCACCATCACCTCCCGCCTGCTCGCCTCAGAGCTGACGAGCGACCACTGCGAGAACTACGGCGAGAAGGTGATCTACGACGGGTCGCTGCCCGGCTACCCCGACTTCTTCCTGTTCGACAAGGACATCCGCTTCCCCGCCAACCAGGAGTGCCCCGTGTGCGACAACGTGTCGGCGCTCGGCCTGGACGGCTGCCGCTATGCCAAGGTCATCACGGTGATCGGCGACCGCTCCGTCCACTACGGGGACATCCACGGCGACGCCATCATCAAGACGGCGCCCGACTTCGAGGGGGTCCTCGACGAGGATGACCGCCCCATCCAGGCCAGCTGCTGCTAGCCAGCCCAGGCGCGCCCGCTGCGCCAGCGTCACCCCGAAGGTGATCGGGCGCGACGGTATAATGCGCCTGACCACCAACCGAGCTACGTGAAGGAAGAGCATGGAACCTATCAAGTTCATGGTCGTCAGCGGCTTTCTGGGAGCCGGCAAGACCACCACGATGATCGCCCTGGCCGAGCACATGAACGCCACCTACGGCGAGACGGCCATCATCGCCAACGACCTCGGCGCCAACCTGGTCGACACCAGCCTCACCCAGACGAGCGGCTGCACCGTCACCGAGATAGCCTCGGGCTGCATCTGCTACCAGATGGACAACGTGGTGGATCAGCTGCGGCGCCTGCGCGACAAGGACCGCGCCGTCTTCGTCATGAGCGACATCCCCGGCTGCGGCGTGGGTGCGCTCGACCACGTGTACCACACGCTGGCCCGCGAGCACGCCGACGAGTTCCAGCTGGCCCCCTTCACCGTCATCACCGACCCGGAGCGCCTGCGCATGATCATGCCGGAGAAGGCGGACATCAACCTCCCAGAGGAGCTCGTGTACCTGCTGCAGCTGCAGCTCGAGGAGGCCGACCTGGTGGTGCTCAACAAATGCGACCTGCTGACGGACGAGGAGCAGGCCCGCTACGTGGAGTTCCTCAAGACCGCGGTTCCGGACATCCCGGTGCTGTGCATATCGGCGCGCGAGAAGACGGGCATCGCCGAGCTGGCCGACTTCATCACCACCCGCGGATCGGCGCTCAAGAACTTCTCGGTGCGCGACAACCACGAGTTCGAGCAGGCCGAGGCCAAGCTGACCTGGTACAACCGCCGCATGTACTTCAAGGCCGCCGACGACGGGAAGATAGACATGAACGCCGTGGTCGAGGATCTCATCGAGGAGATCCGCATGGGGCTCATCGAGCGCAAGCGCAACGTGCCGCACCTCAAGACCTTCGCCACGTCGGGCAACGGTGACTTCAACAAGGCGTCGCTCATCGGCGTCGACTACGACATCGAGTACGAGCAGCAGTTCCTGCGCGACCACAAGAACATGCGCATGATCATCAACGCTCGCGCGGTATGCGAGTCGCGGCCGCTCGCACGCCTGGTCGACGACGCCGTGGACGAGGTGTGCGAGCGCTACGGGCTGGACTGCCAGGTGTTCTTCACCGAGTGCTTCGGCATGGCCGACGAGGGCCGCTAGTGGCCGCCCCCGCGGGCGCGGCCGGCCCGGCCGCCGGCGTGGCCCATGCCTCGCTCGTGCCCTCGCTCGACGGGTCGCAGATCCCCGACGCGGGGCTCTCCGTCCACGACCAGGTGCGGGAATACTACGGCCGCATCCTCGCCGGATCCGACGACCTGAAGACCAACGCCACCTGCTGCACCACCGACGCGCCGCCCAAGTACGTGCGTGACGTGATGCCGCTCATCGCCGACGAGGTGATGGAGCGCTTCTACGGCTGCGGCAGCCCCATCCCGCCGGCCCTTGAGGGCTGCACCGTGGTGGACCTGGGCTGCGGCGTGGGGCGTGATGTGTACGTGCTGTCCAAGCTGGTGGGGCCGACCGGCCGCGTCATCGGCGTGGACATGACCGCCAGCCAGCTGGAGGTGGCCCGCCGCCACCAGGCCGAGATGGCCGAGCGCTTCGGCTTTGCGACCTCCAACGTGGAGTTTCGCCAAGGCTACATCGAGGACCTGGCCGAGCTGGGCATCGCCGACGAGTCGGTTGACCTGGTGGTATCCAACTGCGTCATCAACCTGACGCCGTTCAAGGAGCAGGTGCTCGGCGAGGTGTACCGGGTGCTCAAACCCGGCGGCGAGCTCTACTTCTCCGACGTGTTCTGCGACCGCCGCATGCCCGACGAGCTGCGCGACGACCCCGTCCTGCGCGGGGAGTGCCTGGGGGGCGCCATCTACCTGGAGGATTTCCGCCGCATGATGGCCCGCCTGGGGTGGGCCAGCTGGCTTTGCACCGTGGTGGACGACATCCACGTGAGCGACCTGGCCCTCGAGACTAAGCTCGGCTTCACCGGCTTCACGTCGCGCACCGTGCGCGCCATCAAGGCCGCCGGCCTGGAAGACCGCCACGAGAACTGGGGGCAGACGGCCCGCTACCTGGGCACCATCCCCGAGATGCCCCGCTACTTCGACCTGACCGACGAGATCCGCCTCATCAAGGGGCGGCCCGTGGCCGTGAGCGGCAACATGGCCGAGATGCTGGCCCAGTCGCGCTACGGCCGCCACTTCGAGATAACCCCGCGCGGCGCCCACCGCGGCGCCTTCGACTTCGCGCGGGCCCAGGACGCCGTAGAGGCGCGCCGCGGGAAGAAGGCCGTCGACCTGGCGTATCTGGACGAGGCGCTCGCGCGCATCGGCGCCCCCTCCTTCGAGGAGCGCGTGGACGCGCCGGCCGTGCTCACCGCGCCCGAGGGCAACGGCACGCTGCAGGCCAACATCACCTACGCCTGCAACCTGGCCTGCCGCCACTGCTACCTGGAGTGCTCGCCGCGCAGCGAAGAGCGCATGGACCGCGCGACGATGGAGGCGGTGCTCGACGCCTACGAGGCCGGCGGCTTCCACACGCTCGACGTGACCGGCGGCTCGCCCGAGCTGCACCCGGACTTCCCGTGGTTCTTGGCCGAGGCGGGCCGGCGCGTGCGCGAGCGCGGCGGCAAGCTGATCGTGCGCACCAACCTGACGCTGCTCGACCGGCCGAAGCACGCCCACTACCTGGACGACTACGCGGCCGCGGGGGCGGCGCTCACGGCGTCGCTGCCCTACTACGACTCGTCGGCTGCCGACGCCCAGCGTGGGCGCGGCGTGTTCGAGCGGGCCATGCGCGTCATCAAGGAGCTCAACGCCCGCGGCTACGGCGTGGCGGGGGCGCGGGCCGAGGCGGGGACCGAGGCCACCGGGGAGGCGCAGGCGCTCACCCTGGATCTCGTGTACAACGTGAGCGGCCCCTTCCTGCCGCCGCCCCAGGACCTGCTGGCCGACCTCTACCGCGAGGAGCTAACGCGCCGCGAGGGCATCGCCTTCGACGACCTATTCGCCTTCAACAACTGGCCGCTCGGGCGCTTCGCCCACGACCTCCTGGACGCGAACCTCTTCGACGACTACCTGAGGCTGCTGGTGGAGAGCTTCAACGCGCTCGCCGTCCAGCGCATGATGTGCCGCGACCAGGTGAACGTGGACGTGGACGGCCGCCTCTACGACTGCGAGGTCAACCACGTGCTGGAACTGCCCATCCAGCTGCCCGTAGACCCGGCCGACCCGGACGGCCCCACGCGCGACGCCACCGTGCACGACCTGGCCCGCGGCCCCCTGCCGGCCCGCGCCCTGCGCACGCACCCGGTGTGCTACAGCTGCGCCGCCGGCTTCGGCAGCAGCTGCGGCGGCTCCCTCGTCCACGAGCGGAGCTAGCCTGCGGGCGCAGGCAGTTGTGGGGCGGGCGCCGGGCGGCGCGCCCCCGCGTGCGGCAGCGCGCCGCAAAGTGGCCAAAAAGTGCGACCTGACGACAGCGGGCCGCCGCGATCCTGGCTGCGCTCCCGCATATCCCCAGGTCGCGTTCGCGGCATCTCCCCCGGATGCGAGAAGACGGCCCCGAGGGGGCCGTCTTCGGGCTTCAAATGTCGTCAGGTCGCACTTTTTGGCCACTTTGCGGCCTGGAACGTGCACGCATGCCGGGAGCGCATGCGACAGAAGCCCCCGCCACCGAGGACGCGCCGGCCTGGGGCTGCCGCGCGCATGGCGGCCTCCAGCAGAAAACCCTCCCCGCGTTCTCTAACGGTATTGCCGCAATCTCACCCTTCTCGTACCGTTCTGGCACAATGGTCGGTGCCTCGAACATCGTATGCACTTTGTGTGGTAGTTTCTAAATAGTTTAGAAACTAAAGTATATTGATCAGCCAAACCCGAGCGCCGGGCACCCGAGCGCCACCCAAACGCCCCACGGAGACAGGAGGGACAGGCATGGGCAGATTCTCGGACAACCTTCGACGCGGGCTCTACGCCTTCATGGCGGGACGCAACGGCATGGACGCGCTGGCCCAATACGCGCTGGGCGCGGGCATCATCCTCACGGTGCTGGACTTCTTCTTCGGGAGCCTGCTGCTCTCGCTGCTGTCGCTCGCGTTTCTGGTCTACTCGCTGTTTCGCTGCTACTCGCGCAACATCGGCGCCCGCGCGACGGAGAACGCGCGCTTCGAGAGCTGGCTGCGCAAGCCCCGGGCGGCCCTCGCGCGCCTGCGCGGACGCTGGGCTAGACGCAAGGACGTCAAGTACCTTAAGTGCCCCCAGTGCGGTCAGCCCCTCAGCGTGCCGCGCGGCAAGGGAACGCTGCGCGTGACCTGCCCGAAGTGCCATGCGCAGACCACGGTAAAGTCCTAGGGGGCTTCGTGTTCGGCTTCGTCGTCGCCAGCTTGGGCACCGTATCCGATGAGGAGAAGGCGCGCTACCAGGCGCTGTACTGCGGGCTGTGCCGCACGCTGCGCGACCGGTACGGCCAGGTCAGCCGCTTGACGCTTACCTACGACCTCACCTTCTACCTCATGCTGTGCAACGCGCTCCACGAGCCGCCCGAGGAAGAGGGCGCGCTGCGCTGCCCCGCCCATCCCACACGCGTGCGGAGCTATGCGCGATCGCGCTTCGCCGACTACGCCGCCGACCTGACCGTCGCGTTGGCCTACCACAAGTGCCTCGACGACTGGCACGACGACCGCGCCCTGCGCGCGAAGGCCGCTGAGCGCCTGCTGGCCGGCTCCTACGCGAAGGCGCACGAGCGCATCCCCGAGCAGTGCGGCGCCATCGAGCGGTCGCTCGCCGCCATCGGCGCCATCGAGGCCGACTCCGACCCCACCCCCGATGCCGCCGCCATCGAATTCGGCGCGCTGCTCGGACGGCTCTTCGCCCACGACCAGGGCATCTGGGCAGACCAGATGGAGAGGTTCGGGCGCCAGCTGGGGCAGTTCGTCTACCTCATGGACGCCGCCGTCGACTACGCCGACGACGAGCGCTCCGGCAGCTACAACCCCTTTGTCCGCCTGGAGTCGAACCCGCAGGATATGCGGACTTTGCTTGCAGTTCTCATCGGCAACGCCGCAGACACCTTCGAACGGCTACCCTTGGAGCAGGATCTGCATCTCATGCGCAGCGTGCTGTACGCAGGCGTGTGGCAGCAGTTCAACAGAACGTACCCGAGCACGACCGAGCAGGATACCATGGAAGCCAAGCGCTAGCGCGCCGGGCACCGAGGCACGGGAAGCGTCGGCCCGCGCTCCGCGCGACGCCCGCATCCCGCCTGCCGCCAGGCGTCCACGCACACCGCGCCCATCCCGCCCGACCGGCCGAAGGAAAGGCCCATGACCGAGAATCCCTACGACATACTCGGCGTCAGCCGCGACGCATCGCCCGACGAGGTGAAGAAGGCCTATCGCAAGAAGGCCCGCGAGGCGCACCCCGACCTCAACCCCGACGATCCCACCGCCGCCGAGCGCATGAACAAGGTCAACGAGGCCTACGACCGCATCATGAACCCGGAGAAGTACGCGCGCGAGGACGCCCGCCGCCGTGCCGCCGCCTACGGCGCGCCCTACTCCCCCGGCTATGGCCGTCCCGGCGCAGGCCCGCACCAACCCGGCCCCGGGACGAACGCCGGCGGGCCCTACGGCGCGCCCGGCGGCTATCAGTGGGTGGAGATCAACTGGGAGGACATCTTCGGCGGAGCCGGCTTCGGCGGAGCGGCCGCGGCGACCATCCACCCGGAGGCCTCGGCATCCGACGGCCCCGAGGCGCGGCTCGCCGTGGAGGCCATCAACGCCGGCCGCTATCAGGAGGCCCTCTCGGCGCTGGAGAAGGTGGTGCGCTCCGGCCGCAACGCTCGCTGGCACTACCTCATGGCGCTGGCCAGCCATGGCGCCGGCCAGCCGACGGCGGCCCTGGGTCACATTCGCCGCGCCCGCCAGATGGATCCCGCCAACGCCGACTACCTGGCCGCCGAGCGCTCCTTCACCCAGCGCGCCGCGGCCTATCAGCAGCAGGGCGAGTCGAAGGGCTTCTCCATGGGCTTCCTCGACCCCACCAATCTGTGCTGCTGCCTCTGTTGGGGCAGCATGCTCTGCGGCCCGGGAATCCCCGCCGCCATCTGCTGCCTCTAGCGCACGCGGAGGCGTTCCGCAAGGCGAGGCGCCCGGGTTATTCGAGCGCCCTGCGCGGGGATGGCCCCATCGTGCAGCCGCCGCCATCTGCTGCCTCGAGACGGCCGCCTCGCCCCGCAAGACGCCCCCCACGGGGCCGAACATCCCCCCGCGAAACGGGGCCCTGGCACAGCCGCCGCCACCTTTTCGCGCCCTGATGGCACTAATTCGCGTTTTGGTACGGTATCCGGGTGCGCTTCGAGCGCAGGCTGGCCCCGCCGCCAAAGCCGACCTGGGAAAACGTCGCCGATGGCGGCCCGAGCGACTCGCGATGGACGCCGGCGGGGGCGCCAAACCGTACCAAACCGTCGATTAGTGCCAAAAAACGGCGAAAAAGTGGCAGCGAGAGCCGGGCCGGCCCAAACGCGGCACCTGCGCAACCGGGCACCACGCTCGGACGCCCCTCCCACGCGCCCCACATGCCCGGACGCCCCACGCGGGCGAGCGCCGCGCTCGGCCACGACGCCCTAGCGGCGCAGGGCCACCATCTGCAGCGCCTCGCCGAAGAGCTGCCCTGCGCCGTTCTTCACGGCGAAGGCCGCCTTCTCCGGGTCGGCCACCATGCTGCCGGCCAGGAAGTCCACGCCGCTTTCCAGCAGCAGGGGCGCCATAACGGCCGAGGGCCCCACCATGGTGGTGAAGGCACCGACCCCCGATGCCAGCGCCAGCAAGCGCGGGGCCGTCTTGTTGATGAGGGTGACGCCGGTCATGAAGACGAAGTCCGCCTCGGGCAGCACGTACTCGCAGGCGGGGTCAGGCGTGTCGAGCGGGCCAGTGCACGCGCGCTCCAACACCGTGAGCTGGGCATACTCCTGAATGCGGTCAACATGGGGGAAGTGGCCGATCACCACCACCCGGCTCTGGGAGCCGGCGGCCTCCACCTGGGGACGCACCAGCTCGAAGGCGTCCGTACGGCGAATGAAGCCGTAGGGCAGCTCCACCGGCTCCTCCACCTGAGCGCCCAGGGGCACCACCAGATCCGGCCGCGAGTACCAGGCGTTGAGCGCCGCCACGCCCAGCGTGGCCTCCTCGAAGCACCAGGACTTGGCCAGCTCAGCCAGCTCGCACAGCGGACGCCCGCGCCAGTCGGACTTGTCAGCGCGCTGGGCGCCGCGCGTGGTGGTGAAGGCCACGCCCATGCCACAGTCGGCCTCGACGTAGGACCAGTGAGTGCCCAAGCACAGGTCGCGCACGAGCACGCCCTCGGACACGCCGGCAATGAGCTGGTCATAGAGGGCCCAAGGGGAAGAAGCGGGAGAGTTCATGAGGATTCCTTTCTCGATGGGAAGGCGCTCCGAGCGAAGCCGACAGCCGGGAAGGGGCCGGCGGAGCGGCCGGCCTCATGGGAGAGGACGGGGGGGGGCCGGCCGACTCGTCAGGCAGGTGGGCGGCAAAGGCCTAGCGCGGCTGGGCGTCGGCCAACAGGTCGGCCAGCTCGGCGTCGCTCAGATCATACTGGTACATGGTGTGGTAGTAGGCCCGCGTCACGTCAGCGATGGTGTCGTCGAACTTGTCGGGGTAGAGCAGGCGCGGCAGCCACTGCAGGCCCATGATCTGGTTCACCGTAGGCGGGTTGTTCATCCAGCAGTACGGGTCGTTGGGCACCTGGTAGTAGGCGCCCTCGTCGATGGCCGCGACGCCGGCCCACGCCGGGTCGTCGCCCACCGTGTCGTAGATGCTGCCCGCCTGGAAGATAATGAGCTCCGGGTTCCAGAGGGCTATCTGCTCGAGGCTCACCTCGTTGCCGTTGCCCTTGCCCGACACGTCATCGACCACCACGACGTTGTTGGCCACCATGTCCATGACGGCGCCCTGGAAGGACGTCTTGGCGATGGCGTTGAGGCCGTTCTCGCCCAAGAGGTAGGCCATGTTCGCGCGCTCGCTCTCGGGGATGGTGGCCATGACGCTCTCCACCTTCTCGTAGGCGGCGCGGCAGTAGTCGGCCAGCTCCTGGCCACGATCCTCCATGGCGAGCATCTCGCCCAGGCGCTCGTAGGCGGCGCCATAGTCGGAGAGCTTGGCCTCGATGAACACCACGGGGATGCCCAGCTGCTCCTGAAGAGCGTCCAGGTCTTCCTTGGCGCCCTTCTTGGCCTCGCCGGTGTCGATGATGACCTGCGGGTTCTCAGCAGCCACAGCCTCGCGGTTGAGATTGTCCGTGGCGCCGAGCACCGCGCCGAACACCGGGCAGCCCTTGAACTTCTCGCCGAAGATCCTCAGCTGGTCGTCACTGAGCTCCTGGGCCAGGCCCACCATCTTGTCGGGGGCCATGGTCAGCAGCACCTGCTGGGCGGTGAAGCCCGAGGGGCAGATGCGGTCGATCTGGCGGGGCAGCTCCACCTCGCGGCCCAGGTCGTCGGTGAAAACGTAGGTCTCGGGCTCGGCGGCCCTCTGCCCCTGCGGGGGTTCGGCGGCCTTCTGCTCCTGCGGGGCGCAGCCGGTCAGGCCAAGGCCCAGGCACGCGGCCAGAGCCAGGGCGCATAGCAGCGCCAGCAGGCCAGCCGCGCCCCTTCTCATCGTGATGGACATGGCGTTCCTTCCCTTCCGTTTCCTATAGTCGCTGCTCAAGCTCGCGCACAGGCACGCAGACGCGCACCTTGTCGCCATAGAGGGAGTTGACCTCAACGTCCACGTCGTAGAGGTCGCTGATGAGCTCGGAGGTGATGGTGTCGTAGGGATTGCCGAAAGCGCGGACGCTCCCGTCGTTGATGACGAGGGTCTTGTCCGAGTAGAGGAACGCCTGGTCGGGATTGTGGGTGGACTGCACGATGGAGAGCCCCTCGCGCGCGAGCTGGCGCACGCAGGACAGCACGCGCACCGTGTTGCCGTAGTCCAGCGCGCTGGTGGGCTCGTCCATGATGATGGTCTGGGCGTTCTGCGCGAGCGCCCGTGCGATGAGCACCAGCTGCTGCTCGCCGCCGGATATCTGGGTGTAGGAGCGATGGGCCAGCCGCTCGACGCCAATGCGCTCAAGGGCCTCGTAGGCGCGCTTGACCTGGGCCTTCCCCGGCGTGCTCAGCATACGCAGGTCGCTGCCCGTGGCCATGAGCACCACGTCGAGCACCTCGTAGTCGTAGACCGGCGCATGGGACTGCGGAATGTAGGACACCTCGCGCGCCCGCTCGCGCACCGGCAGGCGGCGCAGATCCTTGCCGTTGACCCGAATCTCGCCCGTGTAGTGGGAGCACAGTCCCAGGATGCAGCGGAACAGCGTGGACTTGCCCACCCCGTTGGGGCCGAGCACGTTGACGAGCGTGGCGTCGGGGATGGCGAAGCTCACGTCGCGCAGCACCTCATGGCTGCCGTAGGAGAAACTCAGGTCGCGCACTTCGATGCTCATAGCTTCTTCCTCCGCGTGATGAGGTACAGGAAGAACGGCGCGCCCACGAAGGCCGTGAGAATGCCGATGGGGATCTCGGCGGTGGTGGCCAGGCGGGCCACGTCGTCCACCACCAGCAGGAACCCGGCGCCCATCAGCATGGACGCGAGGATGAGACGGCGGTAGTCGGCCCCCACCAACATGCGGCACAGGTGGGGGATGACCAGGCCCACCCAGCCAATCATGCCCGTGACGCACACGCTGGAGGCGGTGACGATGGTGGCGGCCACGATGACGACGATGCGGATGAGCCGCGCGTTGACGCCCATGGTGGCGGCCTCGTCATCACCCATGGTGAGGATGTTGACGCGCCAGCGCAGCGCGAAGAGCACGGCACAGCCCCCGAGCATGAGGGGGAACACGGTAGCGACCTCGCTCATCTTGGCGCCGGTGAGCGACCCCATGAGCCAATAGGTGATGTCAGCCAGCTCGTCAGTGGGGTCGGCCACCAGCTTGGCGTAGGAGACGCCCGCCTGGAACAGCGAGCTCACCATCACGCCGGCCAGCACCACCACCATCATATGGTTGCCCTTGGCCCGGGCGCTGATGAGCAGCACGAGGAACACGGTCAGAAGCGCCATGGCGAAGGCCGCAAGCGACACGCCCGCCGCGCTGAAGCCCAGCAGGATGGCCAGGGCCGCGCCGAAGGCCGCGCCCTGGCTGGCGCCCAGGATGTCCGGCGAGACGAGGGGGTTCTGGAAGGTGCCCTGGTAGGCGGCGCCGGCCACGGCCAAACAACAGCCCACCATGAGCCCCAGCAACACACGGGGCAGGCGCACGTTGAAGAAGAGGGTGGCCTGCTGGTCGGTCCATGTCTGCGGGAGGGGGATGACCTGGTCGACGAGCATGGCGATGGCCTGGAGGGGATCGATGGGATAGCGGCCGAGCATGAGCGAGACGCCGGCAGCCACCACCACGAACACCGCAAGCCCCGCCACGACGGCCCGCCCGCTACGCGCCGCCTCCGAGGCCCGTGGGCACCCGCAGTCGCCCCCAGGCCGCATGCTGGCGGAGGCGGCCAAGCGCTCGTCTTTCGCCATCACCCCTCCTCCATATTATTCTCATATGTGGATATTCACAATTATGAATAATAGCGAGTTGGTAATTATTTTGCAATAAGGATAATTTTGGTCAGGGATGGGCGGCGCTGACTGGGAGGGACGCCGGCCGCAAGCCAGGGCGGCGCTGGCCGAGGAGAGACGCCGACCGCTAAGACGCAGGTCATGGGCGGGGCGTCGACGCTGGCCGGGAGGGGAACGCCGGTCATGGGCAGAGATGTCGATCACGGGCGGAACGCCGGCGCTGCCCGGGAAGGGGGGGGTCGGCCGCAAGCCAGGGGGACGCTGGCCGGGGGGCAGCCGCCGGCGGGGCAGGCGCGCTGGCCGGGGGGGGCTGGCCGGACGAAACGCCGGCCGCGGGGGGGCGTCAGCCTCGGGCGGCGGGATGAGCGGCGCCGGCCGCAAGGGGCGTCAGTCTCAGGAGAGGGCGGCGCGCAAGGTCGCCCGTCCCTCGTCGCTGGGGGCGATGAGCTGCGCGCCGCCCCACAGACTTCCAAAGCGCGCGGAGACGACTTCGGCCAGACGGGCGCGTGCCACCACGAGGGAATGAGGCCACGAGGGCAGGGAGCCGCGGGCGAGCAGCGCCAAGGCCTCGGTCAGACCCCCGTCGCGCTCCAGTTCCAGGCGCCCGAGCTCGTCGATGACCAGCAGCCCCGGCGCGTCCTCCCCCACGCGGAACTCGAGAGAGGCAAGGTGAGCGTTGACCTGGGCGAGAGCCGCGTCGTCGATGGCCCAGGCCAGCTGAGCCCGAGCGCTCTGACTGGCAGCGTCGTAGGCGCCATCCGCCTGGGCCAGGTCACGACGCCGCGCAAAGCCGATGCGCTCGCCACCTGGGAGGAGCACCTGGTCGATGCCGAGCTTCTCGAAGCCGTTGGAATCAGCCTCGGGGCCGGCGGAGGGCACCCACACCCCCGGGGCCGTCACCCCGTAGGCAGGCACTCCCTCGGCCGCCAGCTCGCCGAGAACATCCTCGAGCCAGCGGGTCTTCCCGGTCTGCACCTGACCGGTGAGTACGAAAAGCATGGCGACTCCCTTCTTGCCCGATGAATTATTCTCATACAAGCATAACACAGCGCGCAGACGGGATGCGAATCCCCATGCCCGCTAGCTAGACGGGCAGAGAGTCGCCCCCCCCCTCGCGCTCGCCGACGGTCAGGCGTCAAGCTGCCCGCCCAACGCCCTCTGCCCGGATTGGCGTCAAGCCGGCCCGTCAACCAACGCCGCTGCCACGTTTCCGTGCTCAGATGGCACTAATCGACGTTTTGGTACGGTGCGTGGGTGCGCTTCGGGCGCGCGGAGGCTCTGCCGCGAAAGCCGACCTGGGAAAACGCCACCGCCCGCACCCCGAACGGGCGACGGGGGACGTTAATGAGGGCGATGAGGCGTACCAAACCGTCGATTAGTGCCACAAAACGGCGAATCCGTGGCAGCAGGAGCTGGGTAAGGCAGACTGCAACGCGCGGAGCGGCCACCGAACCGTACCAAAGCGCAATTCAGTGCCATTCGGCGGCGAAAAAGTGGCCGCAAGGGTCAGCGCGGGCGGGTTGCGAGGCGAAAATGGCTGCGAGAGCGAGTGGCATCGCGCCCCAAGGCGAGGCTGGCCATCACGCCCCGCCGCGGAGTCTAGAGCGCGAACTTCTCCCTCACGCGCACGAGCTTCCTGCGCCACGGCACATAGATGACCAGCAGGAACCCCACCGTGGCTGCAGAGTGGACGAGGTCGAAGGGAAGCGCGGCCGCGTAGACGCCGAGCGCCACCGGCCAGGTGATGGGCTGCACGAACCCCGCGAGCGTCCATGTGTTCATGAGCAGGCCGAACAGCAGGCCGGACGCGAAGCCGTAGGTCGCCAGCACGCCGCGGCGCTCGAGCAGGCCGGCATCTGCCAGCACGCCGGCCAGGTAGCCGACGAGGCCCCAGGCGTACATCTGCCACGGCGTCCAGGGGCCCTGGCCGAAGAAGAAGTTCGACACGAGCGCCGCGAGCGCTCCCACCATGAAGCCGCAGCGGCGGCCGAACACGGCGCCGGCCAGGATGCACACGGCGCTCACCGGCTTCACATCCGGCAGCGGCGCGAACAGGATGCGCCCGGCGGCGGCCAGCGCGCCGAGCACCGCCGTGGGCACCACCTGGCGCAGAGCCGGGCGCGAGCGCTCGAAGTCGGCGAAGAACAAGGCCAGGGCGCCAGCGGCCACGGCGAAGGTGAGCAGCGCCGTCTGCTGGAGCTGGAGCAGGGCGCACGCCACGAGGGCCGCCGGCACCGCAGCCAGGATGAGCGCCTCCGCGACCGCGGGAAGCCGCCGGCCAGGCGCCTCGGGCCCGCCGCCGCGGGAAGCCGTCGGCGCCCTCATGCGCGCCCCTCCCCCGCGCCCGAGCGCACGCCCTCGCCAGGTCGGGGCGCTCCGCCCGCCGGCACGGTATTCGCGGCCTGCGCCTGGGCAACCTGCGCATCCCACAGGACGGTGAACCCATCGGGCTGGGGGCGGTAGAACAGATTGCGCGCGCAGAACTCGGCCGGGGGCTGGGTGCAAGCGGCCTCGCCGTCGAAGAGCATGGTCACCGTATCGGCCACGCGCGAGGCGAAGGCAAGGTCGTGGGTAACCATGACCAGGGTGCGGCCCTCGTCGCGCAGGCCTCGCAGGATACGGGCTATCTCCAGGCGCGAGGGCGCGTCGAGGCCCTTGGTAGGCTCGTCCATCAACAGCAGCCGCGGCTCGATGAGCAGGAGCTTCGCCAGCGCGAGCTTCTGCTGCTGGCCGCCGGACAGGTCGTAGGGGTGCCGGTCGCCCAAGCCCTCAAGGCCCAGGCGGGCGGTCACCCGCGCGATGGCGTCGGCGCCGTAGCCACCGGGGCCGGCCCACTCGGCCAGCTCCTCGGCCACCGTGTCGCACACGAGCAGCATCTTGGGGTTCTGCGGCAGAAGCGCCTGGTCAGCGCGGAGGGCGTTGACCACACGACCGCGCTCGAGGCGCAGGGTGCCCGCCAGCGCGCGCAGCATGGTCGACTTGCCGCAGCCGTTGCCGCCCACCACGGCGTGGATAAGCCCTTCCCCCAGCGTGAGGTCGAGGCCGCGCAGCACCCAGTCGGCCCCGCGGTCGTAGCGAAACCACGCGTCGGAGAAGGAGACGGCCGGCGAAGCCGCGCGAGCCGCAGCCCCGCCCAGCCCGCGCTCGGCCCGCCCGGCAGGCGCGCCCGCAGCCGCGGACGGCTCGCCC
>NZ_QWKK01000053.1 GCF_009911695.1 Enterorhabdus sp. P55 | reverse complement strand
CGCCTGCCTCGGCGACCGCCCGCAGCCGCGTCGCCCCCCCCGCGCCTCGGCGGCCGCCCGCAGCCGCGGCGCCCCCTGATTCTTGGCTCTCGCCCGCAGCCGCGTCGCCCCCCCCCTCGCGCCTCGGCGGTCGCCGTTGGCGAACTCGTGCTCGCTTGCTGCCGCATCGCTACATTGCCCCCTCGCGCCTCGGCGGCCGCCTGCGACCGGGGGCCTCGTGCTGTGACGGATAGCCTCGACCTGGGCGCTCCCTATCGCAGCTGCGAGCTTCGGCAGGAGCCTCGGCGGCGGTTTTCCGCTAGGCCGTCTCCTGCGTTTGGCGACGGCCTAGCCATGGAATGTTTCACGTGAAACATTCGTCTCGCCATGATAGTTGCAGCATCTGATCCGCAGCGTGTCTGCTTGGCGTTCCGCTCCCCGCGCCCGGAAGCAGGCCGCCAGACAGCCGGCGCCCGTTCTATTGCGTTCCAGCCACGCCCGCGCCGCGGCGGACGCCGCCGCCATCCGCCTCGAGCCCCGCCCCACCGCGCGCCCGTCTCCGCCCGTCGCCCCACCCCAGCGCCCACCCCCACGCTCCTCCGCCCCCGCGCCCCCGCTCAGCCCACCGTTCCTTACGGGCGGTAAACGGCGCTCACAGGCCCTCCACAACGCCCCACCGCCTCGCGTCACCATATTTTGCGCTCCGCCATAAGCGCCCCACAACATTTAGGGATGCTCTTGCTCAACATACGCGAACACCCGTTTTTACCTGGGCATTCTGTGGGTCGAGAATGGGTCAGTTAGGCATCAAAGTGTTGCGAAGTGGGGCGTTGTGGGGTAATATGCATGACACGAACTCGAGCGAGACCAAGCGGAGAGGAGCCATGGCCAAAGCCGAAGCCACAGAGGAGGAAGCCGTCCAGCCGCGTCGCGCGGTCGACCTTAACGGGCAGCACTCCTTCAAGGTGGACGCGAAGGGCCGCGTGGCGCTCCCCGCAACGTTTCGCAAGGTTCTCTCCAAGGATCTCGTGGTAACCCGCGAGCCCAAGGACGAATGCGTCTACGTGTTCGAGAAGCCTGACTTCAACGACTGGGTGGACAAGCTCTTCGAGGATCGCTTCGGCGGCTACAAGGAGTCCGACCCCCAGCACGTGAAGCTGCGGCGCAAGCTCAAGACGAGGGCCTACGACGTCGAGGTGGATGCCTCGGGCCGTATCATGCTCTCGCAGGACGTGCGCGCCGCCGCGGGCATCGACAAGGACGTGGTCGTCGCGGGCAACACGGGCCGCGTCGAGATCTGGGATGCGAAGCGCTTCGAGCAGATGGACGAGGAAATCGACCTTGGTCTCCTCTTCAGCTGATCGAAAGGCGTGAGCGACGTGACAAGCGAATACCGGCATACACCCGTCCTGCTGGCCGAGTGCCTGGAACAACTCGAACTCAAACCACAGCATACGTTCCTGGACTGCACGCTCGGCTTCGCAGGGCATTCCTTCGAGGCCGCCAAGAGGCTGGGCCCTGAGGGCCTGCTCATCGGGATCGACCAGGACGAGGTGGCCCTCGCGGCCGCCGCCGAGCGCCTGGGGCAGATTCCGGAGGGCCAGCGCCCCCAGCTCAAGCTCCTGCGCGGCAACTTCGGGGATATGGACGAGCTACTCGTAGCGGCCGAGGTGCCGGGGATCGACGCGGTGCTGTTCGATCTCGGCGTCTCGTCGGTGCAGATAGACACGGCGTCCCGCGGCTTCTCCTTCAAGGAGAACGGCCCCCTCGACATGCGAATGGATCCGGGCAAACAAACCCTTACCGCAGCAGAGATCGTCAACACCTACAACGCAGCAGATCTCACTCGGATCATTCGCGGCTTCTCCGACGAGAAGTGGGCCAGCCGCATCGCGGACTTCATCGTGAGGGCCCGCGAAGACGCTCCCATCGAGACGAGCGAGGCTTTGGTGGACATCATCAAGGCCGCCATACCCGCCTCGGCCCGCCGTGCTGGCGGACACCCCGCGAAGCGAACCTTCCAGGCTCTCCGGATAGAAGTCAACTCGGAGCTGACCGTCCTGCGTCGAGGGCTCGACGCTGCGGTCCGCTGGCTCAACCCGGGGGGACGTGCGGCCGTCATCAGCTATCACTCCCTGGAAGACCGCATCGTGAAGGACACGTTCGCCTCGTTCGCGAATCGCTGCACCTGCCCGCCGGACCTGCCGGTGTGCGTGTGCGGCAAGGAGCCGGTGCTCGACATCATCACGCGCAAGCCGCTGCTTCCCACCCCGCAGGAGGTTGAGCGCAACACGCGTGCCCGCAGCGCCAAGCTGCGCGTCGCGCAGAAGCGCTGACGACTCAGGCTTTAGGCAGGGCGGCCCCTGGCGGGCGCGCTGCCTAAAGCCTGATCCGTCTCTAGGGCAAACATGACGATCGGGAAACGAAGGCGGCCGCGCCGGCTCGCCACGCGACGAAGGAGGGCAGACCCATGAGCGCAGCGCATGCCTACGCGCCCGTCGTGGAGCGCGCCCCCGAGCGGTCGCGCCGTCCCGACCGCCGCGCGTCGGTCTCCGTCGTCCGCGGCCAGGGCGCCGACGCCCAGGCTCGCCAGAGCGCGAGCGCGCTCGTCTTCGCGGCCAAGGTGGCCGCGTGCGTGGTCGTGGTGCTCGCCATCCTCGGATTCGTCCGCGTCACCCTGAGCTCGGCCACTGTGGCCACCGCGCTCGAGACCCAGGAGCTCACGTCCCAGATCGACGTGGCCCGCTCCGAGGGCAGCAAGCTCGAGGTGCAGCAGTCGTCGCTGGCCAACCCCACCCGCGTGCGCATCGTCGCCTCGTCGCTCGGCATGGCGGCCCCGGCCTCCACGTCCGTGATCGACCTGTCCGGCGACGTCGTCGTCACCGACGAGGCCGGCAACCTCTCGCTCTCGGGGAGCGCCGCCGCGCTGGCCCAGGGCTAGGCGGCCCCATGGCCTCCCGCCAGCAGCCCCCGCGCGGATCGGCCGGGCGCCCCCGCGCCTCCCGTGGCGCCGCAGCCGTCCCCGTCGGCAGCCGCATGACCATCGCGGTGCTCGTCTTCGCCGCCTTCGCGGCCGTGTTCCTGCTGCGCCTTGTCTACCTCCAGGTCATCGTGTCAGACCACTACTCGGCCATGGCCAGCGAGTCACGCACGGTGAGCTTCACCACCACGCCGCGCCGCGGCACCATCTACGACCGCAACGGCATCGTGCTGGCCACGAGCGTCGAGGCCACCACCATCTACGCCAACCCCTCCGAGGTGGAGGACGTGCCCTACACCGCCTTCCGCCTGGCCGAGACCCTCGGCGGCAAGGAGTCCGACTACGAGAAGATCCTCGAGAGCGAAACCACCTTCGCCTATGTGAAGCGCCAGGCCACGGTGGAGGAGGGCGATGCCGTGCGCGAGCTGGGACTCGACGGCATCTACTTCATCGCCGACACGCGGCGCGAGTACCCCAACGGCTCCATCGGCGGCCAGGTGGTGGGCTACTGCAACGTGGACGGCGAGGGCATCACCGGCCTGGAGCTGCAGTACAACGACATCCTCAAGGGAACGCCTGGCACCTACTCGGCCGAGCGCGGCAACGCGTCGAAGGGGTCCACCCCCATCCCCGGCGGCGTCCACGAGGAGACCCCGGCCGTCGACGGCACCGACATCATGATCTCGCTCGACATCAAGATGCAGAACACCGTGGAGCAGGCGCTCGCCTCGGGCGTCGAGAAGCTCGGCACCGAGGAGGGCAGCGCCGTCATCATGGACGCAGGCACCGGGGAGGTCTACGCCATCTGCTCGCTGCCCTACATGGATCCCTCGGACATGAGCAGCTCGAAGGTGGGATCCGACCAGCTCAAGCCCATCACCCAGGCCTTCGAGCCCGGCTCCATCTTCAAGACGGTCTCCATCCTGTCCATCCTGGAGGGCGGATCCATGACGCCGGAGAGCACGCTGTTCTGCCCGGCCACCATCAGCGCCGACGGCTACACCATCTCCGACTCGCACGAGCGCGGCGACGAGACCTACACCCTGCGCCAGATCCTCGACCACTCGTCGAACATCGGCGTGTCGCTCGCGGTGCAGAACGCGGGCTTCCGGGAGTTCTACGACGACATCCTCCAGTACAACCTCAACGAGCGCACCGGCGTGGACTACCCCGGCGAGGCGAGCGGCACGCTGCGCCCCTTCGAGAACTGGGGCCGCGTCATCGGCTACAACGCCAGCTTCGGCCAGGGCCTGTCGGTCACGCCGCTGCAGATGGTGCGCTTCTACGGCGCCATCATCAACGACGGCGTGGAGGTGACGCCCCACTTCCTCATCAGCAAACCCCAGACCGGCGAGCGGCCCGAGTACCCGACCGAGAAGGTGGTGGACAGCCCCGCCGCGCTCGAGGACATGCGCTCGATGCTGCGCACGGTGGTCACCGACGGCACGGGCAAGGCCGCCGGCGTCGAGGGCTACGAGGTGGCCGGCAAGACCTCCACGGCTGAGATAGCCGAGGGCGGCGTGTACAAGAAGGGCATCTACAACCTGTGCTTCACCGGGTATATCGACAACTCGTCAAGTCAGTTAGTTTGTTTTGTGGGAGCCAACGAGGTTTCCGGGATGGCCCAGGTGACGCAGATTTTTCACGATATAATGGCCACCGCCATCGAGCAGTACAACATTACCCCGAAATAAGGATCGATCGCTATGGGCAAGCCTTGTTCAGAGCTCTTCTCCGGTGCTGACTGCACCGTCATAGGAGACCCGGCCGTGGAGGTGGAGGGGCTGGCCTACCGCAGCGACCGCGTCCGCCCCGGGGACGCCTTCTTCTGCATCGTGGGCCTCACCACCGATGGGCACACCTTCGCCCAGGACGCCATCGACCGCGGCGCGCGGGTGCTCGTAGCCGAGCGCAAGGTCTACCTGGCCGACGCCACCGACGTCACCGAGGTCATCGTCCCGGACAGCCGCAAGGCCATGGCCGAGGCGGCGGTCCGCTTCTACGACCACCCCTCCGCGTCCTTCCAGCTGGCCGGCGTGACCGGCACCAACGGCAAGACCACCACCACCTACCTCGTGGAGCACATCGCGCGCGTGGCCGGCCGCAAGACCGGCATCATCGGCACGGTGGGCAACGTCATCGGGGACGTGCGCGAGAAGGCCGAGCACACCACGCCGGAGTCGCCCGACCTGCAGGCCCTGCTCGCCCGCATGCGCGATGCCGGGTGCGAGACGGTGGCCATGGAGGTCAGCTCGCACGCGCTCGACCTCATGCGCACCTGGGGCACCCGGTTCGCCGTCACCGCCTTCACCAACCTCACCCAGGACCACCTGGACTACCACCACACCTTCGACGCCTACTTCGAGGCCAAGGCGCTGCTGTTCTCGGGTGACTACCCGGCCAAGCGCGTCATCGGCATCGGCGACAAATGGGGCCGCGAGCTTCTGCGTCGCTGCTCCGAGCGCGGGGACGCCGTCATCACCACCGGCTTCGACGCCGCGGCCCAGATCCACCCTGTGTCCGTGGAGTACGGCGCGGCCGCGACCACGCTCACCCTCGACGTGCGCGGGCGCGAGCTCACGTTCGCCTACCCGCTCGTGGGCCGCTTCAACGTGGAGAACGTGATGACCGCCTTCGGCATCGGGCTCTCGCTCGGCATCTCCGCCGACGACATCGCGCGTGCGCTGGCCGACGTGCCGGCGCCCCCGGGCCGCCTCGAGCGCGTCCGCGCCGCCTGCGACGGCGGCGTGTCGGTCTACGTCGACTACGCGCACACCCCCGACGCCCTGGCCAAGGCCATCGCGTCGGTGGACGCGGTGGGCGAGGGGCGCACCCTCGTCGTGTTCGGCTGCGGCGGCGACCGCGACGCCTCCAAGCGCCCCATCATGGGCGCGAAGGCGCTTGCGGCCGACTTCGCCGTGGTGACGAGCGACAACCCGCGCCATGAGGACCCGCTCGCCATCATCGACGACGTGGTGGCCGGCATGGACGACGCCGCCCGCTTCGAGGTGGTGCCCGACCGCCGCGCGGCCATCGCGCGTGCCATCGCGCTCGCCCAGCCGGGGGACGCGGTGCTCGTGGCCGGCAAGGGGCATGAGGACTACCAGCTGGTGGGCGATGAGGTGCTCGCCTTCGACGATCGCGCCGTGGCTGCCGAGGAGCTTGAGCGCGCGTTCGGCGCGAAGGGCGGCGACGCGCCGTGCGCCTGAACGCGAAGCAGGTAGCCGCCTGCACCGGCGGCACCATCCTCATCGAGCCCCTCGGCTCCCGCTCGCTCATGACGGGCGTCACCTGGGACTCGCGCGAGGTGCAGGAGGGCTGGCTCTACGTGGCGCTGCCCGGCGAGCGCGCGGACGGCCATGACTTCGTGGCTGCCGCCCTGCGCGCCGGCGCGGCCGGGGCGCTCGTGATGCAGGCGCCCGACGCGCCCACGATGCTGCTCGCCCGTGAGATGGGCGCCGCCGTCATCGAGGTGCCCGGCACCGCCGCGGCCATCACCGATCTGGCGCGCGCGTGGCGCGCCCACCTGCGCGGACGCGTCATCGGCCTCACCGGCTCGACGGGCAAGACCACCACGAAGAACCTCGTGCGCGACGTGGCGGCCGCTGGCCGCAGCGTCGTGGCCACCGTGGGCAACCAGAACAACGAGCTGGGTGTGCCCCGCACCATCCTGGCCGCCGACCCGGAGACCGAGGTCGTCGTCGTGGAGATGGGCATGCGCGGCGCCGGCCAGATCAGCGAGCTGTGCGACTTCGTGCGCCCCGACTGGGGGCTTGTCACCAACGTGGGGGAGAGCCACATCGAGCTTCTCGGCAGCCGCGACGCCATCGCCGCGGCCAAAGGCGAGCTCTTCGAGGCCCTGCCCGCCGGCACCGGCCGCGCCTTCGTGAACGGCGCCGGCGACTACGCCGAGGCCCTCGCCGACGCCGGTCGCCTCGTCGAGCGCGACATCGCCTGCGTCGCCTTCGACGGTGCGGGCCGGCCCGAGGCGCCTGCCGCCGCCTCCGCGCGCGTGTGGGCCGAGGACGTCGCCCTCGACGCCGAGGGCCGCCCGCGCTTCACCCTGCGCGCCGAGGGGTTGGGCCCCCAGCCGGTGGCCGTGCCCTGCGCGCTCGCCCTGCGCGGGCTGCACAACGTGGCGAACGCCTGCGCCGCCGCGGCGGTGGGCTTCGCGCTCGGGCTCGCGCCCGACGAGGTGGCGCGCGCCCTGGCGGGGTCGCTGCCCGAAGCCGGCCGCCAGGAGGTCATCGCCGCCCGGGGCGGCTTCACCATCGTCAACGACGCCTACAACGCCAACCCCGACTCCATGCGCGCCTCCCTGGCCACGTTCTGCTCGCTCGTCGTCCCCGGCCGCCGCTACGCGGTGCTCGGCGACATGGGCGAGCTGGGAGACTTCGCCGCGGAGTGCCACCGCGGGGTGGGGCGCGCGGCGGCGGGGCTGCCGCTCGACGGGCTCATCTGCGTGGGCGAGCTGGCCTCGCTCATCGCCGAGGGAGCCGTCGCGGCCGGCATGGACGAACGTAAGATCACGCGCGCGGCCACCGTGGCCGACGTGCTGGGAGAGTTGGACGTGCTCTTGGAGCCGGGAGATGCGGTGCTGGTCAAGGCATCGCACTTCATGGGCCTCGAACGCGTCGCCGAAGGGTTGGTCAGCTAAGCCATGTTCTCGACATTCGCCGCATACCCCACGTTCCTCGTGTTCCTCGCCGTGGTTATCTCCATGGTGGTCACCATGGGGCTCATGCCCGTGTGGATCCGCCTCCTCAAGTCCAGCCACATCGGTCAGCAGGTGCGCGCCGACGGTCCTCAGAGCCACCTGGTCAAGCAGGGCACGCCCACCATGGGCGGCGTCATCATGCTCGTGGCCGTCATCGCCTGCACCCTGCTCATCGGCGCCCCCACGCCTGAGATCTGGCTTCTGCTGGGCGCCACGGTGCTCACGGGCCTGCTCGGCCTCATCGACGACGGCTCGAAGGTGGCCCACGAGCGCTCGCTCGGGCTCACCCCCAAGGCCAAGCTCGTCGGCCAGTTCGCCATCGCCACGGCGTTCATCCTGTTCGCCGTCAACCTGCTCGGCGTGGAGCCCACCGTCTCCATCCCGTTTGTCTACACGTTCGACCTGGGCATCCTCACCTGGGTGCTGCCCATCGGGGACGGCATCGCCATCCCCGTGCTCTACCTGCTGTTCGTGAACATCCTGCTCGTGGGCATGTGCAACGCCGTCAACCTCACCGACGGCCTCGACGGCCTGGCGGCGGGCTCGGTCATGATCGTCATGCTCGTGATGGCCGCCATCGCCTACCGCTCCGACCTGCTGCCCTCGGCCATCTTCGCGGCCACGCTCGCCGGCGCGTGCGTGGGCTTCCTCTGGTTCAACTCCTACCCGGCCGACATCTTCATGGGCGACACCGGCTCGCTGGCCCTCGGCATGGCGCTCGGCTGCTTGGCCGTGGTCACCAAGACCGAGTTCGTGTCCCTCATCATCGGCGGCCTGTTCGTGGCCGAGGCGCTCTCGGTCATGATCCAGGTGCTCTACTACAAGAAGACGAAGAAGCGCATCTTCCTCATGGCGCCTCTGCACCACCACTTCGAGAAGAAGGGCTGGTCGGAGACGAAGGTGGTCGTGCGCTTCTGGATCGTGTCCGGTGTCTTGGCCGCGCTCGGCTTCAGCCTCTACTTCGCCGGCTCGCTTCTGGGCTAGGGGGCTGCCGTGGACCTGCGTGATCGCTGTGAGATGCTGCCCGGCCGCAAGGCCGCGCCCGCGCGCCTCGGGCGCGTGCTCGTGCTGGGCCTGGGAAAGTCCGGGCGCGCCTGCGCCGACTACTTGAGGCCGCTCATCGGCACCCGCGTGGAGTCGCTGGCCGTGGCTGCCGGCGCTCCGAGCGAGGCTGCGCTCGCCTGGGCCGAGGCGGCCCGGGCCGACGGCGCCCGCGTGGAGTTCGACCACGAGGCCATCGAGGGCGCCTATGACCTGTGCATCGCGAGCCCGGGCATCTCCGAGCGCTCCGCGTTCTACCGAAGCGCCGTGGCCGCGAGCGCCGAGGTGGTGAGCGAGGTGGAGTTCGCCTGGCGCGAGAGCGCCGCAGACGCGCGCTGGGTGGCCGTCACCGGCACCAACGGCAAGACCACCACCACGGCGATGATCGCGCACCTGCTGCGCGCGGCCGGCCTGGCCGCGGATGCCGTGGGCAACATCGGCGACACCTGCATCGAGGCCGTGGCCGCGGGCGTGACGGATGTCTACGTGGCCGAGACCTCCTCCTACCAGCTGGCCTCCACGCGCGACTTCGCCCCGAACGTCGCCGTGGTGCTCAACATCACCCCCGACCACCTCGCGTGGCACGGCAGCCTTGAGGCCTACGCCGACGCCAAGTGGAAGGTGCTCGCCAACCTGGGCCGCGTGCCCGGCGCTGTGGCCGTGCTCGACGCCGTGGACGACGCGGTGCGCGAGCGCGTGCGCGCCCTGCGCGCCCAGGACGCCGCCGAGCGCGGCTTCGCCTACGTGCCCCTGGGCACCGCGCGCGGGCTGGGCTTCGACATGCGCGCGGCCTGCGGGTCCGACAACGCCGCCTTCGTGGCGGATGACGGCACGCTCACCGTGGCCCTCGCCGGCGTCGAGCACCGCCTCTGCCGCGCCGATGAGCTCCAGGTGCGGGGCGCGCACAACCAGGCCAACGCCCTGGCCGCCGCGGCGGCCGCGCTCGCGCTCGGCGCGCCGGCAGAGGCGGTGTCGGCGCACCTGGCCTCCTTCGCGGCCCTCGAGCACCGCATCGAGCCCTGCGGCTCGGTGGCGGGCGTCGCGTGCTACAACGACTCCAAGGCCACGAACGTGGACGCCACCCTCGTGGCGCTCACCGCCTTTCTGCCCCAGCGCCCCCTCGTCCTTCTGGGCGGGCGCGACAAGGGCACCGACCTGGCCCCGCTCGTCGCCGCGTGCGTCGAGCACGCGAGCGCCGTCGTCTGCTTCGGCGAGGCCCGCGCGCGCTTCCTGGCTGCCTTCGCCGGCGCGCCCGTGCCCGTGCTCGAGGCGGCCGGCCTCGAGACGGCCCTCGACGTGGCGCTCGAGGCGGCCGCCCCGGGGGACGTGGTGCTGCTCTCGCCGGCCTGCGCCTCCTTCGACGAGTTCTCCTGCTTCGAGGAGCGCGGCGAGGCGTTCAAGGCCCTCGTGGCCGAGCGCGCCCAAGGGGCCCGGGAGGCTCGCTAGATGGCTGCGGCCCGAAAGAGGGAGCTGCCCGCCGAGGTGGTGGGCCCGCGCGCGGTGCTGCTGCTCTGCGTGCTCGCGCTGCTGCTCATCGGCCTGGTCATGGTGTACTCAGCCGGCTCCATCGCCGATGTGAAGGCCGGACATTCGGTGGTCAAGAGCGTCCAGTCCCAGGCCCTTTACGCGGTGGTGGGCATCGGGTGCGCGCTCGTGCTCTGGAAGGCGCTGCCCTACCGGCTGTGGGCCGGCCCGCTCATCTGGGTGGTCTGGGGCGTCGCGGTGGCGATGCTCGTGCTCACGGCCCTCGTCGGCACCGAGCTCTACGGCGCCCGGCGCTGGCTCGGCATCACCGAGACCATCGGCATCCAGCCCTCCGAGTTCGCCAAGATCGCGCTTCTGCTCATGGCGGTGCGCATCCTCTACCTGCTGCGCCAGGGGGCCTTCGAGCCCCGGGCCGCCATCGTGCAGGTGGTGGTGCTCGTCATCATCCCGCTCGTCTTCCTCTACCGCACCCAGTCCGACCTGGGCACCACCCTCATCTGCTTCGTCGGCATCTACGCCGTCATGTGGGTGGGTGGCGTGCCGGGCCGGCTCATGGCCATCATCGGCGCCGTCGGCGTCCTGTTCGCCCTCGTGGCCGTGTTCGGCACCGGGTACCGCTCGGGGCGCCTGGTCTACCTCGATCCGTGGAACGATGGCAAGGACGGCTACGGCGACGGCTTCAACATCATCCGGTCCTACTACGCGCTGGCCGAGGGCGGCCTGTTCGGCGTGGGGCTCGGCAACTCGCGCGAGAAGTTCGGCTACCTCTTCGCGTCCGACAGCGACTTCATCTTCGCCATCATCGGCGAGGAGCTCGGGCTCGTGGGGGCGCTCGCCGTCATCGGCCTGTTCGTGGCGTTCCTCGTGGCGGGCCTGCGCATCGCCCAGCAGTGTCCCGACGAGCTGGGGCGCATGATCGCCGGCGGCTGCACCATCATGCTCGTGGCCCAGGCGTTCCTCAACATCGGCTGCACCATCGGCGTGCTGCCCACCACGGGCAAGCCGCTGCCGTTCATCTCGTCAGGCGGCTCGTCGATCATCGCCACCATGATCATGGTGGGGCTCATCCTGTCGGTCTCCCAGGCCCAGGGCGAGCCGAGCGTCTACGAGCAGCGCCGCGCCGACTTGCGCATCGTGCGGGCCGAGCGCCCGGCGCGTCCCTCATCCGGCAGACCCTCGGAGCGCTCCGGCCGCCGCGGCCCCGACCGCCGCGCCGCGGGCGCCCCCCTCGACCTCGCGCGGCCCGCGTCGCGCTCCCCAAGGAGGTAAGGCCATGCGCGTCATCCTCTCCGGCGGCGGGACCGCCGGCCACATCAACCCCGCCCTCGCCCTGGCCGAGGTGCTGGCCGATCGCGGCTGCGACGTCGTCTTCGCCGGCACGCCCCAGGGCGTGGAGGCCCGCCTCGTGCCCCAGGCCGGGCTGCCCTTCCGCGCCTTCGAGGCCGCCGGCTTCGACCGGGCGCGCCCCGCCTCGCTCGTCAAGGGCGTCTCCAAGATCGCCAAGTCCACCCGCGAGGCCAAGCGCTGGTTCGCCGAGGCGCGACCCGACGTGGTGGTGGGCTTCGGCGGCTACGTGTCCATCCCCGTGGCGCGCGCGGCCGAGTCCCTCGGCGTGCCCGTGGTGGTGCACGAGCAGAACTCCGTCATGGGCATGGCCAACAAGTACCTGGCCAAGCGCGCGGTCGCCGTGTGCGTCACCTACGCGCAGTCGGCTCCGGCCGGCGTCGAGGCATCCCGCGTCCACGTGACGGGCAACCCCGTGCGCCGCTCGGTCATCGCCTCGAGCCGCGCCGAGGGGCGCGTCATGCTCGACGTGCCCGATGACGCCCTCATGCTGCTCGTCTTCGGCGGCAGTCTCGGCGCGCGCCACCTCAACGAGGCCATCGCCCAGATGCGCGACGAGCTGCTCGCCCGCGATGACGTGCGCGTCGTCCACATCACCGGCCCCAAGGAGCTCGACGCCGTGCGCGACGCGCTCGCGCTCTCGCCCGCGGAGGAGGAGCGCTGGCAGGTGATGGGCTATCAGGATCGCATGGGGGAGACCCTCGCCGCCGCCGACGTCATCGTCTCGCGCGCCGGCGCCACCTCCCTCGCCGAGATATCCGCCCGCGCCATCCCGGCGCTGCTCGTGCCCTTCCCCCACGCCACGGCCGATCATCAGACCACCAACGCCCGCGCCTACGTGGACGCCGGCTGCGCCCTCATGATGCCCGATGCCGAGGTGGGCACCGAGGCCTTCCGCGACCAGGTGCGCCGCCTGCTCGACGACGCGGCGCTGCGCGCCTCGATGACCGAGGCCGCCCGCGCCCAGGGAACCGCCGACGCCGCGGCCAAATTGGCAGATGTTGTGTTAGCCGCAGCGGGCTCCCGCGGCGCTGGGGTACAATAGCCCGATTGTCGGAACCACCTACGGAAGAGGGATCCATGGACCCACGGGACATCGCGTCGCTGCACTTCATCGGCATCGGCGGCGTTGGCATGAGCGGCATCGCGAGCGTCGCCCATGACCAGGGCATCGCCGTCACCGGCTCGGACCTGAAGGAGAGCCGCTACACCAAGCAGCTCGCCTCCCAGGGCATCGCGGTGTCCATCGGCCAGGATGCGGCTAACATCCCCGCGGACGACCCGGTGGTCGTGGTGTCCACCGCCATCCTGGAGAACAACCCCGAGCTCATCGAGGCGCAGCGCCGCGGCCTGCCCATCGTGCACCGCGCCCAGATGCTCGCCCACCTCGGCCGCGACCTCAAGACTCTCGCCGTCGCGGGCACCCACGGCAAGACCACCACGTCCTCCATGCTCGCGAGCACCCTCGAGGCGATGGGGGAGGACCCGACGTTCCTCATCGGCGGCATCGTGCGCGCCTTCGGCACCAACGCCCACTCAGGGCGCGGGCCCTGGTACGTGGTGGAGGCCGACGAGAGCGACAAGTCCTTCACCTACCTGGCGCCCCAGGCGGTCATCGTCACCAACATCGAGGCCGATCACCTCGACCACTACGCCGACCTCGACGACATCTACGAGAACTTCCGCGCCTTCATCGCCTCGGTTCCCGATGACGGCGTGGCCGTGGTCTGCGGCGACGACGCCGCGCTCGTGGAGGTGGCGCGCTCGACGGGCCGCCGCGTGGTCACCTACGGCTTCGGCGAGGGCTGCGACGCCCGCGTCATCAAGGCCGCCCCGCACGGGGTGGGCTCCTCGTTCGCCCTCCGGCTGCCCGGCGGGCGCGTCGTGTCGGGCTCGGTCAAGCAGAACCCGGGCAGGCACAACGTGGCCAACGCCGCCGGCGTGCTCGCGCTCGCCGACGCCCTCGGGCTCGACGTGGAGGCCGCCGCCGCCGCGCTCGGCGAGTTCGCCGGCGTGCGCCGCCGCTTCGACCTGGTGGGGGAGGCCGACGGCGTCACGGTGGTGGACGACTACGCCCATCACCCCACCGAGATAGCCGCCACCATCGCCGCTGCCAAGGCCCTCGACTTCAACCGCGTCCACGTCCTGTTCCAGCCGCACCGCTACTCGCGCGCCCCCCTGTTCACCGAGGTGCTCAAAGACGAGTTCGGCGCCGCCTTCGACGAGGCGGACAACGTGGTGTTCATGGACGTGTACCCTGCCGGCGAGGCGCCGGTTCCCGGCGTCAACGGCAAAACGTTCCTCAACGTGGTGCTCGAGCACGAGGGCCACCCGCAGGCGGCCTTCGTGCCGCGCCGCGTGGACGTGGTGCCCGCGCTCCTCGACGCCGTGGGCGAGGGTGACCTGGTCATCACCATGGGCGCCGGCGACGTGACCGCCATCGGCCCCCAGCTCGTCGACGAGCTGCGCCGTCGCTAGGGACTTCGCGCCATGTCCGCCCGTCACGCCACGCCGCTCCAGGCGCTCCTTGTCGACGACGCCTTCGACGGCGACGTCTACCCCCGCGAGTCCATGGCGCGCCACACCACCTACCGCATCGGCGGCCCCGCGCGCTTCTTCGTGCGCGTGGGCTCCCTGTGCGCGCTCACGCGCCTCGTGGCCGTCTGCGAGGAGCAGGGCGTCCCCTGGGTGGTGGCCGGTCGCGGCTCCAACCTGCTCGTAGCCGACGAGGGCTTCCCCGGCGTCGTCATCTCGCTCGGCCGCGACTTTCGCACCCTGCGCGCCGACGAGGAGGCCGGCCGCTTCTACGCAGGCGCCGGCGTCATGCTCTCGGCCGTGGTGCAGGAGGCCTTCCAGCGCTCGCTCGCGGGCTTCGAGTTCGCCGTGGGCACCCCGGGCACCGTGGGCGGCGCCATCGCCATGAACGCCGGCTCGCGCGACGAGTGGATCGGCAGCCGCGTGGTGTCCGTGACCACGCTCGCCCCCGGCCGCGGCCTCGTGCGCCGCGCTGGCGACGAGGTGGCGTGGGGCTATCGCTCCTGCTCGCTGCCGCGTGACGAGGTGGTGGTGGAGTGCGAGCTCGCCGCCGCCAAGGCCGACCCGTTCTACATCCGCGGCAAGATGGAGGCCAACCTGGCCAAGCGCAAGAAGAGCCAGCCGCTCAACGAGCCGTCCTGCGGCAGCGTCTTTCGCAACCCGGAGGGCGCCTCGGCCGCGGCCCTCATCGAGGGGCTCGGCCTCAAGGGCGAGCGCGTCGGCGGCGCCCAGGTGTCGCCGACCCATGCCAACTTCATCGTGAACACGGGCGACGCCACGGCCCGAGACGTGCGCGACCTCATCGAGCTCATCCAGGAGAGGGTGGAGAAGGCCCATGGCATCCAGCTCACGCCGGAAGTCCGCTTCCTCGGGTTCGAGTAGGCCCGCGGCGGGCCCGCGCCGGGTGCCCATGCCGCGCTCCTCGTCCCGTCCCGCCCCCGCCTCCCGGGGCGGCGCTCCGTCGCGTCGTGCCTCGGGCCCCGCGCCCCGCGCCTCCCGCCCG
>NZ_QWKK01000052.1 GCF_009911695.1 Enterorhabdus sp. P55 | reverse complement strand
GGGCGCGGCCACGTCCCCGGCGGGGATGGGCGACCCGGCAGCCTCGGCGCGGGCGCGCACGGCATGCGGGCTCACGGTGGCCACCATCGCCGGCGTGCCGGCCGCGCGCACCGCGGCGGCCTGGGCGCCTACCACCGAGTCGTCCCCCGCCACGATGACGGCCATGTCATCGCGGCCAGAAGGCTCCACGACCCCGCGGTCCAGGTACTCGATGGTCACCCGCGTGCGCGCGCCGGCGCTCGCGAAGAGCGCACGCACGTGCCCGGCCAGATCCCCCGGGGCGGTCTCGTCCACGTAGACGCTCACCGACAGCGGCGTGGCGGCCGCGGCGCCAGTGTCAGTCGCCGCCTTCAAGACGGCTGAGATGTCAATGGGTAGCTGCATAGGCGCCCTTCCTTCCTAACGCGTTGTGATGGGTGCAGACGGAGGCGATGAGCCCGAGCATGGCGAAGTTGACCACCATGAACGACGACCCGTAGCTCACGAACGGCAGCGGGATGCCCGTGATGGGCATGAGCCCGCAGGTCATCCCGATGTTCTCGAGAATCTGGAACAGCCACATGCCCACCACGGCGCACACGATGAGCATGCCGAACAAGTCGTCGGCCGCGCGCGCGATGCGCAGCGCCACCACGATGAGCGCGACGTAGAGGGCCAGAAGCGCCATGACCCCCACGAATCCCAGCTCCTCGGCCAGGACGCAGAAGATGAAGTCGGTGGGAGCCTCGGGCAGGTAGCCGTAGGCGGCCTGGGTGCCGTTCAGGAGCCCCTTGCCGAACAGGCCGCCCGAGCCGATGGCGATCATGGCCTGGGCCAGGTTGTAGCCATCCCCCGACGTGTCGCCGCCCGGGTCGAGGAACACGAGCAGACGGCTGCGCTGGTAGTTCTTGAGCAGGCGGTACTCGTAGACGCCCGGCGACTTCTCGTACTTGAGGAACTCGTCGACGACGAACACCGCCGCGATGGCCAGGATGCCGGCTATGAGCGTGATGATGAGGTAGCGTGGCTTCGCGCCGCCCATGACGAGCGTCACGGCCGAGATGAACAGGTACACGAGCCCCGTGCCCAGGTCGGGCTGGGTCATGATGCAGAGGAACGGGATGAGCAGCAGCCCGAGCACCTTGCAGTACTCGCGCGCATCGTCGAGCGTGCCGCCGTAGCGGGCCACGAGGCTCGCGGCGAACAGCACCACGGTCACCTTGGCGAACTCGCCGGGCTGCACCTGCATGCCTATCTTGATCCACGACTGGGCGCCCTTGGCCTCCACGCCGATCACCGGCAGGTGCGGCGAGAGGATGAGCACCACGTTGATGACGAGGAACACCATGGTCATGTTCGCCAGGCGCCGGTAGTCGAAGCGCCACAGCACCGCCATGGCCACCAGGCCCGCCCCCACGCCGGCCAGCTGCCGCGTGAAGCTGAAGTCGGCGTTGGTGGACGTGGCCGACCAGCATACCACGAGCCCATAGCCCACGAGCAGCACCGCCACCACGATAAACGGGATGAGGGGGCCCTCCACCCCCGGGCCCAGGCGCGAGGGACGCGAGGCGCGGGGCGCGACCGGGGCGCTGCGCACGGAGTTGATCTGGGGAAGCTCTGCCACGGCGCCCTCCTAGTCCGTTCGTCCGGCGCTCGTGCCGTGGTACTCGACCGACTTGCCCGTCGACCCCGCCACGCGCTGGGGAGCCTCGAGCTCGGCGCCGGCGTCGGCCGCCATGGCCGCGCCGAGGAGCTTGGCCGCCACGGGCGCCGCCACCTCCGAGCCGCCGCCGCCCTGGTCGACGATGACCGTCACCACGTACTTCGGATCGTCATAGGGGGCGTAGGCCACGAACCACGCGTGGTCGGCCGCGCCGCTGTTCTCGCCGGTTCCCGACTTGCCGGCCGCCTGGACGCCCGCCTCGGCGAACATCGCGGCCACCTTGTTGTTCTCGGTGATGACGCCACGCAGGGCGTCGCGCACGTAGGCCAGGTGCGACGCGTTGGCGTCCACCTCGCTCACCACCTCGGGCTCGTAGGTGACCACCACCTCGTCGGCGGCGTTGCGCACCTCCTTGAGCAGGTGCGGGCGCATGATGCGGCCCGTCGCCACGCCGCCGTAGGCGACGGCTATCTCAAGCGGCGTCACGAGCACGTAGCCCTGGCCGATGATCATGTTGGTGTAGTCGCCGCCGCGCCACGGCGCCTCGGAGGGGACGTTGCGCCAACGCTCAGCCTTCCACGCCGGGGTGGGGATGGTACCGGCGGCCTCGTTGGCCAAGTCGATGCCGGTGGCCTTGTCCAGGTTGAAGCGCGCCAGGTAGTCCTGGAGCGCCGTCTCGGACACCTGGCCGGTGCCGGCCGGCCCGTGGTCGAAGAACGCCTTGGCTATCTCGTAGAACACCACGTCGCACGAGTTCACGATGCCACCGCGCAGGTCGAGCCCGCCGTGGCCCGAATGGTTCCAGCACATCTGCACGTCGCCCGATCCGAAGCCGTCCCACTTGCCCTCGCACACCCAGCCCGACGTGGGCGAGGCGAAGCCGTACTCGAGGCCCGCGAGCGACGTGAACGCCTTGTAGGTGGACGCCGCCGGGTACTGGCCGCTGATGACGCGGTTGTTGAGCGGGGCATGGGACTCCTCGCTCGTGTAGAGGTCCCAGATCTCCTGGGGGATGCCGCCGGTGAAGTTGGCCGGATCGAAGGTGGGGTAGCTCGAGAGCGCCAGAACGGCGCCGTCGCGCACGTCCATCACCACGGCCGCCGCGGCCACGCCGCGCCCGCGCCCGATGACGCCGTCGGGCGCCACGAGGTCGGCGAGCGTCTTGTCGGCGACGTACTGGACGCGGGCGTCGATGGTCAGGCGCACGTCAGAGCCCTTGACGGCCTGCGTCTCGCTCACCACCTCGAGCGCGTTGCCGGCGGCGTCGGCCAGCACGCGGCGCTGCCCGTGGTCGCCGGAGATGACGCCGTCATAGTAGGCCTCCACGCCGCTCTTCCCCACCGTGTCGGTGGCCTTGATCTCACGGCCCTCCACCTTCGCCTTGAGCTCCTCCTCGGATGGCGGGCCGGTGTAGCCCAGCACATGGGCCGCGAGCGCGCCGTAGGGGTACTCGCGCACCGTGCGCGTCTCCACCGACACGCCGGGGAAGGCGTCGGAGTGCTCGGCGATGAAGGCCACGTCGCGCAGGCGCACGTCATCGGCCACCACGCGCTGGCTCTGCGCGCCGCCCGAGGAGTCCTGGATGCGCTGGCGCACCACGTTGGCCGGCACGCCGAGCACCGCCGAGAGGCGGCGCACCACGTCGCGGTCGTCCGCCACGTCGGCGTCGGCGAGCACCGTCTGGCTCGCGCGGTTCTTCACGAGCGGCGTGCCCTGGACGTCGCAGATCAGGCCGCGGGGCGCGGGGGTGGACACGGTGGAGTAGAGGTTCTTCTCCGCGTCACGCGAGTAGTCCGACGACGAGAGCACCTGGAGGCTCCAGAGCTTGGCCGAGAGCGACCCGAACACGGCCGCAGCCAGCACGCCAAGGGCCACGAAGCGCCCGCGCAGGGCCTCGGAGGGCTTCTTCACCGCCGTCTGGCCGCGGGTGACGCGCACCTCGCCGTTCTTGGCGGAGAGGGCCTCTGAGGAGCTGTCGAACGGCGAGCTGCCCACGCCCACGGTGTCGAGCTGCTGGAAGTCCTTGCGCGGGGCGGCCTTGGCGCCGCGCCGGTTGCGCACGATGATGACCGCCGCGATGACGGCCACCGCTATGAGGCCCGCGGCGATGGCCGCGATGATGGCTGCGATCAAGACCGCACCTCCTTAGCGCAGTTGAGACGACCCCGGGTGCTGCAGAGGCTGCCCGACCAGGAATCGCGCGGCGAGCGGGTAGATGACGAGCCCCACGACCGCGTCGTAGAGCGCGCAGGGCAGCGCGCGGTAGACGAGCGCGTCTACGAGCGAGCCGCCCGTGCCGAGGGCCAGCGTCAGCGCGCCGTAGAGCACCTGGGTCAGGAGCAGCGACGCGACGAGGATGGCCAGGGGCATGAACAGCGTGTCATTGTTGAGCGCCCCCATAGTCCGGGAAGCGACAACTGTTACCAAGACGAGCAGAAAGGCCAGGGAGCCCACCGCGCCGCCGCCCACCAGATCGTAGGCCATGCCCATCACGAAGGGCAGCACCGGGCCGGCGGACTGGGGCCGGGCCACGGCCGCCGCCAGGCAGTACACGGCGATGAAGTTGGGCTGGGCGGGGCCGATGGCCAGCACCGGCGCCAACATCACCTGGAGCGCCAGGGCGATGAGGGCGCCAACAACGAGGGCGATGCGCTCGCGTCCGTCGGTCATGGGATCACGCACCCCCTTCTGCGTCGCCAGCCGGGGCCGAGCCCGCGTCGCCCGCCGCGGCCGGGGAGTCGGCCTTGAACACGACCATGACCTCCTCGAGCGCGCGAATGGACTCGCCCGGAGCCACGACGATGCGGCGGGTGGCGTCGCCGGCCGCGCCGTCCACGCGGGCGACCGTGCCGATGAGCAGGCCGCGGACGTAGCTGCCGCCCAGGCCGCTCGTGAGCACCACGTCCCCCACGGACACCGTCACGTCGGCGCCGATGTTCTCCAGGTAGAGCAGGCCGTCGAGCGAGCCGCGGACGATGCCCTCGGCACGGCTCGACTGGATGAGGGCCGCCGCCCCCGAGGCCGGATCGGACAGCAGGCGCACCGTGGACGAGCCCGGCGACACGGCCACGACCTGGCCCGCCACGCCCGAGGGGCCCATGACGGTCATGCCCGTCTCCACGCCTTCGTCGGCGCCGGCGTCGATGGTGATGGTCTGGTTCCAGGCATCGGTCGAGCGCCCGATCACGCGCGCGCCCACGCCCTCCAGGTCGTAGGCGTCCTTCAGATTGAGCAGCGCCTGGAGCCGCTGAGCCTCAAGGCGGTACTCCTCGCCCTGGGCCACGGCGCGGCGCAGCTGGTCGTTCTGCTCGCGCAGCGCGGTGAGGGTGGACTCGTCGGCGCCGGCGTCCTCCGCCGCGTCGGCGGCCCCGTCGAGGGCAGCATCGGCCGCGGCGCCCGCGGAGCGCGCCGGCGCCACCGCGCCGGCGACGACGGCCTGGACGCGATGGAGCGGCCCGTCGGCGCCCTCGCGGGCATAGACGGTCATGCTCGCGAGCGAGATGACGAGGAGGACGGCGAAGAGCACCCGCCGAAGGAGCGCCGAGCCTTGGTTTTGGAAGTTGAGGGCCATCGAGTGGGGCGGCCTACTTGGAGCGCATGAGCGTCTGGCGCAGGGCGGTGGGCGTCTCGAGCACCTTCAGGCAGCCGGACACCACGTTGGTGAGCGCCGTCTCCGACACCCACACGGGGATCTCCAGCTCGTTGGTGAGGTAGCGGTCGAGCCCGTGGAGCAGGCCGCCGCCGCCCGTCAGCAGGATGCCGTTCTGGATGATGTCCGACGCGAGGTCGGGGTTGGTCTTCTTGAACGTCTCCTTGATGTGGAGGACCATCTCCTCGATGGGGGCCTGGAGCGCCGCGCGGACGTCCTCGGACTGGATGGTGACCTCCTTGGGCTGCTCGGTGATCATGTCCTGGCCCGAGATGATCATGTCGCGCTCGCGCCCGTCCTCGAAGGGCAGGATGGAGCCGATCTTGATCTTGATGACCTCGGCCGTGCGCTCGCCGATCTTGATGCCCAGAAGGTCGCGCAGGTGCACCGCGATGGCCTCGTCCAGCCGGTTGCCGGCCAGGCGCAGGCTGGAGGAGGTGACGATGCCGCCGAGCGAGATGACGGCCACCTCGGTGGTGCCGCCGCCGATGTCCACCACCATGGATCCGGTGGGCTCGGTCACGGGCAGGTCGGCGCCCATAGCCGCGGCCATGGGCTCCTCGATGAGGTAGGCCTGGCGCGCGCCGGCCTGGATGGCGGCCTCGAACACGGCGCGCTTCTCCACCGAGGTGGCGCCGCAGGGAATGCAGATGACGATGCGGGGCTTGGGCTGCCAGGGGTACTTGCGCTCAGAGGCCTTGTTGATGAAGGCCGACAGCATCGCCTCGGTCACGTCGTAGTCGGCGATGACGCCGTCTTTGAGCGGATGCTCCGCCGAGAAGGCCTCCGGCGTGTGGTTGATCATGTTCTTCGCCTCGTGGCCGACGGCCAGGACGCGATGGGTGGACTTCTCTATGGCGACGACCGAGGGCTCGTTGATGACGATGCCCTCGCCCGTGATGGCGACCAGCGTGTTTGCCGTTCCCAAGTCGATGGCCATGTCGGCGGACATCTGGCCGGTCAACCCCGAGAACATGTCTAGAAAGGACATACTTAGCTTTCCCCTTGGGTCAGGTTTCGGGCGTGCGAATTCATAATCGGTTCAGTTAGATTCGGATTCTACCATAGGGGCCCCGTACCCCCGCCGAAATCCACACGGCGCACACCGCCCCACCAGGCCACAGGCGCCCCGCGCGCGCCCATCGGCCGCAGGCGCCGGGGCGCCGCGCGGGCGCCTGCGGCTAGTGGACGCTGCAGGACAGGCAGGGGTCGTAGGCGCGGACGAGCTTCTCCACCTCCAGGCGGATGGCGGCCTCCGAGCGGCCCTCCCCCACCAGCTTCTCGGCCAGAAGGCGCATGTCGGCCTCGAGGTTGGCCACGTTCTGGGCCGTGGGCGTGAGGATGTTGGCGCGGATGACGCGGCCCTCCCTGTCGATGGCCAGGCGGTGGAACAGCGCGCCGCGCGGCGCCTCGGTGAACCCGACGCCCTCGCCCGCGCGCACCTCGAAGGCCGCCGGCGCGCTCGATCCCTCGAAGGCGTCGTCGGCCAGGCGGCGGCAGAGCGCCGCGCACCGGTCGAGCACGTCCACCAGCTCCACGGCCTGGGCCAGGTTGTTCATGAGCGGGTTGAGCTCAGGCGGGCGCAGCCCCGCCTTCGCGGCGGCATAGCGGGCCCGCTGGCTGAGCGCGTCCCACGAGGCGTTCACGCGGGCGAGGGCCGCGGTCATATACGGGCTGCCCGTGCGGCGGGCACGCGCGAGGAAGGCGGCCGAGTGTCCCACCGGGTACTCCTCCACCTCCTCTTCCACCTGGGCGCAGTTGAAGTCGTAGCCGGCGCGCACGAAGCGGGCCGCATCCGAGTCGCACACCGGGTAGCGTCCGGGCGCCACCATGGCGAGCATGTCGCCCGCCGTCTCGATGGCAGGCACCTCGAACCCGTCGAAGAGATCCACCGCCTCCACGGCGAAGTCGGCCATCGCGTCCATCTTGTCCGCCAGCGCGCGGTACTCCGCCGGCGTGATCTCGCTGGTGAAGCCGCCCACCACCGCGGTGATGGGGTGCACCGAGCGCCCGCCCACGGCGGTGCAGAGCTCGTTGCCGAGCGCCTTCATCCCAAGCGCCTTGTCGAAGAGCGCCGGGTTCTCGTCGGCCAGGGGGAACACGCTGCGATGCCCGAGGAAGTCGGGCGCGCTGAACACGAACAGGTGCGTGGCGTGGTTCTGGAGGAACGAGCCGTACACGAGCAGCTCGCGCAGGGCGGCCGTGCGGTCGGTCACGCGCACGTCGAGGGCCGCCTCGATGGCGCGCAGGTCGGTCACCACGTGCGATGACGAGCAGATGCCGCAGATGCGGGAGGCCACGTAGGGCACCTCGTCGAAGGGGCGCCCCACCACCATCGACTCGAACAGGCGGGCGGGCTCCACCACCTCCATCTGGCAGGTGAGCACCTGGCCGTCCTCGATGACCAGGCGCACGTTGCCGTGGCCCTCGATGCGGGCGATGTGGTCGATGCTGATAGCGGTGCGTGCCATGGCCTATCCCTTCGGTGCGAGGCTCGGGTCGACGGTGTTGAACAGCTCGAGCGCCTTGTCGAGGCGCGCCGGGTCCACGCCGCTGCGCGTGGCGACGGCCCGCGCCGAGGCCACGTTGGCGTCGGGCGAGAGGCCCGCGCAGCCGTTGCAGGGCCGGCCCAGGTCGGGGCAGCGCGCGCCGCAGCCGGCGCGGGTCACCAGCCCCAGGCAGAGCGTCTCGCGACCGTAGAAGCAGCCGCGCTCGTTGCGCTTGCACTCGCCGCAGAGCGTGGAGGTGGGCACGGACTTGTTGGAGCCGCGCAGCACGCGCTGGAGCGTGTCGGCGAAGTCGAGCGGGTCAATGGGGCAGCAGCGCACCTCGTAGTCCACGGCGATGACGCTTCCCACCGGCGCCGGCGCGCGCAGCGCCCCGCAGGCCTCGGGCGCCGCCTCGCCGTAGACGGCCGCGGCGCGCTCCTCGAAGCCCGGCGCGGCCATGGCGGGGATGCCGCCGGTCACGGCACAGGCGCCGATGGCGATGACCCACCGGGCCCGCGCCCGCGCCGCGCTCAGCGTCTCGACGGCCTCCTCGGTGGTCGCGGCGCCCTCCACCACGGCCACGTCGAACTCCTCCGGCATCGGATCGGAGGACGTGAGCTGCCAGTAGCGCAGGTCCACCTGGCCGAGGATGTCGAGCAGGTGCCGCTCGACGTTCGTTATCTGGAGCTGGCAGCCGAAGCAGCTGGCCAGCCCTATCACCACCACGCGGGCGGGCTTGTTCTCCGTCATCGCGTCCATGCTACATCGACCCCTGGATGTTCTTCGCTTCCCAATAGTTGAACACGGGCCCGTCGATGCAGCAGTACTGGTGCCCGATCTGGCAGTGGCCGCACTTGCCCATGCCGCACTTCATGTGCCGCTCGAAGCTCATGTAGATGTGGTCGTAGCTGATGCCCTTCTTGCGCATCTCCTCCACGACGAACCTATACATCACCGGCGGCCCGCACACGGCGCCGAAGGTGCGGCCCGGATCGACCTCCAGATGCTCGAAGGGCTTGGTGACCAGGCCCACCTCGCCGTCCCACGTGTCATCGGGGTTGTCGACGGTCAGGTACAGGTCGAAGTCCTTGCGGTGGCGCCACATCTCGAACTGGCTGCGGAACATCACCTCGGCCGGGCTCTTGGACCCGTAGATGATGGTGACCTTGCCGAAGTCGGAACGCTCGTCGTGGATGTTGTTGATGAGCGAGCGCAGAGGCGCGATGCCCAGGCCGCCCGCCACGAGCAGGATGTCATGACCGCGCATCTCGTCGAAGGGGAACGGACGCCCGTAGGGGCCGCGGATGCCCACGATGTCGCCGCACTGCATCTGGTGGAGGCGCTCGGTGAAGGTGCCGGCGCGGCGCACGCACAGCTCGATGAAGCCGCTCTTCGACGGCGAGCTGGAGATGGAGATGGGCGCCTCGCCCACGCCGAAGAGCGACAGCTCCACGAACTGGCCCGGCTCGTGCCGGAAGGCCTCGCGGATGCGCTCGTCGATAAAGCGGAACTCGAAGAGCTTCTCGGTGGCCGTGAGGTCGGTGATGGAGGTGATGCGCGCCGGCCACGGACGGTAGGGGTTCGCCCGGACGAGCTCGGCGCCGGTGAGAGGCGCGCCCTCGTCACGCAGCGGCGCCACGGACACCCCGGCGACGGACTGGCTAATCGGCATTCTCGGCCCCCTTTCGCTCGAAGAACCTCAGCACCTCGATGGGCGAGATGTCCGCCTTGCAGGCGTAGACGCAGCGGCCGCAGCCCACGCAGAGGTTGCGGTCGTGCGTGGCGAGGAAGCCGTTGAGCTTGTGGTACATGCGGTGCCGCACGCGGTTGCGCCCGTCGGCGCGGAAGTTGTGGCCGCCCGCCACCACCGCGAACTGCGGCGAGGTGCAGGCATCCCACGTGCGCTCGCGCCGGCCGTGGACGCCGTCGGGATCCAGGGTGTCGCGAATGTCGAAGCAGTAGCAGGTGGGGCATACGCTCGAGCAAGCCGTGCACGACAGGCACCGGCCGCCGAGCTCCTCCCAGAACGGGTCGGAGTGGAAGGCATCCATGAGCATGGGCACTTCCTGGATGTCCGGGATCTCCGGGTTGAACGACGCCTGGCGCCGGCGCGTGGCGCGGCGGAAGGCGATGCGATCCTCGTCGGTGGCCTCGCGGGGGTTGCACGCGCCCTCGAGCACGTTGGCCGCCTCGACGCTGCCGATGCTCACCAGGTAGCGGCCGCCGATGTCCTGGAGGAACAGGTCGTAGCCGGTGCGCGCCTCGTCGGCGTCCATGAGGTGGCAGAAGCAGCCCTCAGACGGCGTGCAGCTGATGCCCACCACCATGGTGGCGTCGCGGCGCGCCTCGTAGTAGGGGTCGGGGTAGCGCGCGTCCCGAAAGACCCGGTCCAGGCTGTTGAGCGCGTTGATGTCGCAGGCGTGGACGCCGAAGATCACCCGCGGGGTGACCGCCTCCACGTAGTCGGTGACCTCGTTGGCCTCCGCGTCGAACCGAAACAGGGTCTCGCGCGGCGGCAGGACGTACTTCTTGGGCGAGGTGATGGTGGTGGGATAGTCCAACACGATCTCGTCGAAGGAGCCCACGGCCTCGAAGGCGAAGCTGCGGCCGCTCCTGACCGGGGCGATCACCTCGTAGCGCTCCATGAACGCGGCCACGAGCGCTGGAAGCTCCGCGGCGTCGATCACTCGGTAGAGCATGCGTGCTCCTCAGTCTCTCGTCAGCGGGATAAGGCGATGGCCCCATCCTACTCCCCCGCCAGGCCCGCGCGCCCCGCGCCCCGGCGAGAGGGCGTTTTCTCCAGACCGGCCGCCCTTAGAAAAAGCGCCCCGGGAAGCAAATTCGTTCGGTTTTGCACTCCCCGGCAAGGGAAATCGGGCACGCTTCTTCCGAAGCCGGGGCAAAACCCCAGGTCGCCATCGGCCAGAAGGCGTCAGCGGGATCCGATCCCCCGTCTTTCGGGTGCAAAACCGAACGAATCTGCATTCCAGAGGCTCCCGTGCGCAGGAAACGCCCCCCCAAAAAAAAAGAAGAAGGCCCCCGAGGGGGCCTTCCCGCGTGCGTGAAGCCGTCTCGCCCTAGGCGAAGAAGATGCCGATCTCGCGCTCGGCGGACTCCGGGGAGTCGGAGCCGTGGATCACGTTCTCGTCCATGATGAGGCCAAAGTCGCCGCGGATGGTGCCCGGGGCCGCCTCAGCCGGGTTGGTGGCGCCCATGAGCGAGCGGCACTTGGCCACGGCACCCTCGCCGGAGATGACCATCTTCACCACCGGGCCGGAGGTGATGTAGGAGATGAGGCCCTCGTAGAAGGGCTTGCCCTCGTGCTCAGCGTAGTTGGCAGCAGCCTGCTCGGGAGTGACCATGCCGAGCTCCATGCGCTCGACGACAAGGCCGGCGCGCTCGAAGCGGTTGATAATCTCGCCGATGTGGCCGTTGCGCACGCCGTCGGGCTTGATCATGGAGTAGGTCTTCTGAATAGCCATGGGTTCTGGGTTCCTTTCCGTTCTCTTCTCTATTCGCAGCCGGGGCCGCCCCGGTCGGGCGGCCCCGTCGATGCGCGGTTCTGGGAGGCGCGCTAGTTCTGGCTCGGGAAGTACAGCTCGATGTTCGAGATCTTCCAGCCGATGAGGTCGCGCACCATGGAGATGCGGTACTGCACCTCGCCGCCCTCGGGCGTATGGGCCGTGACGTAGACCGTCGAGTCGCTCATGGACTTGTTCATGCCGTCGATGACGGGGCTGGCGTCCTGGGTGACCGGCTCGATCATCGTGTCGATGGACGAGGCGCTCGTGGCCTTGGAGAACACCTCGGCCTTGGCTGCCTCGGGGTTGGCGAACAGCTCGCGCACCACCGTCTCCTGGCTCGGGAAGCCGAAGCCCTGCGTGTAGGCGAACACGCCGCCGGCGCAGGCGAGCAGGATCACGATGATGAAGGCCACGAGGATCTTAAGGCCGACGTTGCGGCGCTTGCGATCCTGCTTGGCCAGGCCGCGCGACCACTGCTCCAGCTCCTCGTCGCTGGCGTTGAAGAAGTGGTCCTCGCCCTGCTCGTAGACGCCCACGTAGCCGGGGTAGGCCCCGTCGTCGTAGGACGCGCCCTCGTCGTAGTAGAAGGCGTCCTGGACGTCGTAGCCCTCGTCGTAGCCGTCGTCGTAGTAGGCCGCGTCCTCCTCGTAGACGGCCATGGAGGTGCCGTCAGCCGCCACGTCGAGACCCGACATATCGGCCACGGGCAGCACCTGGGTGAGCGCCGAGGTCTGCGAGGGCGACGCCACGGGCGGCGCGGGGACGGCGGCCAGCCCCTGGCCGACGGTGGTGACGCCCTGGGCCACGGCGCCCACGGCGCGCTGGTAGTCCACGCTCGCCGAGTCGGACAGGAAGTAGGTCTTGTCAGCGATGGCCTGCTCGAAGGCGTTGACCGCCTTCTCCATCTCCCCGCAGGAGACGTAGGCCTGGCCCAGGCTCGCGTAGAGCTTGTTGCGCGTGGCCGGCGTCATGTCGAAGGGAAGCGCGCTCTCATAGGAGGCCACCGCATCGGCCGGGCGGTCGAGCGCCATGAAGCACACGCCCAGGTTGAGCAGGGCCTTCGTGGGATCCGGGTTCTCCTCGTCCAGCGCCGCCTCGCGGAACGCCACGCCCGCCTCGGCCGACTTGCCGAGCTTCATGAGCGCGTTGCCCATGCCCATGTAGGCCTTGTAGACCGCAGGGTAGCTGTCGTCGGAGACGGCCTGCTCGAAGCAGCGCACGGCGTTGTCGTAGTCGCGCAGGGACGCGTAGGCCATGCCGAGGTTGCACTCGACCGTGCCCGCGGCGCTGTAGGCCGGGTCGGCCGTGGCCTGGGTGTAGGCATGGATGGCCTCGGTCGGGTTCTTCAGCTTGACCAGGCAGTTGCCGATCTGGTGGTACAGAAGGCCCATCTCGCCGGGGGCGAGGGGGCACGTGGCGTCCTGGAGGCACTGGGTGAAGCCCATGAGGGCGCCCTGGTAGTCCTTCTGCTGGTACTGGCGGTTCGCTTGGTCAAACAGCTGGTTGTTCATGGAGTTCCTTAAGTGTCGGTCCTCGGCTCCGGGCAGGGAGGCAGCCGGGTAGTGCTACTGGGCGACGTTCTCGATGACGACCGACTCGATGAGGTCGCCGGCGCGCAGGGAGTCGATGACGTCCTTGCCCTCGATGGTGTCGCCGAACACGGTGTAGCCCGAGTCGAGCATGGGCTGGGCGCCCAGGCAGAAGTAGAACTGGGAGCCGGCGGAGTTCGGGTTGGACGAGCGCGCCATGGCCAGGGTGCCGTCGTTGTGCTCGTTGTGCGGGTTGGTGGTGAACTCCTCCTTGATGGAGTAGCCCGGGCCGCCGGTGCCGAAGGGGCCCTGGCCCTTGGCGACCTGCTCGGGGGTGGCGTCACGCGTGGTGGGGCAGCCGCCCTGGATGACGAAGCCGGGCACGTAGCGGTGGAACTTCAGGCCGTCGTAGAAGCCCTTCTGGGCGAGCTCGACGAAGTTGCCCACGTGGATGGGGGCGTCGGCGCCCGCCAGCTGCACGCGGATGGTGCCCTTGGAGGTGGTGATGACGGCGATCTCGTCGCCCGTGGGCTGGTATTCGGGAGTGTACATTGCCATTGCGGTGGCATCCTTTCTCTCTCGGCGGCGGCCCCGCGTCCTCGCGAGGGCGCCGTGCCAGCGAATGTTCGCATATGGGAGAGGATTTTATCAGCACCGTCAGGCCAAATGCCAAAATACCGTTAATCTTCACGCCCCCTGGCCGATCGGCGGGCGGGAAGCGGAGGGCCAAAGGCGGCGACGCCTCTTGGCGCGCAGCGCGCGTTCACGGCGGAGGGCCGGCCGGGCTTCACGGAAGGCCCAGGCCCTCGGAGGGGCCGGCGCGCCGGTGGCGGGAGACGCGGCGGGATGGCAGGGTGTCGGCAAACCGGGGCCATCCGCGAAAGGGCCGCGCCTCCCGTCGTCTATGCTAGCGAATCGGCGACGGGCATTGTAGTCGTGACTTTGTGGGCCCGATTTGGCACAATACCTGTTCAGACGCTAGTTTTGTAACCGCGTGATTACGTTTTCGCAGCCCAGGGGGCTAGCGCCCCGGACGGCCGTCGCGGACACCCGCGTCTGCGGCCCCGCGCGCCTCGCGGACGACGTGCTCGAGGGACTCCTCGGCCTGCTCCGCCTCGTCGCCGGCATCGAGGAACTTCTTGCGGGTGACGAAGTTCCACACCATCACGATGACGGTGGCGCCGATCTTGGTGACGCGGTAGTCGATGGCCAGAAGACCCGTGCCCAGGTACATGCAGGCGTCGTTGATGATAAGGCCTGCGACCGAGAGGATGACGAAGATGGCGAACTCGCGCCGCCGCGACATCCCCTTGCGGTGGGTGAAGACATAGCGCATGGACGCGAAGTAGTTGAACGTCACGGAGACGATAAACGAGATGGTGGCACTGGCCAGGTAGTCCACGCCGAACGCCTCGGTCAGGAGCACCATCAGCCCGTAGTCGATGACGAAGGCGATGACGCCCACGACGCCGAACTTCATGATCTGCTCGATGAGCTTGCGCACGGCCCTTCCTCCCACGTCGCGCCCCCTCGTCAGGGGGACGGGCTCGCGCCCGTCCGACCCCAGCGGCCCATTGTGGGCGAGGAGGGCCGCAAGCGCAAGGGCCTGCGGGGCGAGGGGCTGAAAATGTGCAGGAAATCCTTGCATGCCAGCCAGTCGTCTGGCATACTATATGGGCTGTTTTGGCAGCGTGCCACCCGTCCCCATAGTCTAACGGTTAGGACGCGGCCCTTTCAAGGCTGAGACACGGGTTCGATTCCCGTTGGGGGCACCACGATTGACCGGGCCTTTCTTCGGAAAGGCCCTTTTCGTAGGCACCGCCGCTCGCGCCAGTGGCTGGCACGCGGGCAAAAAAAGAACCCCTGAGCGGGGTTCGGAGGCGCGGCGCGGGACGACGCGCGAAAGGCTTGGATGGTGCCCTCGACAGGATTCGAACCTGCGACTTTCTGCTCCGGAGGCAGACGCTCTATCCCCTGAGCTACGAGGGCGCGGCGCCTATTATACGACAACCTCCGCCGGGCGGACGGAGGATTTTGACCGCGAAGGGACGGCCATGGACCAGACCCAGATCATCACCGTGGAACGCATGGGCTACGGCCCCGAGGCCGTGGGCCGGCTGGCCGACGGCAAGACCGTCTTCGTGGCGCACGCCGCCCCCGGCGACGTGGTGGAGGTGGCGCTCGTCGAGGAGAAGCCGAGCTTCGCCCGCGCTCGCCTCGTGCGCGTGGCCGAGCCCGGCCCCGCACGCGCCGCCGCCCCGGCCTGCGCCGCCGCGTGCGGCGGGTGCCCCTGG
>NZ_QWKK01000051.1 GCF_009911695.1 Enterorhabdus sp. P55 | reverse complement strand
CGCGCTGGCGAGCGCGGCGAGAACAAGTGGGAGCGCATCAGCTGGGACGAGGCCTACGACATCATCGTGGAGAAGGTTAATTACATCAAGGAGAACTACGGGTCCCACACCATCCTCTTCGATCATGGCACCGGCCGTAACATCGGCTGGCAGCTTCCTCTCTTCGCGTCGACTGCGCTTGAGACGCCTAATGTTAGCAACTTCGGCTTCTCCGGCTTTGCATGTTACCTGCCCCGCATGATTGCCTCATCGGCAAAGATGGGCGAGATGAACATCATCGACGTGTCCGAGACGCATGAGCTGAGGTATGCGGATCCCACCTTCCGCCGCCCCGACGTCATCATGGTGTGGGGCAACGAGCCGCTCAAGTCCAACGCTGACGGCTTCCTGGGCCACTGGATCGTCGAGTGCATGCAGATGGGCACCAAGATCATCTCCATCGACCCGCGCCTGACCTGGCTCGGCGCCAAGGCCGAGGTGTGGCTGCAGGTGCGTCCCGGCACCGACGGCGCCCTTGGCATCGGCATGCTCAACACCATCATCAACGAGGACCTCGTCGACCACGACTTCATCGACAAGTGGTGCTACGGCTACGAGCAGCTCGTCGAGTCGGTGCAGGGCAAGGACGCCGACTGGGCGGCCGAGATCTGCGATGTGCCTGCTGAAGATATCCGCAAGGCTGCGCGCATTTACGCAACCGCCGAGTCCGCCTCCATCCAGTGGGGCCTCGCTTTCGAGCAGCAGCTTTCTGCATTGGGCGTGTCGGCGGCAGCCTTGGACCTTATGGGCGTTACCGGCAATATCGATAGGCCTGGTGGCAACCTTTTGATGAAGTGCGCCTTTGACATCGAGAAGCGCTACGGCCTGGGCGACTTCAAGATCCCGCGTGAGAACTATAAGCATAAGCTTACTACCTCGGCTGGCATCGAGGAGTCAGACATCGTGGCCTGCGCGTCCGCAGACTCGTTTATTCACGCCTCTGAGGCTGAGGAGCCCTTCAAGATCCAGATGCTCTGGATTGAGTCGGGCAACCCTATCGCCTGCTCCAGCATGGATGCGCCACGTGCCTATAACGCCATGAACAACATTCCCTTTATCGTCGTCGCCGACCCGTTCATGACCCCCACCGCCGTGGCCCACGCCGACATCGTGCTGCCCGTGGCCATGAGCTGCGAGCGCAACGCCGTGCGCACCTGGTGGACGCCGGCGCGCTCCATCTCCAAGTGCACGAGCTACTACGAGGCCAAGTCCGACGAGGATATCATCCTCGACCTGGGCAAGCGCCTCAAGCCCGAGAACTGGCCGTGGAAGGACGACAAGGAGCTCTCCACCTGGTACCTGTGCGACCAGTACGCCGAGGGCGGCACGTCTTACGAGGGCGACTTCGAGGAGCTGCAGGCCCGCGGCGGCTACAAGTACGATCCTTGGAACAGCGAGTACTACAAGTACGAGAAGGGCATGTGCCGTCCCGACGGCCAGCCGGGCTTCGACACCGCCACCGGCCGCTTCGAGTTCTGGAGCTGGGGCTACAACCACTGGGGCGTCGACCCGATGCCGTACCACATCGAGCCGAAGAACTCTCCGGTCTCCACGCCGGATCTGCTCAAGGAGTACCCGCTCATCGCCACGTCCGGCGGCCGATCCTACGAGTTCTTCCACAGCGAGCACCGTCAGCTGGAGACTATGCGCGAGTTCCATCCCTATCCGCTCGTGACCATCAATCCCCAGACCGCCGCTGCTCATGGCATCGAGGACGGCGATTGGGTGTGGATCGAGAGTCCGCATGGTCGCTGCCGCCAGAAGGCCTTCCTGTTCCCGGGCATCAAGCCTAACACCATCCATATGGAGCATGCGTGGTGGTTCCCGGAGGAGGAGGCCGCCGAGCCCAGCCTCTACGGCGTGTTTGATTCCAATATTAATAACATGACGAAGATTTTTGAGACAGGCCAGGGCGGCATCGGCTCGGACATCAAGAGCTTCCTCGCGAGAATCTATAAATACGAGGAAGGGGATCAGATGCCGGGCGAGGTGGTGACGAGAGAAGGCGGATTCGGAGACTACGTCCCTGGCGCCTGGGCAGGCGATATTGCATCCATGAAGGAGCGTGAGGGGCAAACGGACTTCATTCAAGATGAGGTTAAACGTGCTGTTCAGCAAAAGGTTGAGGATGCAAACATGCAAGGCCGGGAGGCGTTGAAGAAAGCCATGGCCGATGGCAAAGCCGAGATGCAGCAGTAGCGCAGGGAAAAGGAGACTGATAATGACAAAGGGAATCCTAGTCAATTATGACTACTGCACTGGCTGCCATTCTTGTGAGGTGGCCTGCAAGAAGGAGCTCGATCTGCCCAAGGGCGAGTTCGGCATCAAGGTGGAGGAGGTTGGCCCGTTCCAGTACGCCAACCGCCCCGGCCTCGAGGGCACGTGGGAGTGGACCTACCTGCCCGTCATCACCCAGGCCTGCGACATGTGCGCCAGCCGCACCGCCGAGGGCAAGATGCCCATGTGCGTCCAGCACTGCCAGGCGTGGTGCATGTACTACGGCGAGGCTGAGGAGCTTGTCAAGAAGATGGACGGCAAGACCCGCTGGGCATTGCTGACGGTAGCCGAATAAGTATTCGGCTGATGGCTTAGCGCTGAGTTCGCCACTGGACTGCCCCCGAAAGTCTTTGCATTTCGCCTGCAAACAGGGTGGTGGCAATCGCCTTCTTAAGGCGAGAGGCCTAGTGGAGTTTCCTCGTCCATCGGCATCGTAGCGAGTAAAACTCGGGTGCGAATAATACGTCAAGCCGCTAGGGGCTGATCCCGGAACTTCTCGGGGTCAGCCCCCTCGGTTTAGCCCGACGCCTTCTCCTGCTCCGGCGGATGGCGCATCTGTCTAGGTTTTCTTGGGGAGGGGGCTTTCAAGGCGGGCTCACTCCCTTTTTCGCAAGCTGTGCCGAATACCCGCTCGGCTGTTCCGCCGTCTATGCGGGTGCTCCTTCCGGATGCGTTCTGGGCAATCCCTCGATCCTCGGGTACAGAACTTCCCAGTTCTCGTTCCCGAAGAAATAAGCGGCAGCCAACCCGTGCGAGCGAGCTATTCCGCACGTGCGGCATTGCGCCTTGGGGGCGTCTCGCCGCTGGGGGCCTCGCGCCGCTGGGGGCCTCGCGCCAAAGAAAGCGCCCTTCTCATCAGGGGTTTCTCCCTGATTCCGGAGTCCGATGCGGACTCCTCGCGCCCTCAATGTTTCCGTTTCGCAAATTTCTCACGTGTTTTTCCGAAACCTGCGTTATCATCCCCTGCAAGCAATGAGCTGCTTCGCGGTCATCGTTTGGCCGCGCAGGAAGAACCGTCTGAAAGGAACCACGGCGTGCAGACCTCCGGTCTCATAGCAACCGACATCGCCCTCGCTGGCGATGCTGCCGTGCGCTCCGACGTTCTCTCCACGGTCACCCGACGCCGACGCGTCGAGGTGACGACCCGTCTGCGACGACGTTAGTCGTCCGCATTCTCCCAAGGGCCGCTTTTCTCCCTTCCCCACTCGCCTTCGCGTGAAGGCGGGGCCCGCAGGCGCCGCCCGGCGCCCGCCCTCGATGAAAAGCCGTGGTACGCAGCAGCATCCCGCCGAAGCTTCTGGGGCGCCCGCAAGGGCTTGCCCTGTTCGCGTCAAGCCGCCTCCGCGTTCCGCAGACCCGGGCACGAAGTCAAGCAGAACAAGCGAAAGGGCACGAATCATGACGCAGCAGAACACCACCAAGGACAAGGTCATCCTCGCTTACTCGGGCGGTCTCGACACCTCCGTGTGCATCAAGTGGCTCCAGGAGAAGTACGACCTTGACGTGATCGCCGTCGCCGGCGACCTCGGCCAGGACCACGCCGGCCTGGAGGCCATCAAGGCCAAGGCCCTCGCCTCCGGCGCCATCGAGTGTCTGGTGGTGGACATGCGCCAGACCTTCGCCGACGAGTACCTCACCTGCGCCATGGCCGCCAACGCCCTTTACGAGAACAAGTACCCCCTGGTCAGCGCCCTCTCGCGGCCGCTCATTGCCAAGCATCTGGTGGACGCGGCCCATGCGTACGGCGCCAAGTACATCGCGCACGGCTGCACCGGCAAGGGCAACGACCAGGTGCGCTTCGAGTCCTCCATCCTCATGCTCGACCCCGAGCTCGAGATCATCGCGCCGGTGCGCGACTGGGATCTGGGCTCGCGCGAGGAGGAGATGGCCTGGGCCGAGGCCCACGGCATCGACGTGCCCACCACCAAGGCGTCGCCCTACTCCATCGACGACAACCTGTGGGGCCGGGCCATCGAGTGCGGCGTGCTCGAGGATCCGTGGGCCGAGCCGCCGGCGGACATCTACACCATGACCGTCGACCCGACCGAGGCGCCCGACGCCCCCGACGCCCCCGCCTACGTGGACGTCGCCTTCGAGCACGGCGTGCCCTGCGCGCTCAACGGCCAGGCCATGGACTACCTCGACATCATCTACGCCATGAACGACATCGCCGGCTCCAACGGCTACGGTCGCCTCGACATGATCGAGAACCGGCTCGTGGGCGTGAAGAGCCGCGAGTGCTACGAGGTGCCCGGCGCCCTCGCCCTCATCCAGGCCCACAAGGCGCTCGAGGACCTCTGCCTCGAGCGCAGCGTGCTCCACTACAAGCTCGGCATCGAGCAGACGTGGGCCGAGCAGGTCTACAACGGCCTGTGGTTCTCGCCGCTCAAGGAGGCCCTCGACGCCTTCCTCGCCGACACCCAGCAGTGCGTCACCGGCACCATCAAGCTGAAGTTCTACAAGGGCAGCTGCACCGTGGTGGGCCGCAAGTCCGACTACTCGCTCTACACCTACGAGCTGGCCACCTACTCCGCCGAGGACGAGTTCGACCAGCAGGCTGCCAAGGGCTTCATCGACCTGCACGCGCTCACCTGCAAGGTGTGGGCGAAGAACCGCCTGTCCATGGGCGCGAAGATGCACCAGTTCAACGCCGTCGGCTCCACCGCCGACGAGTTCACGGCCGAAAACTCGGCGGTCGTGGAAGAGGCCGAGGCCGTCATCGCCGCCGCCCCGGTCACCGCGTAGAATCTCAGGAAGCGAAGAGGGGGTCTGGCGCAGGGCGCAGCGAGGTTAAGCCAAAGCGCCGGCGAGACCTTGGCTCGCCGGCGCGACGCGTCGAGCGAAGCCCTGCGCCAGACCCCCACCCCCCCGTCTCGTCGTTCGGAAAGGAACCCCATGGCCCTCTGGTCCGGAAGATTCGAAGAAGGCGCCGACGCCTTCACCCAGCGCTTCGGCGCGTCCCTGCCGGTGGACAAGGCGCTCTACGCCCAGGACATCGCCGGGTCGCGCGCGCACGCGGCCATGCTGGCGGCCCAGGGGGTCATCGCCCAAGAGGACGCCGCCGCCATCGACGCAGGCCTGGCCGACGTGCTCGGGCAGATCGAGGCGGGTCAGTTCGCCTTCGACGTGAACGACGAGGACATCCACATGGCCGTGGAGGGCGCGCTCACCGCCGCCATCGGCGAGCCGGGCGCGCGCCTGCACACGGGTCGCAGCCGCAACGACCAGGTGGCCACCGACACGCGCCTCTACGCCAAGAAGCGCGCCGGCGACCTCATGGCCGCCAACGTGGCCCTGCGCCAGACGCTCTTGGCCCAGGCTGAGGCCCACTTCGACGTCATCCTGCCGGGCTACACCCACCTCCAGCACGCCCAGCCGGTGCTCTTCTCGCATCACCTGCTGGCCTACACGTGGATGCTCGCCCGCGACTTCAAGCGCCTGGCCGCCGCCCGCGAGGCCGCCGACGCGTGCCCGCTCGGCGCCGCGGCGCTGGCCGGCACCACCTATCCGCTCGACCGCTCCATGACCGCCCAGGCGCTCGGCTTCGGGTCGGTCATTCCCAACTCGCTCGACGCCGTGTCCGACCGCGACTTCCTGCTCGACCTGCTCTACGCCTGCTCGGTGTCGGCCCTGCACCTCACGCGCCTCTGCGAGGAGATCATCCTCTGGTCCACGGCCGAGTTCGGCTTCGTCACGCTGTCGGACGCCTACTCCACCGGCTCCTCCATCATGCCGCAGAAGAAAAACCCTGACTTCGCCGAGCTCATTCGCGGCAAGTCCGGCCGCGTCATCGGTGATCTGATGGCCCTCATGGTGACGGTCAAGTCGCTGCCGCTTGCCTACAACAAGGACCTGCAGGAGGACAAGGAGGGCGCCATCGACGCGGCGAACACCCTCGAGGACTGCTATCGGTGCGCGGCGGGCATGATCGCCACCATGCAGGTGAACCCAGACGCCATGATGGCCCAGGCGCGCAAGGGCTACCTGGCCGCCACCGACGTGGCCGACTACCTGGCCAAGAAGGGGCTGCCGTTCCGCCGGGCCCACGAGGTGGTAGGGCACCTGGTGCTTCTGTGCGAGAAGCGCGGCTGCGACCTGGAAGACCTCACGCTCGACGACTTCAAGGCGGAATGCGACCTGTTCGAGGCCGACATCGCCGGCGCCCTCAACCTGCCGGCCATCGTGGCGGCCCGTACCACCTACGGCGGCACCGGCCACGAGGCCGTCCGCGCCCAGCTGGCCGAGGCCCGCGAGCGCCTGGCCGCCGACGAGGCGGCCATCGCCTAGCCCCGCGCCCGCTGGCCCCCGCTCGCGCACCTGCCTGCCCCACCGCGCCTCCTGTGGTTTTCTCCCCACAACTGTGAAGAAACCCCTGCTCTAACGGGCCGATGGTACAATGAGCGGCAGTTTTCGACGGAGGTGATCATGGGCTCCAGGGCTATCAAGGGCCGCAAGGGAACGCGGACCAGCAACAAGAAGACCGGCGTGCTGATGGCGCTGGCCGTCGTCGTCGCCGTGGTGGTCGCCGGTGTGGCCGGGGTCATCGGGCTGTGCACCGCGTGGATCGAGGACCTTCCCGACTATGCCAACGCGGACGCCTACAACACGGCCAAGCCCACGGTCGTCTACGCCTCCGACGGCACCACCGTCCTGGCCGAGTTCCAGCTGGAGAACCGCCAGCCGGTCACCCTCGACGAGGTGAGCGAGCTCGTGCTCAAGGGCACCGTCGCCACCGAGGACGAGCGCTTCTACACCCACAACGGCGTGGACATCCTCGGCATCGGCCGTGCGCTCGTCAACAACCTGGCCGGCGGCCAGCTCGAGGGCGCCTCCACCATCACCCAGCAGTTCGTCCGCAACACCATCCTGGCGGACGAGATGAACGACATCTCCCTCAAGCGCAAGGTGCGCGAGGCCTACATCTCCCTCAAGCTGGAGGAGCAGTACGAGAAGGACGAGATCCTCCTCATGTACCTCAACACCATCAACTACGGCGCCGGCGCCTACGGCATCCAGGCCGCCGCCCAGCGCTACTTCTCCAAGAACGCCAACGAGCTCACCCTGAACGAGGCGGCCACGCTCATCGGCATCCCGCAGTCGCCTACCTACAACGATCCCACCCGGAACATGGAGAACGCCGTCAAGCGCCGCAACACGGTGCTCGACCGCATGGTGTCCAACAACGTCGTCACCCAGGAGGAGGCTGACGCGGTCAAGGCGGAGCCCATCACCCTGAACGAGAAGGTGCCCTCGCAGTCGGGCATCCTGGCCTACCCCTACTTTACGAGCTACGTGCGCAATCAGCTGACCGACCCCAACGGCAAGTACGCCTACTCCACCGCCGAGGTGTTCAAGGGCGGGCTCACCGTCTACACCACCCTCGACGTGACCATGCAGGGCTACGCCGAGGAGGCCTGCGAGAAGAAGAAGAAGCAGGCTGGCGGCGACCCGTTCGAGGTAGCGCTCGTCGCCATCGACCCGGACAACGGCTACATCAAGGCCATGGTCAGCCAGGGAGAGTATGGCGAGGGCGAGGGCCAGACCATGGTGAACATGGCCACGGGCGAGGGCGGCTCCGGTCGTCAGGCAGGCTCGTCGTTCAAGACGTTCACGCTGGCCGCCGCCATCGAGGAGGGGATCGACCCCGAGACGAAGATCGACGCCGGCCGCCAGGAGAAGTTCCCCGGCTGGGACGTGCACAACATCGGCTACGCCGACTACGGCACCCGCTCCATCGCGAGCGCCTTCGCCGTGTCCTCCAACACCGCCTTCGCGCGCCTGTGTCTCTCGCTTGGGCCCGACAAGGTGGCCGACATGGCCCACAAGCTGGGCATCACCTCCCCGCTGGAGGAGGTGGGCTCCATCACCCTGGGCACCTCGCTCGTCACTCCGCTTGAGATGGCCGACGCCTACGCCACGCTCGCCAACGGCGGCGTCCACTACGACCCTGAGTGCATCGAGCGCGTCGTCGACCGCAACGGCAAGGTCATCGTCGACAACTCCAACCCCCAGGGCGAGCGCGTCATCGACCAGGAGGTGGCCGTGGCCACCATCGAGGTCATGAAGGGCGTCGTCACCTCCGGCACCGGCCGCGCCGCGGCGCTCTGGAGCCTCGGCCAGGAGGCCGGCGGCAAGACGGGAACGGCTGACGACTACAAGGACAACTGGTTCTGCGGCATCACCCCGCAGCTGTCCGTGGCCATCTGGCTGGGTGACCGCGCCGACATCACCAAGGCCAAGTCCATCCCCGGCGGCGTGTCGGCGGCCAGCGTGTTCTCCGACTTCCTCGGCAAGGCCCTCAAGGGCCAGCAGACCGAGAAGTTCCCCAAGGCCGACAAGAAGCCCGACTACATCAAGGACTTCAGGGACGAGGAGTACCATATCGGCGGCAACTACGGCAAGGGCGACGATGACGCCGAGAAGCAGGGCGAGGCAGCCCAGACCGGCGAGGCCCCCGACACCCCGCCGGCCACGACCACCCCGCCGGCCACCCAGCCCATCACCCCGCCGGCCACCGACCCGGGCAACACCGGCGGCAACGCGGGCGGAAACCAGGGCGGAAACCAGGGCGGTAACCAAGGCGGGAACACGGGTGGCAACCCCGGCGGCAACACCGGTGGAAACACCGGCGGCAACACCGGCGGGAATACCGGTGGCAACACCGGTGGCAATACTGGCGGCAACCAGGGCGGCAACACCGGGGGCAACACCGGAGGGAACACGGGCGGCAACCCGGGGACCATCTCCGGCAACCAGGGTCGCGCCGCCTAGGGGTCCGCAGCGCGATAGGCACCACTCCGGGTCGGCTCAAGCCGGCCCGGCGGCATAAAGACGGAAGGGCCCGCGGGTCCCGGAACAGGAGCATCGATGAACAGCTTCAAGATGACACGCATCGTCTCGTTCGCCCTGGCGGCTCTCTGCCTGGGCGCGCTGGTGGCGCTGGCTGGCTGCGCCGCCCAGAACAACCCGGCCACCGAGGCCCAGACGGCTAACCGTCAGTACATGGCCCAGGTCAACCAGACCATGGACGACCTCTCCCAGAAGCTCGAGGGCTTCGAGGACGCGGTGTCTCGCGGCGACGTGGTGACCATGCGCACCCAGGCGGACAACGCCTTCAAGGCGCTCGACGCCCTGGCTGCCATCGAGGCGCCCGAGCCGCTCAAGGAGGTTCAGCAGGACTACGTGGACGGCTGCAACGCGCTCAAGGACGCGCTCAACGGCTACATCGCCCTCTACACCGAGGTGGCGAGCGCCACTGACGAGCATCCCTTCGACTACGCCACCTACGACCAGCGCGTCAAGGACATCCAGAACACCTACGATGAGGGCATCGACAAGCTCAAGGCCGGGGACGCCCGCGCTGCCGAGCTGTAAGCCCCGTCCTCCCTCGCACCACAGGGCCCGGCCGATCGCCCGGGCCCTTGCTGTCTCTGCAGAAAGGAACCCCATGGCCCGTCCCACCGTTGAGCTCTTGGCCCCCGCCGGCACCCCCGAGGCGCTCCATGCGGCCGTCGCCGCCGGCGCTGATGCCGTCTACCTGGGCCTGGAGGCCTTCAATGCCCGTCGCAACGCGGGGAACTTCTCCCTGGAGGCCCTGCGCGAGGCCTGCGCCTATGCCCACCTGCGCGGCGTGAGCGTCTACGTGGCGCTCAACACCGTCATCCTCCCCGATGAGGTGACCGACGCCCTGGAGTGCGCACGCCAGGCCTACCGGGCCGGCGCCGACGCCTTCATCGTGCAGGACATCGGCCTGGCCGCCGAGCTCTCGCGCACCCTGCCCGAGGCGCGGCTCCACGTGTCCACCCAGATGAACACCATCAACCTGGCCGGTATCCGCGCTGCCACCCGTCTGGGCGCGCGCCGCGTCACCCTGGGCCGCGAGCTGTCGGTGGAGGAGGTGGCCGTGCTGGCTGCGGAGGCGGCCGAGCTGGGCATGGAGGTGGAGGCGTTCGCCCACGGCGCGCTGTGCGTCTGCTACTCGGGCCAGTGCTTTATGTCCTCCCTGATCGGCGGCCGTTCGGCGAACCGCGGCCTGTGCGCCCAGGCGTGCCGCCTGCCCTATGAGCTGCGCAACCGAGCGCTGCAGAAGAGCCTGCCCTCGCCGGGCGACCACCTGCTCTCGCCCCAGGACCTCTGCACGGTGGATCTGATGCCCGCGCTGGTGGAGGCCGGGGTCGCCTCTCTCAAGATCGAGGGCCGTATGAAGTCCCCCGAGTACGTGCAGGCCGTCGTCTCCGTCTATCGCAAGGCCCTGGACGCGGCCCTCGCGAGCCCCTCCGCGCAAGATGCGCCCTCCGCGCCGGCGCAGCCCGGCGTCACCGACGCCGACCGCGACCGCCTCACCGACGCCTTCTCGCGCGGCTTCACCACGGCCTACCTGGAAGGGGAGCGCGGCAACGGCATCATGAGCTATCGGCGTCCCAACAACCGCGGGCTGTTCCTCGGCCGCGTTGACGAGGTGCGCGACGCCGCCGCCTTCCTCAAGAGCGATCACGTCCTGGCCGAGGGCGACGTGCTGGAGTTCTGGACGCGCAAGGGCAACGGCACGCTCACGCTGGGACCTGTTCGCACCGACAAGCGGGGACGTTACCACCTGCCCCTCGAGGGCAAGGCGCGCACGGTGAAGGCCGGCGACCGCGTCTTTCGCGTGCGCAGCGCCGAGGCCACCTTCGCCGACGACGCTCGCGAGCCCCGCGTGCCCATCGTGGGCGTCGCCACGCTGCGCATCGGCGAGCCGCTCAGCGTCGCGTTCCGCCTCGCCACGGAGGCGGAGGTTCTCGCGGCGCTTCCCGCGAACCGTGACGACGCGGCCCGCACCTCCCTCGCCATCGCCCGCCGCCTGGCCGCCGCCTTCCCCGAGGGCGGTCTTCTCGGCGTCGCGGAGGGCCAGGAGGTCGAGGCGGCCCGCACTCGCGCCGTCTCCCTCGACGATGCGGCAGCCCACATCGACCGCCTCGGCAATACGCCCTACCAGCTGGTGAGCCTCGCCATCGACCTGGACGACAACGTGGGCATCGGGTTCTCCCAGCTCCACCACATTCGCGCCGAGGCCCTCGACCGCCTGCAGTCCCTCATCCTGGCGGGAACCGCCGACCGGCCGCTGCCCCGCGTCGTCCCCCGCGATCCCGCGCCTGCGGCTCATCCCTCGGGCTGCCGCATCGCCGTCACGGTGACCAATCCTGCCTGTGCCCGCGCGGCCAAGCGGGCTGGCGCGCACCTCATCTACGTGCCCGCGCTCAACTACCGCCGCGGTGAGGCCGTCATCGCAGGCCAGCTGAACGCCGCTGCCGAGCAGGCGGGCTATCCCAAGGGCTGCATCCCCATCATGCCCGTGGTCGACCACGAGGCCGTCGGCTCCTCCCGCGAGGCCGTCGTAGCCCACGACGTGTGGAAGTACGCCGTCGAGGACAAGCCCCTCATGGCCGAGAGCCTCGGCGCGCTCCAGCGGGCCTCTGAGGAGGGCGCGCTCATCAGCGTGGGGCCGCATGTGCCGGTCACCAACGCGCTCTCGCTGCGCACGGTCAGCGACTTCGGCGCCGAGCGCGTATGGCTCTCGCCCGAGCTCACCCTGCGCCAGATCGAGGAGCTCGCCCGCGAGGCGCCGGTGGAGATCGGCGTGCAGCTCATCGGCGCCACCGAGCTCATGGTCACCGAGCACTGCCTGCTCATGAGCCAAGGTCCCTGTGACGAGGACTGCGCCGTCTGCCCGCGCCGCAAGAGCCCCCATTACCTGCGTGACCGCAAGGGCTTCGAGTTCCCGGTCGTCACCGACTGCTTCGGGCGCAGCCACCTGTACAACTCCGTGGAGCTGGACGTGGCTCCCGCCCTGCCCGAGCTCATGGCCGCCGGCGTGTCGGCCTTCATGGTGGACGCCACCCTCATGAACGTCGAGGAGACGGCCCATGCCGTGGGCCGCGCCATCCGCGCGCTCCACGTGGCCCAGAACGACGGCAACGCCATCGCCAAGATGCCCGACACCACCTCGGGCCACCTCTTCCGCGGCGTCAGCTAGCCTGCGGCCCGTACCCTGCGCTAGAATGTCCTGCCAGCAGCCGAACCCAATCCCAAGGAGATGAGTCCGATAACTCCCGAAGAACAGCTCCACATCATCAAGTCCGGTGCCGCCCAGATCGTCCCCGAGGCGGCCCTGCTCGAGAAGCTCAAGCGCGGCGAGCCGCTCAACGTCAAGCTGGGCGTCGATCCCACGGCCCCCGACATCCACCTGGGCCACGCGGTGCCCCTGCGCAAGCTGCGCCAGTTCCAGGACCTCGGCCATCAGGTCACCCTCATCATCGGCGACGGCACCGCGCTCATCGGCGACCCGTCGGGCCGCAACTCCACGCGCCCCCAGCTCTCGCGCGCGCAGATCGACGCCAACGCCCAGACCTACGTCGACCAGGCCTTCAAGGTGCTCGACCCTGCCAAGACCACCCTGCGCTACAACTCGGAGTGGATCCTGTCGCTCGACATGGAGGGCCTCCTCAAGCTGCTGGCCAACTTCACCGTGGCCCGCATCCTCGAGCGCGACGACTTCCACAACCGCTACGCCAACTCCCAGCCCATCAGCCTGCACGAGTTCCTCTACCCGGTCATGCAGGCCTACGACTCGGTGGTCATCAAGGCCGACGTGGAACTCGGCGGCACCGACCAGCTGTTCAACCTGCTCGCCGGCCGCGAGCTCATGGAGAAGATGGGCATGGAGCCCCAGGTCTGCCTCACCCTGCCGCTTTTGGAGGGCACCGACGGCGTGAAGAAGATGTCGAAGAGCTACGGCAACTACATCGGGCTCACCGACGAGCCGGCCGACATGTTCGGCAAGGTCATGTCCATCCCCGACGAGCTCATGGTCAAGTACCACCGCCTGGCCTCCACCGTGCCGGTCGACGAGATCGACGTCATCGAGGCGGGCCTGGCTGCTGACGAGCTCCATCCCAACAAGGTGAAGCGCGCGCTCGCCCGCAACATCGTGGCCTCCTACTACGACGACGCGGCGGCCCAGGCGGCCGAGGAGCAGTTCGACCTCGTGTTCAAGAAGCACGAGGCCCCGGCTGACATCCCCGCGTTCGCCGCCGACCTCACCCCCAACGACGAGGGCCTCGTCTACGTGGCGAAGCTGCTCCATGAGGCGGGTCTGGCCCCGAGCGTCGGCGAGGCGCGCCGCCTCATCGACGGCGGCGGCGTGAAGGTCAACGGCGAGCCCCTCGCTCCCAAGGCCTACAACGTCGATCCGGCCCTCCTCGCCGGAGCCACCATCCAGGTGGGCAAGCGAAAGTTCGTCAAGCTCGTATAGCAGGAGGGCAGAAGGGGGGCGCAAGAGCGTCCCCCTTCTTTGTGCCCCGACGCGTGACTTCTTCCGTCTCTGCCCCTCATCCCTGCGTCTGCCGGGCGAAATTTTCCAAATTTCTCTGATATCCTTGCAAGGATCACGGGCCCTCGTTCGTATTAGAGGCAAGAGAGATCGCGAAGAGGAGTCCTAGAGGAGGAGTCAGTTCCATGAAGAAGTCAATGATCGCGCTCATCGCCGCCGTGGCCCTTACCGTCCTGGCGGTTCCCGCCGTGGCGTTTGCCGCGTGGGGGCCGGCTGGCGGCTCGGCCGCAGGCAGCGTGTCCGTCTCGCCCTCCGCGCCGGCCGCGGCCGCCTTGGCCGCCTGCCCCAACTTCGTCGACAAGGACGCCGACGGCATCTGCGACGGCTACGCCCACGGCTGCGCCGGCTCCTGCTCTGGCTACGTCGACGCCGACGGTGACGGCGTCTGCGACAACTACGCTGAGCGCTCCCCGGGTCAGGGCGCCCCTGCCGCGGGCGCGCCCGCCCGCGCCCATGGCTGTCTCGCCGCCTGCCTGGGCTACGTCGACGCTGACGGCGACGGCGTCTGCGACAACTACGCTTCCGGCCAGGGCGCCGGCCGCGGCGCCGCCTCCTGCCCCGGCTACGTCGATGCCGACGCTGACGGTGCCTGCGACAACTACGGCAGCGGCTGCGGTCGCGCTCGCGGCATGGGTCATCACGGCGGCCAGGGCTACGGGCACGGCTGCCGTCGCTAGGTCGTTCTTCGCGCTCCCGTGCGTCCGAGTGATGACATAGAGCAGGCCATGACGCGCCACGGCGATACCGTCTGGCGCGTCTGCCTTCTGTCGCTGCGTCACGACGCCGACGCGCAGGATGCCTTCCAGGACACGTTCATGAAGTACGCCCTGGCCGACGCCCAGGCCTTCGAGGGCGAGGAGCATCGCAAGGCCTGGCTCATTCGCGTGGCGACCAACGTCTGCCGCGACCTCCTGCGCCGCGCCGCGCGCCGCACGGCTGCCCCCTTCGACGAGACGGCCGCCTGCCTTGCCGTATCTGACGACCCCGAGACGCAGCCCGGGTCCTCCCTCCACGAGGTGATCGACGCGCTGCGCTCGCTCGACGACCCGCCGCGCACCCCGCTCTACCTCGCCATCTACGAGGGCTACACGGCGCCTGAGATAGCCAAGCTGGTCGAGGCGCCCGTCAACACGGTCTACTCGTGGATAGCCCGCGGAAAGCGGCAGCTGAAGGAGGTGCTCGCATGACCGACCTCGACGCCCGCGTCCGTCGCGCGCTCGACGCCCAGCACGTGCCCGATTCCCTCCGGCAGAAGACCCTGGCCGCCATCGAGGAGGCGCGCGCCCGCCAAGGCGCGGAGGGTGCCAGCGCGGCTCCCGGGCAGCCGCTGGCCGCTGATGTTCCCGCGACGAGTGTCGGGCCGACCGCTGCGGCAGAGGCCGCGGCTCCTTCTCCCGCCGTGCGCGCCGCCGCTCGGCGCCGTCGCCCCGCCCGCGCGATCACGGCCCTTGCGGCATGCCTCGTCCTGGCCCTTGCGGGCTTCGGCCTCCACTCCGTCTACCGCGAGCCGGTCGCCTTCGTCGGCATCGACGTGAATCCCTCCATCGAGCTGGGAATCAACCGCTTCGACCGGGTGGTGGAGGCGCGCCCCCTCAACGATGACGGCCGCATCCTGCTCGAGGACGTGGCGCTCACCGGCCTCGGATACCAGGAGGCCATCGACGCGCTCACCACGAGCGCCGCCTTCGCGCCCTATGCCGACGCCGGCTCCCTCGTGGAGGTGAGCGTCGCCTCCGCCGACACCGCCCTGGCCGACCGTCTTGCCGCCCAGACGGATGCCGCTCTTGAGGCCCTTCCCTGCGATCATGCCTGCGGAAGCGTCGGCACGGAGGTCCGCGACCAGGCTAGCGCCGCCGGCATGGGCATGGCGCGTTACCAGGCCGCCCAGGAGCTCGTGGCGCTCGATCCCTCGCTCACGCTCGACGAGTGCGCGGCCATGAGCATGCGCGAGCTGCGCGATCGCATCAGCGCCTGCGCGGGCCATGGCGAGAGCTCGTCGGGCGATGCCCCTGCCGGCGCCGGGCGTGGCCCCCACGCGGGCAGCGGGGCAGGGGAGGGGCGCGGCGCCCAAGGCCAGGGCCAAGGCGAAGGGACTGGCGGCTCCCATGGCCACGGTCGCCACGGAGCCTAGCCGTTCCTTATATAAGTAAGGCGTTCTCGGCGTCGCCTGCAGCTCTTATGCAGGAATTATGGAGGTCGATATCAACCCTTGCGCTTTCCCGCCAGAGCAGTAATATATGCAAGCTGTCTTTTTCGGGAGAGGGAGGCGGCGGCCCCCGGCGG
>NZ_QWKK01000004.1 GCF_009911695.1 Enterorhabdus sp. P55 | reverse complement strand
GGGGGGCGCCGGGCTGTGGGCAAGCGTAGGGGGCGGGGGCGCACGCCGTGGGCGGGGGCGGGTGCCGCGGGCTGGGAGAGGCAGGGGCGGACGTGGACGGTCGTGAGGCGGGCGCGGGGCGGGCGATCGCGGGCAGTCATGGGCGCCCTGGGCGGGACGGGCGGGTGGCCTGCTCTAGTACGGCAGGCCGTTGGGGAAGGGATTCACGGTGATGTCGGCGCGGGCGCGCAGGTCGGCAATCCAGGCGAGTGCCGCCTGGGTGCGCGCGGACTCGAGGGCGGCCTCGTCCTGCACGGCATCGCCGGCGCCGGACGCGGCGTCGCCCACCTTGTCGTAGGCGCTGTCGTCCGTGTCGCGTGTGGCCTCGTAGGCGAGCGAGGGATCCTCGGCAAGGGCCTGCGTCACCTTGGCGGAGAGCAGGTCCAGCTCGGTCTCCTCGCGGAAGGACTTCTCGTCCAGGCCGGCGGCAGCCAGGGCCTCGCGCCACTGCTCGTCGGACTCGTAGGTGCGGCGTTTCACGGCCACCGCCTCGTCCAGCTCTTCGCCTGTCACACGCACGCCCAGCTCAGAGGCGCCCTGGCGCATGATCTCGCGCGAGACCAGCACGTCGATCACCTGGTCGCGAACGCCCTCCGATGTCTGGCCGCTGTCTTCCAGGTACGCCTTCCACGCAGCACCGTCCTCAAGCCCCTGCGTTGCGCGCAGGCTCTGCACGTAGTCGGTCACAGCCTGCTCGGGAATGGCCGTCCCATTGACCGTCGCAGCCGTCCCGTTGGCACCAGAGCATCCCACGCACGTCACCGCCAGCGCCATCGCCGCCAAGACGGCCAGCAAACGCGACGGGAAGCGCGCCGAAAAGAAGGGGCGACCCGAGAAACGGAATGTTTCACGTGAAACACTTCGCCCCGCTGCACGGGCACGATCCGCCCATGGGAAGGCAGCCCGCAGGAAGACAGCCTTCAGAGCGCTCGCCTCGCGCGCACGCCAACTCGCACGACCAGCGCCACCGTCCTCGCGCGCCTCAGGGAGCACGGGCGCGCCGCCCGCGGAACACGCAGACGCACTATCGCGACTCCCCGCCGGAGCCGGAGGAACAACGCCTTTGCACGCAGACGAAACCGCGGGAATAGCGTTCTTACGTACTCGAAAGAGCGCCAGAGGGACGCCTTCGAATGTCTCGGAGGGTGCGGGAACGGCGCCGTCGCGACTCCCCGCCGAAACCGAAGGAGCGGCGCTCTCTTCCGCCCCAGGAGAAACGGGGGCAGCGGCTGCGAGGGCGGCGGGGGCCGAAAGGGCGGTGGCCTTGCGCGCTGCGGAGAGCGCGAATGCCTCACCGCAGCACGTCGCGGAAGCAGAGGGGGCGCCGTTTTCGCCTGCCGCGAGGGGCGAGGGGGCGTCGGCCGCAGGCGCCTCAGGAGCCGCAGGGGTGATGCCCGAGAGAGCCGCAGAAGCCGCAGGGGCGGCGTCCGCGCACGTCGCGGGAGCAGAGGGGGCGTCGCCTGCGCATGCCACAGGAGTCGAGGGGGTGCCGTTCTCGGGCGCTGCGGAGGGGGCGGGGCTGCTGGGTGCGGCGGTGGGGATGGGGGGTGGGAACATGGGGGCTCCTGTTCGGGAAAGGGAGGGGCCGCTTTCTCAGGCGGCCCCTCGGGTTAGTCTTGCTGGTCGGCGGCCTTGCGGCGACGACGCGCCAGCAGGGCCAGGCACAAGGCGAGCAGCGCCGTAGCCGCTGCTGCCAGCAGCATCAGCCCGTCGCCCGTCTTGGGCAGGGCCAGGCGCCACGGGTGCAGGGGGTCGCGCCCGCCCTCGTAGGCGAGGCCGAGGTCGACGGAGCGCTGCTCCTCGCTCGTCCAGTTCTCGGGCTCGTGCATGCGCCACGTCTGGCCGTAGGCGTTCACGTGGCTCGCCGAGGCCGATCCGCCAGCCGCCGTGCCACCGGTCGTCCCGGCGGCCGCACGGCTCGCGGCCCCGCCCTCAACGGCGTCGGCCTGAGCGGCGGCATCAGCCGGCGTCGGGTTGACGGACTTGGCCACCTCACGCAGGACGGAGACCTTGAGCGGGTTGGTGACGCCCTTGACGTCGCCCTCCTTCTCCGGACCCCAGTCGTTGTCGACGTTGTCGTCTCCGCCGACGTTCACCGGCACGTACTTGGCCTCGGCCGGCTTGTCCATCACCACGCGGTAGACGTAGGCGCGGCCGTACTCATCCTCCAGGGGCAGGTTGTTGAAGCTGTAGAAGCCCTCCTCGTCGGTCTGCTTCGAGGCCACCTGCGCCCACTCGTTCTTCTTGGGCACCACCGCGTTGGCCGCGTCCTTGCTGCTCAGCCCGTAGGTCTCGTAGGGCTTGTCGGGCTTCGCGGCGGGCTTGGACGGCTTGGCGGGCTCGTCCTTGTCGCCAGCATCGCCCTTGTCGCCCGCGCCCTCGATGGCGTCACCCGCGGCATCTGCCGAGGCGGCACCGTCGGCAGCCGCCTGCATCGCCGAGGCGGCGGTGGCGGCCACGGCGGAGAAGGTGCGCGTCACGCGGTCGGCCACGGAATGCGCAGCCTCGCCAGCAGCCAGGGAGGCCAGAGCCGGCGCCTCGACCTCCGGATTGAGCAGCGCCACGATCTCGTCGGCCACCTGCGGATCCATGGCGGCCAGCACCAACGCCACCTGAGCCGCGTCCACCTGGGCCAGCACGGCGGCCGCCACCGGGCGGTCGACGGCGGCCAGGGCCTCGGCGGCCGGAGCCGGGGTCATGGCATCCACCATGGCCGCAGCCACGGACGGATCGAGGGAGAACATGACGCCCGCGGCCAGCGCGACGTCCATGACGTCAGCCACGGCCGCAGCGTCGGCCGGGTCAAGCAGCGCCATGATGGCCGCCGCGTCGCCGACGTTCAGCTCGGCCAGGGCCAGGGCAGCCGCAGCCGGGTCGGCATCCGCCACCACGAGGGCGGCATCCGCCGGGTCGAGCGCGCCCAGGTCGGCCAGCGGGTCGTCCGGGTCGGGCGTGTCGATGCCGGGGGCGTCCGGGTCGGTCGGCTTGCTCGGGTCGTCCGGATCGCCGCCGGGGCCGGGGGCGTCCGGGTTATCCGGGTCGGTCGGCCCCTCCGGGTCGTCCGGCTCGCCCGGCACGCCGGGATCGTCCGGATCCACCGGGCCGGTCGGCTCGTCGGGCTCCTCCTCGCCGTAGCCCTTGACCGGCACCCGCACCTGGCCGCGCTCCGCCTTCTCGAGCGGGTCGCCCGGCGTGGTGAGGTCGCTGCCCGCCGCACCGTCGGTCAGGTACTGGCCGCGACCAGCGGGAACGTCGGCCGGCTCGTCATCCACCAGCTTGCGCTCCAGACGGACGGTCATGCCGGGCAGAATCTCGTCACCCTCCTGGCGCAGGCCGTCCTCGTCGGCGTCGTTCCACGCCACGCCGCTGATGACGGCGTTCTGGTAGGGAACGAGGCCGCTGTCGTTCTCCAGGCTGTCATGGCCCACGGCCAGCGAGCGGGGCACGCCGCCGGGGCCGTCCTTCACCAGCGACAGCTTGTCCTCGGTACCGTCGGAGCCCTTGGCGGGAACCACCAGGCCGAAGGCGCCGCCGTCGGCCAGGTCGGGCACGAGGCGCGTGTTGGCCTCGTCCAGGCTCGAGTCCACCGTGCGGTCGTCGCCGACGCGTAGCGCGGCCACCTCGTAGTCCTCGGGCAGCACCGGCACGTTGACGCGGTAGCCGTAGACCACGCGGTGCTGCTCGCCGTCGATGGTCACCACGCCGGTGGTGGGCAGGCCGTCAAACTCCCAGTAGCCGTCCTCGTCAGACCACGTGCAGGGCACGCCGTCCAGAGGACCGGTCACGTTGAAGGCCTCGTCGTAGACCCACTGGCCCTTGCCGAGGTCGTAGCGGTCGTAGTTCGGATCGGTATCGGGCTCCGGCTCGGGCTCGAGCGCCTCGCCGTCAACCGTACCCGCCACAGCGTCCGCAGCGGCGCCCATGAGCGGCTCCTGGAAGAAGGCCAGGGCCACCAGGACGGGATCGCCCTCGGACACGATGGGATCGATGGGATCGGTCACCTCGGGGCCCGTCGTCCCGGCGTCGGGGTCGGTCGCATCAGGGCCGGCATCCGGGTCACCCGCGTCAGGGTCGGTCGCGTCAGGGTCACCCGCATCGGGATCGGTCGCATCGGGATCGCCCGCGTCGCCGCCCGCATCGGGATCGCCGGCATCCGGGCCATCCGCATCCGGGTCGCCCGTGCCGTCGCCCACGCCCGGCGCCTCGGGCTCGTCGCCCGCATCGGGGGCGTCCGGGCCCTCCGGCTTGTCCAGCTCGTCGGGATCGAAGGCCGTGAACTCCTCGGGGAGGAAGTAGTAGCGGCGCAGCTCGACGTAGACGTCCTCGATGCCGTCCTCGGTGTAGTCACGCTCGTAGCTCGGCTCCGCGTCCTCGGGGGCACCCTCCTCAGGCGCCACCTCCTTCAGCTCGTAGTTGCGCAGGTCGTCGTGGTCGGCGTCCTCCCACACCGTGCCGGCAATCTTGACGGTCGGCGGGTAGGTGAAGCCGAAGTCGACGGAGCTGCCCGTGGGGTTGCCGTCCTCGTCCTCCTCGTCCTGATGGTTGATGGGACGGTGGGCCTGCCACAGCTGGCCGTAGGCGTTCACCGTGTTGCCGAACAGCGGCTTCACCACCTCGTAGGCCTGCGTGGTGCCCATGAGGGGCGACAGGTCGACCGTCGGGTTCTCAGGCTCCACCACGGGGAACCAGTCGTTGTCCACGTCGTCGTTGTCGCCCATGTCGAGCGGCGCGTAGAACGTGCCGTCCGGCTTCTCGTAGCGCAGGCGGTAGCGATAGGACTTGCCCTCGTCGTTCACCAGGTCAAGGCCGGCGAACGCATAGCGGCCGTCCGCGCCGATCTTGCGCTGGGAGATGGTGACCCACTCGCTGCCATCGCCCTCATCCGGCACGGTCGCATCGCCGTCGCCCGAGCCGTCGCCGTCGCCGGCACCGTCGCCCGAGCCATCGCCGTCCGCGCCCGCATCCGGGTTGCCCGCATCGGGATCGCCCGCGTCAGGCGCACCCGCGTCGGGATCGCCCGCATCGGGGTCGACGCCATCCGCCGGCGCCACGGCATCCGCCAGCACGTCCAGCGGCGCGGCCAGGCCAGCGCGCGCGGCGGCCGCGCGGGTCTTCGGCGGTATGCGATCGGCCTTCACCAGCGGCTCGCCGGTCACGCCGTCCAGGTTCGAGCCGGCCGCGCCGTCCGTCAGCGTCCAGCCCTGCAGGGCCAGCACGTCAGGATCGACGGGGGCCTCCGCCTCCGGCACCAGCATCCGCTCCAGGTACACCGTGCCCAGCGGCAGCGGCTCCTCGGAGGCGTCCTGGATGCCGTCCAGGTTGTTGTCGTTCCACACCATGCCGGCGATGACCGCGCCCGCGTAGGGCACCAGGCCGGCGTCGTTGTGATAGCTGCTCTCAACGTTGGCCTGAGACCACAGGCCCACGTGATCGGGGTTCTCCCACGTGCTCTCCGCAGGACCGGCGATGAGCGTTGCCATGTCCTCGTCGGCCTCGGCCTCCTGCATGGGAACGAACAGGCCGTTCTGCGGGTCGTCGGGCAGGATGCGCGTGGTGGTCTCGTCCAGGTCGGAGTCCACCGTGGCGTCGCCGACGTTCGGGTCGGTCACCGCGTACTCGTCGGGAACCGACGGGATGTTCACGCGGTAGCCGAACACCACGGGACGCGACTCCTCGTCGGCAGGCAAAAGCCCGCTGTCCTCGGTGAGCACCTCGAAGGCCGGGAGCTTCTCGAAGATCCAGTTGCCCTCCGCATCGGTGGTGGTCTCGGCCACGCCGCCGTTAGCCGGGTTCAGGCGCTCGTCGAAGATCCACGTGCGCGTCTTCACGTCGTACCAGTAGCGGCGCAGCTCCACCTTCTGGCCGGGCAGGCCGCGCTCGGCGTAGAGCGGGTTGCCGTCCTCGTCCGCCTCGGGCGTGCCGTCCTCAGCCGTCTGGTAGTTGCGGATGCCGTCGCCGTCCGCGTCCACCCACACCGTGCCGGCAATCTCCACCGGCGAGGGCACCTTGAAGCCGGCGTCGCCGCCGCGGTAGTCCACCATCGGGTCGAGCGGATCGTACTCGCCGCCGTTGGCCACTACCTTGTACTGCGAGGCGCGCTGGTCGCTGCGCGGCTTGGCCACGATGATGAGGCCCTCGCTGCGCTGGCCGTTCTCGGTGCCGTCGGGCAGCACGATGGGGTACGTCTCGAACAGGTGGTAGTTGCTCGAAGTGTCAGCCGTCACGTCGTCGATGTCGGTAGCCAGGTCGGAGTCGGTGCGGATGGTGGCATCCTCCACGTGGAAGCGCGTGACCACGCTCGAGGACGTGACGTTGTCGCGCACGACCTCCATGTGGTAGGCCGCCAGGTAGAACTCGTCCTTGTCCTTGCCGGTGCCCTTGGGCACGAAGCCGGGCAGCTCGTTGAACTCGTACACGCCGTCGGCGCCCGTCCGCGCGTACACGGCCGGGTCGTCCGGGTCGGCGCCGTTGGCGTACATCTCGGCGTCGGTGCCCGTGCTGTTCGCGATCTCCTCCGCGAAGTCGGTCGCGAAGTTGCCGTCCGGCGTCCACTTCCCGTCGATGAGCAGCCAGCGGGTCAGGCGCATCTCAATGCCCGCCAGGCCGGCCTCGCCGATGACCACGTCGTCGGCGTCGATCGGGTCGTCGCCCAAGCGGTCGGCCGCGTACTCGCGGATGCCGTTGTAGTTGACGTCGTTCCACACCACGCCCCGCAGGGTGGTGGTCTGGAAGTTGCCGAAGCCGGCGTTCATGTGGATGCGGTCGGCCGGGCTGGTGATGTCGTAGCCGCGGACGATGTACTCCTCCTCGGTGCCGCTGCCCTCCACCGCCGGGTTGCACAGCACCAGGCGGCCGTCCACCACCGGCGCCCCGGCGTCCACGGCCAGGTTGTAGGTGATGGGATAGTTGTTCTCCAGGTCGTAGAGGGCCTTGTCGGACGCCGGGACGTTCACCGGGCGCACCGCCTTGGAGTTGACCTTCTCATCATCGCCCGGGTTGTCCGGGTCGTTGATCTGCTGCCACAGGGTGACCGGGCGGCCGCCCACGCCCGTAGGCTCGTTCTCGCGGCCGTCGATCTCCAGCGTGTAGCCCTGCAAATACCAGCGCTCGGTGTCGTCGACGCGCATGGACACGGGCATGTTCTCGAACAGGAAGTGGCCGTCCGCGTCGGTCTGCATGGTGCGCACCGCATCGAAGCCGGCGTCGGCGCCGGGCTTCTTCCACTGCCCGTCGGCCGGGTCGTAGTACCAGCGGTGCAGGGTGATGGTCTTGTTCTCGAAACGCTCCTCGTCCTCGTCGATCAGGCCGTCGTAGTCCTGGTCGTTCCACACGTAGCCGGCGATGTCGGCCGACGGCGGAATCTCCACGCCGCCGTCGTTGGAATCGCGGCTGGAGGACATGGCCAGGTCGTAGTTGTAGGTGAGGGGGCTCGCCGCGCGCGCCAGGCGCATCACGCGGCCGAGGGCGTTGGCCGTGGCCACGGCCGGGCCGTCGCCCTGGTTGGGGTTGTTGGACGGGGCGGCCTTCACCACGTTGTCGGCGAAGGACTCGGGCACGCGCTTGTCCAGCAGCACGTCGTACTCGTCCACCGTCAGGTTCATGAGGTAGGAGTCGTCGTAGCGCAGGTCGGAGTCCACCGTGTAGTCGTCGCCCTGCTGGTACTTGGCGATGAACAGGGTGTAGCGCACGTCGGGCGCCGCCTTCACCCACGCGCGGTAGGCGAAGATGGTGGTGGAGCCGTCGGCCTCGCGACGCTGGGAGGGCAGGTCCTCGAAGCAGAACCAGCCGCCCTTGCCCGGGTACTCCAGGCGCGGGGTCCAGCTGGGATCGGGGCTCCAGCCGTCGGGCGCGTCAGCATCGGGCACGAAGCGCAGCAGCTCGATCTGGATGAGCGTGCTGGCATAGCCCGGCTCGCCGGCGTCCTGGATGCCGTTGGAGTTGACGTCGTTCCACACCACGCCGGAGATGTCGCGGCGCGGCGCGGGCAGCTGGCCGGCGTCGCCGCCGCGGAACACGATCAGCTGGGACGTGGTGCCGTCGTCGGCCTCCACCTCGCGGATCTCCACGTCGTCGCCGTCCTTGCGGATGGTCAGCCAGTCGTAGGCCGCCGGCGCGCCCTCGGTCAGCTGGCTGGCCGGCACGCGCACATGGCTCTCGTGGCTGCCGTCGGGCGTGGCCACCGGCGCCGCCAGGATGACCTGGCCGTCGTTCACGCGGGTGTAGCGGTCGCGGTCGGTCGCGTCCACGGCGTCGCGGTCCTCGATGGCCAGGGTGGCCGAGGACAGCACGTCGGAGTCGATGGTCAGATCCTCGCCGATGTGGGACTTGGTGAGCAGCCAGTAGTTGTCGTCGTCCGGGTTGCCGGTGCCGCCGGGGCCGGTGCCGTCATAGTCCACGTGGGTCTCGTAGAGCTTCACGCGGTAGGACGCCAGGTAGTGCGCGCCCTCGGCATCGGTGTAGGCGGTCGGCAGGTTGTCGAAGAGGTACTCGCCGTTCTCGTCGGTGTAGACGCCCACCTCGCCGTCGCCGAGCTTGCCCCACTCGTCGGCGTCGAAGGAGCCGTCCACCAGGCTATCCCAGGCAGACTGGTTCAGGGCGGCCTCGAGCAGGGCGCCCACCTTGTCCGTATCCACCGTGCCATCCAGGCCGTACTTCCAGTTCACCACGTCCTTGGACACGCCGCCCGTGACGTTAGGCACACGCATCTCGAAGTCGACGGTGATCTTCTCCTCCGGCGGGGTGGTCTCCAGGCCGGTGCCCGGGTAGTCCGGGTTGTTGATGGTCACGGGAACGCTGCCCGCCACGTGCGAGGTGCGCAGGTCAGATCCGAAGGTGAGGTTCTGCTTCCAGGCCCCCACGCCGCCGGCATCGTTGACGGCCGCCGGATCCCAGTACCACTGGGTCAGCACCACCTTCTCGCCCGGCATGGGCTTGTCGTGCTTCTCGACCTCGGGGATCTCCGGCTTCTCCACCGCGCCCGGGTTGTCCGGGTCGACAGGCTCGTCGCCGCCGTCACCGTCGCCGCCGTCGCCGTCGCCCGCGTCGGGGTCAGTCGCGTCGGGGTCGGTCGCCCCCGCGTCGGGGTCAGCCGGGTCGCCGTCCTCGCCGGCGTCGGAGTCGGTCGGGTCGGTCGCCCCCGCGTCGGGGTCGGTCGGGTTCTCGTCGATCTTGCGAATGCCGTCGTAGTCGGCGTCCTCCCACAGCACGCCGGAGATGGCGCCCTCGGGCACGGCCACCAGGCCGGCGTCCCAGTTCTCGAAGCGCTGGGCGTTGGTGAAGTCGTAGGTGTAGGAGATGCCGGCGGACGGACGCACCGTCACCGTGTTCTCCAACAGGGTCTCCTCGGTGGGCGCGCCGGCCAGCACGATCATCGAGTCGGTACCCAGGCCCATCTCCACGTCGGGGCGCAGCCCGTCGGTGGGGGCGTTGAGGTAGTACACCGGCACGGTGACGATGGCCCCGCTCGTCGGATCCTTGGTGGCGCCGTCCAGCGGGCCGTTCATGACGGTGGTCTTGAGGTCGGAATCCTGCTCGTCGGCCGGGTCGTCGGTGGTGTTCGTGGTGTTGCGGAAGGTGAAGCCCCAGTTGGTGCCCAGGGTCAGCAGGTTCTTGCGATCGATGCGCAGACGGTAGCCGGCCAGGTACTTGACCTTGTCCTCGTCCATCTTGTCCAGGTCGTCGTCAAGCGGGTCGGGCACGTAGGTGGGCAGGCCGGCGAACACGTACTGGCCGGCGTTGTTGGTCACGCGGGTGGAATGCTCCTTGGGAGCCCACTCCCACTCCTGCGTCTGCTTGTTGAACTTACGCGTGCGCTCCACCAGCTGCCAGGCGCCCTTGCCCTTGGCGATGGCGTCCGGGTTCCACCAGTACTGCTCAAGCGTCACCCGCACGTTGGGCACGCCGGGCTCCAGCAGGTCCTGCACGCCGTTGTAGTTGAGGTCGTTCCACACGTAGTTGCCCAGGTAGCCCTTGGTGGCGTCCACGTAGCCCAGGCCGAACTTGCGGTAGACCTTGAAGCCCTTCCACTCCTCGTTGTCCTCGTAGATGGCGTGGCCGTCCTCGTCGGTGGGAATGGCGGCGAAGATGGGATAGCACTCGCCCTTGACCGCCTTCTTGGTGCGGCTGTTGCTCTCGGACTCGGGGTAGCGGTCGTCAAAGTCGGGGTTGGGCACCACGTAGGTCTTCAGGTACAGGTCGTTGTCCCAGACGCCGCACGGGTCGGTCTTGTACTTGGCCTCGGCCGCGGCAAGCTGGGCGTCCGTCAGGTCGCTCAGATGCGTGGGCGCGGCGGTCAGCCCCAGGTCGGCCCAGTGGGCCACGATGAAGTCGAGCAGGCTGTTATGCTCGGGCGCCTCCAGCGGGTCTTTGGTGTAGAGGTAGGGCGTCGGCTTGATGAGGCGCGTGCCCAGGGCGTCCTCGGAGCGCAGCAGGTAGTAGCGATCCGGCTTCATGTTGAAGCTGAACGTGCCGTCCTCGCCGGTCAGCAACGTGGCCGGCTTATCCTCGGCGTCGAGCGCCACCTCGTTGGACACCTCGCCGGTCTCTGGGTTGTACTCGTAGAGCGACACCTGCATGTTGGCCAGGCGCTGCTCCTTCTGGTACTGGAGCGCCGAGTCGGGGTCGTTCTGGTCCTTCTGGCGGTCGAGGTAGCCGTCGATGAGGTCGATGTTGTCGTCGCTCGGGTCCTCCGGGTCGTCCATGGGGATGCCGCCGTCGTACATGTCGTCGCGGAAGGTGACGCCTTCCACGGTGACGGGCGCGCTGATGCCCACCTGGTAGCTGGTCATCTCGGCGTCGTAGGCGCGGTGGATGCGCTCCGGGTTCTCGAACACGTCGGTGTTGGCCGGATCGAGGAAGTAGTCCTTGTCGTAGGCCACCGGGCGAATCTCGAACGCCTCGGCCGTGGTGGCCACGAGCGCCGTCTCGTCCACGTCCGGGGTGTCCGGGTCGTCGGCGCGGTGCTCGATGTCCATCACGTAGTCAGCCTCGCCGTCGCCGTCCTTGTCCGGGCCGATGGCCAGGGTGGTCAGCGTGTAGCCGGAGTACTTCTTGGGGAAGGTGAAGCGCAGCTTGTACTTGCCGGGAATGATGTTCGACATGATCCAGTAGCCCTGGTTGCCGTAGTAGTCGCTCTCGGTGGTATAGGTGTAGGGGCCGCCCGCGTCGGCGTTGATGTAGCCGCCGCCGGCGTTGAGCAGAGGCTCGCCGGTCACCGGGTCGCACTGGATCCAGCGGCCGGTGCCATCGCCCGCCGCGCCCTCGAGCCACAGGGGAACCTGGCCGTCGCGGTTGACGGGGAAGCCGTTCTCGTTGAGCAGCTCCACCACCACGCCGTTGACGCCGGGGTCGTTGGTCTCGCCGTCGAAGTCCAGGTCCTTCAGCATATCGTCGCTGCGCAGCGTGGCCGGGTTGCCGTCCTCGTCGGTGCCCTCGTAGACGCCCTTCCACGTGCCCGTGGCCTCGTCGTACTCGGTGTCGGTCGCCAGCATGTAGCGGCCGTTCGGGCCCTTGTGGTAGGTGGTCGGGCGACCCTGGGCGTCGGTGGTGACGGGCGCGCCGTCCTTCGTGTCGTTCTTGAACTTGTCCCAGTTGAGGTCGATCCACACATAGTCGCCCACGTAGCCGCGCTCGTCGGGCGCAGCCACCACGGCGCCAGCCTGGCGGTTCTCCACCAGGCGGGCCGACGCGTCGCCCAGGGCGTCCGCGCCGGTGACGTTGACGCGCTGCGCGAAGCTGTTCCACTGGGTCACCTCGGCCAGGCGGGCAGCGCCGTTCGGGTTCAGGTTGGGGTCGGTGATGTCGAGGTTCATGTCGAACAGCGCGTCGCCGGTGGTCGAGCCCAGGTACTTGGGCAGGTTCAGCGGCGTATGCATGTCGTAGGCCAGCGAGATGTAGCCGGTGGGCGGCAGGTACACGCTGTCCTTCTCGGCCTGCACCCAGAAGCCGCGCAGGGCGTGGCGCAGGTTGAGCGACTCGTCCGGATGCGCCTCCACGTAGGCCTTGAGCTCCTCGAGCGGCATGAGGCCCGCCTCGCGCAGGCGCATGCCAGTCGGGTCCTCGCGCATCTCGTTGATGGCCTGGAGCTGGAGCGCCTGGCTCGGCTGCTTCCAAAGCGCCGGCAGCGCGTCAGCCTCCAGGGCCTTCACGTGGGTCACGTTGCCCTTGGCGTCGCGGGTCACCTCATAGGGGCCGGCCCACACGCTCACCTCGCGGCTCGGGCCCTCGCTGATCAGCTCGCGGCCGTTGGGGTGATCGGCGTCGCGCGGGTCGAAGCTCATCACCTTCACGGAATCCAGGTCCTCCACCCAGCCGTGCCAGGTGGACTTGCGGGGCACCGCCACGCGCTCCGGCTCGCCGGCCTCGTTGTACTCGAAGCCGCCGTCGAGCACCTTCGGGTCGCCCTCGTAGGGCAGCACGTCGAAGAGCACGGCATGGACGTACTGCTTGGCGATGGCATCGCTCGCGCCCAGGTTCTCGGCGCGGGACAGGTAGTCGTAGTTGCCGCCCTCGCCCACCATGACCGGGCCGTTGACGGCCTGGGTGTAGAGGGTGCCCAGGTCAGACGACGAGAACTTCGACTGGGCCTGGGCCGTGTTGGCCACGAAGCCCGCGCCCTCCAGCTGCAGGGAGAGCAGCATCTCGTTGGTGTTGTTGTCCAGGTTCACGTCGCGGGTGTCAAGGATGAAGCCCGTCTTGTTGTTGCCCTGCTGGGTGGGAATATAGGGGTTGTAGTTGCCCGACTTGTAGGCATAGCCGGTGGTGGTCATGAGGTCGGAGCTGATGGAGGAGTTGGCGTCCGCGCGGATGGGCATCATCATCTCGATGATGACGGCCTCGCCCTGCTGGAGCGTGCCGCGGATGTTGCCGCCGGCCGCCGACGTGAAGCGCCAGTTCATGAACTTGCGGTTGTAGCCCGAGCTCACCGAGCCCAGCTTGTCGGCGGTGGTGAGGCTGCCGCCCACGGTGGGCTGGGTCAACGTGACGTTGGGGTTCTCCACCACGCCCTGGGACACGAAGCTGTCGTCGAGCTTCTCGACGTGCCACGTCCACAGCGGCGTCTTGCCGTCCAGGTTCTGGGCGTACCGGTCGTAGACGACCTCCTGGTAGGTGTTGCCGTCCTCGTCCTTGAGCGGGTTGCCGTTCTCGTCCAGGATGTCCACCATGTGCGTCTCCGCCTCATCGCGGTAGCCGATGTTGAGCGGGCTCAGCGGCTTGCCCGAGGCATCGGTCTTGAGGCTCTCCGCATAGGGCACGTACTGGAACGACTTGCCCGACATGGTGGCCGCCGCGCCGAAGCCCTCGATGAAGGGCAGCACGATGGACAGGTCGGGGTTCGAGCAGAAGTCGCCCTGCTGGCCCACCACGCCGAGGGCCTTGAGCTGGGCGGTGCTCAGGTTGGTGAGCGTGATCTTGTAGCGCATCATGAGCGATGCGGCCGGGTCGATGGCCGGGCGGCCCACCACCCACTCGTAGCGCTCGGACGCGTTGCCGTTGTAGTAGGCCTGCTCCATGTCCAGCTTGAGCGTGGGGTACTCGGCCACGCGGTAGAAGCCCACGCGGTCGCGCTCGGGGTTGGCGTACTTCGTGTCGTCGTAGCGCAGCACGGTGGACACGAAGTGGTTCAGGTGGGCTTCCTTCGACACCTGGGTGGTGCCGCCATCGCCGTCGCCCGAGCCGTCGCCCGCGTCGCCGCCATCGGCCCCGCCGTCCTGCGCGAGCGGGCCGTCGGCCACGGTACGCAGGCCCATGGTGGAAAGCGTGAAGTCCTCCAGCACGAAGGTGTGGCACATGATGCCGGCCGCGTTGGAGTAGAGGCCCTGGGGCATCTGGGCCTTGGTCTGGAGCTTCTTGCGCTTGCCGTCGCTCGTCATGACGTACTTGCCGGTGGCCGCGTCCTTCTCCCACTTCCAGCCCACGTTCAGGCGCTGCGGGTCGAGGAAGTCGGCCTCCTGCTTGCCGATGGTGTCGCTGTAGTCGTTCAGGCCGTCGTCGTCGGCGCCAGTCACGTCGGGCACGGCGTCCACGTCCAGGCGGAAGCCGCGCGGCACCGGGTTGCGCTGCGCCATGGAGTCGTCGATGATGGCGTCCCAGCCGGTCTTGACCGGGTTGCCCGCGTCATCTTCCTCCACGGCCTTCACCACCCAGCGCACCTGGCGGATGTCGTAGCCGCCCGCGTTGCTGTACTGCGTGGTGTCGATGCGCGTGTTGGTCTTGTCGCGCACGGGATAGCCCGCCGGGTCGCCCAGGATGACCCAGGTACCCGCCTGGGAACCACCCCAGGTGCTCGGATCCAGGCCGTCAGCGGTGTTGCCGTCAGGATACTGGGCGCTGCCGCGGTCGTCCTCGCCGAAGAAGTAGTCGCGGTCGGCGTCGGTGCCCGGCAGCGCATAGTTCTCGCGCTCGTTGGGCGTGGGGCCGTTCTGCTCGCCGAAGACGGACTTCGCCTTGTCGGCGTCCTTCGTGGACGTGTTCACCACGCGGGCGAGCACGAACACGCGCAGCTTGTTCTCTATCCGCGCCTGCTCGTTGAGCGGCTGGTCGTAGACGTCCTCGTACTTGGGCTTCTCCTTGAACTTGGCCACGAACACGGTGTCCTTGTAGAACATGCCCGCCACGGCGGATTCGGCTTCGTCGCTCGCGTTGAGGTTCGCCTTCACCAGGTCGGGCGTCAGGGTAGCCGTTCCCGTGATATCGTCGTAGACCACCTCGATCCGGTCGTCGCGGTAGTCAGTCACCGTGACCACCGTGTTGTCGGGCAGCGTCTCCTCGCGCTCGAACTCGGTGCGCTTGTACCAACCCTCGAAGATGTAGCCCGTGTCGGGGATGGCCTTGGAGCCGGAGATGCCGTTGGTGGCCTTGTACGGCATGTCCAGGTTATAGGGGGTCTCCACGCTGCCGTGGGGACTCTTGTCCGCATCTGGGTCGAGCGGCTCAGCCAGGTAGTAGATGTTGTAGGTCTTCTGCTTGAAGTGAGCGGTGAACGTGGTCTGGCTGTACCGGATCTCACCGGTGGGCTTGCCGTCGGCGTCCGTCACCTCCGTCATGTTGAGGTTGGCGGCCACTATCTCGGGAGTCAGGGTGCAGGTGCCGTCCTCGGCCACCGGCACGTCGATGTCCTCCTCGTAGTTCTTGCCGTTCTCATCGGTGCGCATGACCGTCCAGCCCCTGACCTCGAAGTGGAGGTTCGGCGTGGCCGTCGACCCGCGGATGCCCTCGGTCGTGCCCTGGGGGATGTTGAAGTCATTCGTCACGCTCACCTTGCCGTCGATGCCGTCGGTCCGGTAGCTGATGCTGTACGTCTCGGACGGCGTCGACCCGCCGTCGCCGTCAGCCGCGCCTCCGTCGCCCTCGGCAACGGGCAGCGCGACCTCATCGGACTGCGGTGCCACGGGCTCGTCGGCCAAGGGCTCGTCAGACGCCGGGTCGGTGGAGTACGCGGCGATGCCCGCATCGTTCGCAGGCGCGCTGGCCGAGGCCGCGGCTGCGGTATTCGGCACCACCACCTGCTTGATGGACCACTCCGCGCCGGGCACCTCCCACACGCCGGTCTGCACGTAGCTCACGTAGGGGTAGGTGCGCACCACCGGCTGGCTCGGGTCAGCCAGCGGGGCGTCGTAGGACAGCGCGTTCAGGGTGCCGTAGTAGGGCACCTGCCAGTCGACGATGAAGCTGTTCACCGCCGAGCCGGTGTTGACGGCCTGGGTGACCAGAAGCTCGTTGTCGCCGGCCTGGTGCGAGTCGTCGGCCAGGTTGATGTCGAAGTCCTGGTCGGTCATGAGCGCGCGCTGGACGAAGGTGTCGCCGCGCACGCTGGAGCTGGGCTTCAGGATCTTGAAGAAGCCCGACTTGTCGTAGATGTAGCTGTCGGTGAGGTCGCCGTCGCGGTCGTAGTCCTTGGCGGGGATCTCCTCGCCCGTCACCGGGTCGATCTTGGCCACCTCGTCGTTGATGAGGCGCACGTAGCCGTTGTAGCGGCCCCAGCGAATGAAGCGGCTCATCTTCTGCTCGTTGAAGTCATAGGGCTTCTGGCCCGGCTCCGTGGCGGTAGGCGTCACGGGCTTGGTGGCCTGGGTGCCGGCCGGCGTGACGGCGCCGGTGTCGGGATCAGTCCAGTCGTTCTCGTAGACGTGCGTCCAGCCCGGGCCGCCGTTGGCCTGCTGGAGCCAGCGCAGGTTGGTGTCGTGCACCGTGGCGTACATGGTGGAGTTGCCGCCGTTCCACGTGCGGAGCTCCTTGAGCTGGTCGGCATAGCTCGTGTGCATGCCCGTGAGCGCGCTCTCCGCGTCGCCCAGGTTGTCGATGCGCGTGCGAACCTTGAGCGTGATGGCGTCGCCGATGAACATGTGGCCATCGGGATGCACGCCGCCCCACTGCGCCTGGAGCAGGCTGTCGTACTCGTCGAACTCCTCATCGGTGGCATCATCCGGCGGCGCCAGCTCGAAGACGACCACCTCCTCGTCGTGCGAGGCGGACTTGATGTTGTCGGGCGCCAGGTCATCAGGCTGGTCGGCGTCGGGCTTGCCGTAGTCGCTGCCGCCCTGGGTGGCATCGTAGTTGTTCGACGTGTAGTTGGGCTGGTCGACCACCTTCACCGTCCAGCCGTTGGCCACCAGCTGCTTGGGCGTGAGGTGCTCGGTCACGAACCCGTTCTGATGGCGATCCCAGTGGTGCCACTCCACCAGGAACTGGTAGTCGTCGCCCTCGTAGTCGGTGATCAGCTTGTAGGCCGCGTCCTTGGCCGCCACGGCCGGATCGTCGGTCAGCATCTTATCGGTGTAGAACGTCACCTGCTTGGGCAGGTGCAGCGCGAACACGATCTTGGCGTGCATGAGGCGGCCCGACTGGGCGTAGCCGTTGTTCAGGTTGGAGAACTTGGCCTGATACCACAGCGTGTCGCCGTACTGGAAGGCGTTGGCGTCGGGGATGGTGTTGGCCTGGCGGGTGCCGTCGCGGCCCAGCCAGTAGTAGAAGTCGTTGCGGCCGCCGCCCGACTTGAGGCTCTGGTCCCAGTAGGCGCCGTTGCCCATGGCCGAAGGCGTGGCGCCGTTGTCGCCGGTGCCGCGCGCCACCTCGTACTCCGCCTTCACGGTGGGATACGAGCAGCGGATCTTCAGGCCGGACATGAGGCCCTGGTCATCGCGGGAGTCGGCCACGCCGGTCTTGTTCCGCTTGAAGGCCTCGGTGCTGCGCACGGCGTCGTTGCCGTTCAGGCGATAGGTAGCCTGCGCGTCCAGCGCATAGCTCTCGCGGAAGCGGTAGTCCTCCACGATGACGCCCGCGTTGCCCGCCGGCGTCACGCTGTCCAGGCCGTTCTGGCTCTCGGTGTAGCGCTTGACGAAGCCGGGCAGGTAGTTGGTGGCCGGCTCGTTGGCACGGGTGTAGCTGCCATCGCTCACGGCGTTCTTGGGGATGACGCCCACCGAGCTGATGTTGTAGGGATACGCGCTGCCGCTGGCATTGCCCGTGTAGTCGGTGGTGTCCCAGAAGTAGTAGTTGTAGCCGTCGCGCTTGGACGTGCGGTACTGCGCCTGGCGGGCGTCGAGGCGCGTGTCATCGCCCACACCGCTCCAACGGCGGTACTGCACGGGCGAGCCCACCTGGTAGGGGTTGCCCGCTATGTCGGAGTCGGCCAGGAACTGGTAGCCGTCCATCTTCGACGACACGTAGGTGCGGATGTTCTCGTAGCTGCGCCACGTCTCGGGGTAGGCGGTCTCGTCCGCGTCGGAGCGGCTGGCGCCGGTGGTCATGATGTTGAACTTAAAGGTGTTCATGTCGTAGGCGCGGATGCGCTGCTCGCCGTTGCCCTTGCGGGTGGCGGCCACGTCAAGGTCTGCCGCGACGTTGCGCTTGGTGCTCGCGTCGGCGTAGCTGCTGTTGCGCCCGCCGTTCCAGGCGCCCTCCACGGCCACCTGATCCGGGTCGAAGCCGTAGGCGAAGTCGTCCACCTTCTCAGCGGAGGTGTCCACGTCGCCGCGGGCCTCGAAGCGGATGACGAAGCGGTACTGATCTACCGGCGGCTTGGCCGGCACGTTGCCCACCGCGGGCGTGCCCTCGTCCTTCACGTTCTCGTAGGTCACCGTGGCCTTGAAGTCGCGCCAGGCCTCCGGCGCGTCCATGTTGTTGGTCAGCTGGCCGGTGTTGCCCACCCGCGCCTCGCGGGCGTAGTTCACCGACCAGTCGCCGGCGGCGAAGCCCTGCTCCACGTCGGGGAGGCGGCTGTAGGGCTCGCCGTTGGCGCGCAGCGGCACGATGTTCTCGGGCAGCACCACGGTCACCACGGGCATGACGAGGTCGCCCTGCTGGCCGCCGTCGACGGAGTAGGTGTGGTACAGGCGCTCCCACCAGCCGCCCTCGTGGTACCAGTCTCCCGAGTTCTTGGTGGTGACGTTCTGGGCCGTGTGATCCCACCAGTAGCGGTTCTCCACGTGGACGTTGAGCTGGCGCACGGCGCCCTCGCTCTCCGCGTAGTACTCGGACAGGTTGCCGGTCACGCCGTTGGTTCCCAGCGTGTTCCACATGCGCACCACGGGCTTGCGCATCTGGGCGCGCGTACCCGTCTGGGCATACAGCGTGGGCGTGCCCTCCTCACCGTAGTCCTTGTAGGCGTTGTGCCAGCTGCCGCCAGCCGTGGTGTCGGTCACCTTCACGCCGGCCGGCACGGCCTTGCCGGTGTCGCGCCAGGTGCCGTCGGCGTTCTGCTCGAAGCGGGTGAGGCGCACGGTGTTGTTCTGCACCACGCGCCCGTTCACCGACGGCATGTTGGGCGAGCCGTAGGACTGGTCGTAGGTGCTGGGGAGGTTCCACGAGCTGTCGTTGTTGCGATAGCGCGCCGTCCACACGTAGTCCATGCCGAAGGGCTGGCTGTTGTTGGTGTCTCCATCGCCCTTGTTGGTGTCGGGCTCCCAGGCGGCCTTGCCCTCGTAGTGCTCGATGTCGAACAGCTGGTAGTAGGCGCTCGACTTGGAGGGCAGCTCGCCGGTAGCCGTGTCGGATCCGGTCACCTCGCGGGTGTCCACGGGGCGCGTGAGCACGCGGTCGTACCAGTAGCCCGACGTGTTGGTGGCGAAGATGTGCGACGGGATGTCCACGATCATCTTGTAGCCCTGGGTGCCGCTGTAGCTGTCGCGGTCGGCGGTGTTGGCAGCGTTGTTGTCGATGTCGCGGCCGAACCACTTGCCGAGCGGCTTGCGCACGGTCACGCGCACCACCCACGGCTGCGAGCTGCCCACGTAGTCCTCGCCGTGCAGGGTGGCGTCGCCGCCGCTCACGGCCTCGTAGCTGGAAAGCGCCGGGTCGACTGACAGGTCCTCGGAGCGGCGCGCCAGGCCGTTGCGGTAGTCGGCCGGGTTCTGCGAGTCGGAGGGCGCGTCATAGCCCTGGTAGGGGCCATAGGGCGTCTGGATGATCTCGGCGTCCACCAGGTCGTCTCCGATGCGCGCCCAGTTCTCCTGCACCTGCGCGTCGCTGTCGAGCCACGACGGCCCGCGGTTGTACCCGTTCAGGGTGTACGCGGCCAGCTTGAGGCTGCCGTCCTCGTTGAGCTGCGGCTCGGTGCCGCGCGGGAATATGTAGGTGAACTCCACCGCGTCGAGGTTGCGGTCGCCGTAGTTGAGCGCCTGGAGCCGCGTGGTGTAGGCCTGGTTGTACTGCATGGCGGTGTTGTACTGGTTCCACAGCACGCCCCGCTGGTCGCGGATGGTCTGCTTGTACAGGTTGTTGTAGTAGCTGTTGGTGTTCTCGTACCACCACTCGGTGGCGTCGCGGCCGCTCAGGTACTGGCGCTGCGTCTCATGGGTGCCGGTGGTGGCCCACAGGCCGCCGATGGCCGGCGTCGAGTCGTTGGTCGGATACATCTGGGACGACGTGGCCAGCCACGCCTTCTGCAGGTGCAGGCGCGTCTGCGACCAGATGAGCGGCGTCTCGGAGCCCCACTGCGTGGGCAGGCCCGTCGCGTTGCCCTCATCGTCGGTGTCCACGGTGTTGTCCACCCACGTGCGGCGGATGGTCACGAAGTTGTCGTAGTCGCGCCAGTAGCTGTAGCGGTAGTCGCGGTACCGGTCCGAGCGCTCGTTGACGCGCGCCACGGTGGAGTTCCAGCCCGAGCTGTACCCGTTCACCAGGTAGCGGGTGGTGGGCAGCGCGTTCTTGTGCAGCGCCGCCTGGCTTGCCGCGCTGAAGGGACGCTTGGGCGTGTAGCGCGTCCACTGCACGAAGTTCTGCGTCTTAGCGTCGGTGTCCAGGAACACGCCGCGGAAGCCGTCCTGGCCGTACATGGTGTTGGGCTGGCTGTTCCAATCGTAGCTGAGGTAGCGGTCGACGTTCTGGTTGGTGGCCTCGCCGGGGATGAAGGTGAGCGAGCCGTCCCACATCTCCCAGCGGTCGGTGTTCTTGGGCTTATCGGCGGTAAAGGCCGACTCGTGGAGCAGCGAGTCCATGTCCATGAGCACGCCGGCGTTGTTCACGTAGCTCGCGCCCGTGCCGGGACGCGACGCGCCGAAGCTGCCGCCGGAGAGCGGGTTGACGTAGACGCGGCCGGTGTTGGAATTCCAGCCGCCCGTGTTGCCGTTGGAGTGCCAGTACTCGCCGATGCGCGGGAAGTACGCGGGCTCCTTGCCGGTGGTGGTGGAGTACTGCGTCTTGGCCATGTCGCCGTAGACCTGGGGCAGGCCGTCGATGGCGGCGGTCACGTCGAACCACAGCTCGATGGTGTCGCCCACCTCCACGCACACGTTGCCCGGCTCCACCAGGTCGACGGGGGATATCTCCTCGCGCTCGTCGGGAACCACCGAGCCCGGCTTGGACGACGCCGGGTCGGGCACCCACTCGATGCGGAACAGCGCGAAGCGGGTGTCCTCGGTGGCGCCTGCCGTGGTGGGGTTCAGGTCGTTGAACGGCTTGGCGCCCATGTCGCGGGTGCTGTAGCCCACCGGCGCGTTGTTGTAGTTCATCATGCCGCCGTAGTCCTTGGCCACCTCCGGCGCGTCCTCCTCGGCTACGCGGGTGACCTGGAGCTTCATTCCGTTCAGGCGCGCGTCCTTCACGTCGCTGCCGTAGATGTCGTACCAGCGGATGTTGTTCTGCAGGCGCGCGGCCAGGTAGTCGGCGTCTATCTCGCCGGCGGAGCCGTCGGCCTTCTTCAGGTAGTCAAGCGGAATGCGCTCGTAGAAGACGGGATTGTACAGCTCGCCTTCCACGTCCATGTAGGAGTTGGTGCCGCGCGGCACGTTCCACAGGGTGTCCTTGTACCAGAACTTCTCGCCGGGGATGTAGCCGGTCTTCTGGGAGGCGTTCCAGCTCTTGGCACCCGTGCCCTTGGCCTGGGCCTCGGTCTGGAACACCTGGTTCTGGAAGCGGATGACGGGCGTGCGGCGGTACACCGTGAAGTTGACGTTCTTGCCGCTGTCCTGCTTGGTCTGCAGGACGCTCTTCGTCTGGCCCTCCACCGTCTTCTCGAAGTGCTTCACGGCCGGCGTCAGGATGGGGCCGCCCTTCTCGCCGTCGGCGCCCTCCTGGTAGAAGTCGAGCTGCGTCGTCTCAGCGTGGCGATGGGTGTAGCCGAAGTCCACCGGCACGCGGTCGGCCGTCCAGTACTCGTAGAGCTCGCCGGTGGAGTCGCGGTTGTCCTGGTAGCGGGCCACGCCCACCAGGGCCACGTCATCGAGCTTGTAGGCCGTGGTGCCGTCGTCGGACATGGTAGCCGGCAGGTCGTAGTAGGTCCAGCGCACCTGGGTGACGTAGCGGAACTTGTTGGAGTTCTTGTAGTAGCCCTCCACGGCCACGGTGGGCTCGCGGTCGGGCTGGGCGTTCAGGCGGTCGAGCTCGTCGATGGTGATCCAGGCGCCCTCGTAGGTGCCATCGGCGTTCTTGATGGCGCGGGTGTCCCAGTACTCGATGAGGATGGGGTCGCGGTCGCCGAGGGTCTCGGGCTCGTTGACGGACTCCTTGCTCAGACCCTCCTTCACGGCCGCCTTCTGGAACCGGGCGATGAAGGTGGTGTCGATGTAGAGGCCGGTGTCGTCCTTCTGCAGGAAGGCCTGGGCCTCCCAGGCGGAGAGCGTGAGCCCCGCGCCGTCGATCTTCTGCTCGACCTTCTGCTCCTGGATGGCGCCGCTCGCATCGGGCACGTACTCGATGGTCTCGACGAACCAGCCGACGAACTCGAAGCCGGCGTTGGCCTTAGCCGTGGCGCCGGTCACGCCATCGGTGCTCGTGGCGTCCAGGTTGGGGTTGGAGGTGACGTCGAGCGTGCCGTCCACCACCTTGTAGGTGACGGTGTAGGGGTCGAAGTCCTCGTCCGGCTCGTTGCCGCTCTTCTCGGCGAACTTGCACACCAGGAGCAGGTCGGCGTAGAGCCCGTCGGCGTCCTTGCGCTTCTCGAGCTCGGCCACCACCTGGTCCTTGGTGAGGGAGGCGCGGGCGCCCGCCACCAGCTCGTCCTTGGCGACGGACACGGTCTCGTAGACGAGGTTGCCGTTCTCATCCTTCTTGGGCTCCATGACGGGGTTGCCGTCCTTGTCGAGCACCGGCTGGAGGATGGGGTTGCCGTCCTCGTCCACGACCAGGCGATTCTCCTCGATATACATCGGCTCGCCGTAATCGTCGTACTTCTGGTGGCCGTCCTCATCGAGGACCGGAACCTTGACCTTCTCCCACTTCTCCTCCAGCTTGGGCACCATCACCTGCCGCTGCTCGTCCACGTAGGTGCGGACGTACCAGCCGGCGAACTTGTAGCCGTTGGCAGGCAGCGCCACCGAGCCGGTGACGCCCTCGGTGGAGAGCACCTGGATGTCGGCGTTGGTCTTGGTCTCCACCTCGCCGGCCGAGACCGACACCTCGGTGCCGTCGTCCTGCTCCTTGACGTAAGGGTCGGCCTCGTAGGTGACCGTGTAGGTGCGGTCGCCCTCTGCCTGGAACTTGGCGACGAACGCCGTATCGGCATACAGGCCGTCCTTATCCTTGGCCAGGCGCGCCTTGGCGTCGGCGGCGGTGAGCGTCAGGTCCTCGGTGACCTTGGCGTCGGTGTAGGTAGGCTCCCCGCCCTCGGACTCGGGCTCGCCGTAGGTGCGCAGGTACCAGCCGGCGAACTCATAGCCCGGCTTGACCGTGGCGGTGGCGCCCGTGACCTTGGCGGTGCTGAGCTTCTGGTCGACGTTGCTGGCCGCAGACACGGTGCCGCCCTCGGTGGCGGTATAGCTCACGGTATAGGTGAGCGCCGCGTCCGGCGTGAACTTGGCGGTGAAGGCGGTATCCGCGTAGAGGGTCTCGGCCGGCGTCTCGCCTTCCGCCTCGGTGGTGGTCGTGTTGAGCGCGGCGATGACCGCGGCGGCCGTGAGCTCGGCGTCGCTGCTGATGCGCTTCTCCGTGACGGCGCCATCGGCAGCCTTCTGGGTGACGTACCAGCCCTCGAAGGCATAGCCGGCCTTGCTGCGCGCCTGGACGCCGGTGACGCCCGCGGTGATGAGGGCCACGATGTCGGTGTTGGAGGCGCTCGCGCCCCACTCGCCGAAGCCCACTTCCTCGCCGTCCTCGACGGTGCCGAGGGTGCGCACCTCGCCGTTGCCGTCGGTGCCGTAGGTGACCGCGAAGCGCGCCTCGGTCTTGGGGCTGAACTTGGCCACGAAGGTCACGTCACCCGTGAGCTTGCAGCCCTCGCCCTCGGTGGTGAACAGGCCGGCCACGTCCTCGCGCGAGAGCACGGCAGCCTGGGTGACGGCCGTGTCGGTCACGCCGTCGTCGCCGGTGGTGCGCAGGAACCAGCCGTCGCACTGATAGCCCTCGGATGCCTGGGCCTCGGCGCCGGTGATGGTCGAGCCGTCGGCGGGAACCTTGCGGTTGTCCGCGCTCGTGCCCCACGCGCCGGGCTTCACCTCGTCGCCCGCGCCCGGCTTGTAGCCGGCAGTGCGCACCTGGCCCTCGCCGCTGGCGAGGTAGCTCACGGTGAACTTGCGCTGCGACTCGTCGACGAACTTCGCGACGAAGGCGGCGTCGGTGTAGAGGCCGTCATCGCCCTTGAACTGGGCGTCAAGCACCTCGCGCACGTCATCGGCGGTCAGCTGGAGCTCCTCGGTGACGAGGGTGTCCACCTCCGCGCCGCCCGCATCGCGCGTGCGCAGGTACCAGCCGTCGAAGATGAAGCCCGCAGCCGGGGCGGCGGTCGAGCCAGTCACCTGGGCGGTGCTGAGCGCCTGCATGGCAAGGTCGCCCTCGTTGGAGACGGTGCCCTTGTCCTTGTCGGAGGACGCGTAGGTCACGGAGTACTTCCGCTTGTCATCGGCCTTGAACTTGGCGACGAAGGTGGTGTCGTCGTAGATGGTGGCCGGCCCCGTGCTCGGCGGCTCGGCCTCGCCGGAGCCGTCGGCGTCGCCCGCGTCACCCGCGTCGCCAGAGCCGTCGCCAGAGCCGTCGCCGCCCTCGGCGTCGGCGCCGGGGCCGGGCTGCTCGGGCTTCTCGGTGTCCACCGCGGCCTTGGTGTTGAGGTTGGCCGCGATGAGCGAGGGGGTGAGCGCCGCCACGGCGCCCTCGATCTTGGTATCGGTGAAGGTACCGTCCTCGTTCTTGACGCGCTTGTACCAGCCCTCGAAGACGTAGCCGGGCTTGGCCTCGGCCGTCGAGCCCGCGATGTCGCCCTCGGCGTAGGCCGAGTTGGCCGGCAGCTTGCCGGCGAAGGACGGGTCGGTGCCCGGATCGACGTCCGGATCGACCTCGCCGCCCGTGTCGGCCACGTAAGATACCTGGTAGGTGGGCACGGTGGAGGGAATGTCCTCCACGTCGCCGCCGCCGCTCACGCCGCCGCCGGCCGAGCCGATGGAGCTCAGCACGTCGGAAAGCGTGCTGTCGCGGCTATCCAGGTTCAGGCTGGGCGGGATGTTGGACGGGTAGCGCAGGTTGATCATCTTGCCCTTGTCGGGGCCCTCTGCCGTCACGCGGCGCACGGCATCGGTGCCGGCAGCCAGCTTGGGCGTGTCGGTCAGCTCGAACACCTGGCGGCCGCTGCCGTTCTTGTCGAGCAGGCTCACCGTCACCGTGAGGTCGGTGGTGTGGTACGTGGGATTGGTGATGCCGCCGATGGTCAGCTGCGCCGTGTCGCCGTCCGCGCGCGGGCGGGAGTGCAGCAGCGTAGCCGGATCCTGGCCCGTGTACTTGAGGGTGATGGCGGGATCGTTGTAGTGATCCACGTTGCCGCGCGGACGATCGGCCCGGTGGTTGTAGAAGCGCACGTAGTTGTACACGCGCGAGCCGTACTGGCTGTGCACGCCGTCGGTGAGGTAGGTGCCGCGCTGATGCGCGGTGGTGTAGGAGCTGATCAGCCTCAGGCCCGTGTCGTTGGAGTAGCCCCACACGTCATGGTTGTTGTCACCGCCGCCGGGCACGATGTACTGCAAGTAGCCGTGCATGGGCGCGCTGGCCGCGTAGAAGTCGGCGCGCAGGGCGGCGTCGCGATAGGACGGCAGGTCGTTGGCGCTGCCGTAGGCTGCCGTGTTCTCGGACTCATGGTAGGCGTCGGTGCCCAGCTCTCCCGTCAGCTGGGTGATGATGCGGATGGCCACGTACTCGCCGGGCTCTACCTGGCGATCCTCCTGCGGGGTCATCACGTCCTCGTACACCGGCTCGCCCTGCTCGTTGACCTTGTCCGAGCCGTCGGGGTTCTTGGCCTGCTGCTCCACCCACTTGTCGGCGCCCAGCTTGATCATGAGCACGCGGTTCTGGTCGTACTGCTCCACGCCGCCCACGACGGAAAGGTCGGTCTGGGCCGGCGCGTCGCGCAGGGCCGCCAGGGCGTCGTCGCCTATCTCGGCGGTGACGGGCAGCCCCGTGGGGTTGTCCTCGGTCCAGGTGCCGTCGGCCTGCTTGACCTTCTGCACCTCCCAGCCCACGATGCGCTGGCCCTTCTCCACCTGGAAGCGGGCGTCCACCGATTCCAGCGGCACGTCGTACTTGCCGCCGGGGGCGTCGGCCGCCTTGTTGCCCACGCGCACCACGTATTCCACGTAGTCGCCGGCGTAGAGGGCGCCGTCGGGGATGTTGGCGTCCTTGGCCTGGGACTCCGGGCTGTAGGACACGGGCGAGGCCACGTCATTGTTGGAGTTGTCGTAGCCGAAGATGGTGGTGTCCACGCCGTTGAGGGTCACCTGCTTGCCGCGCACGCTGGAGGTCTCCATCTGCGCCAGGCGGTGGAACAGCACGTTGTCGGCGTAGGGGTCGTGGTTGAGCGGCCCCACTTGGCTCACATAGTTGGGATCGTTGACAGAGCAGTGGTTGGGATCGCGCGTGCGCACGCTCGTCACGGCGAGCGTCTCGCGGCAGTTGATGTCCGGATAGGCCATGCCCTGCTTGTTGCCGGCCGGCGTGGCGTACTCGTTCCAGTTGCCCTTCGTCAGGTCGGTGTAGGTGGTCTCCTGCGCGCTCAGGAAGTCGTCGAGCGTGCGGTCGACGTACACGCCGTCGTAGGCGAAGGCGTAGTTGTAGCGCCCGCCCTTGGCGTTGTCCGGGTCGCCCGAGAGGTACTGGCTCGCGTCGAGCATCGTGTCTTCCTGCTTGCGATGCGCCGTGGGCGAGTTGTAGCTGATGGTCAGGTCGCTGATGCGGCTGTTCACGTAGGTGCGGTTGACCGTGGTCAGGTCGGGCGCGTAGCCGGGGATGAGGTTGGTGGCCGACACGGCGGTGTAGGTGACCGGCTGGATGCCGTTGGCACCGCCGCTCGTCTTCCACAGGTTGAACTGCTCGCGCAGGTACTTCTCCAGGTCAACCTCGTAGCAGTCGGCGTAGGGGCCGCTGGCGAGCGGCGCGGCGGACACGATGCCCATGCCCGCGAGCGTCGGCCAGTCTACGGATACGGTACGTCCGTTGTAGACGAACGAGAAGTTCTCCACCGCCAGCCACGCGGGCTGGCCCTCCGCCGTCTTGGGGCAGCTCGGGTCGGTGGGCACGAGCTGCTTGGGGACGTAGACCTTCTGCATGCGGAAGTCGCCGGAGGTGGTGGCCTTGAGCGTCACCTGGTTGATGTGGGACGCGCGGCCGTAGTTATCCGGGTCGGGGTTCTGCGCGAGCGAGAAGCGGTCGCGGATGTTCCAGAAGCGCGCCTCGAAGGTGCCGTGGGCCGGTGCCAGGTTGTCGGCGGCGGAGAAGTGCGACATGCGGCCCGCGCCGGTGATGTCGTGCGTCGTGCCGTCGGCGCGCTGCATGCTGTAGTGGTAGCCGAAGGGAATGAGGTAGCCCAGCAAGAAGGCGTTGTCGGTGTTGACGAAGTCGTCGCCGCTGCCGGAGGTGCCCAGGCCGTCGGTGCCGTGCCAGTACTCCTGCTTGCCCTCGCCCAGGCCGTCGCCGTAGCGGCGCGTGAACGTCTGAGACGTGTTGTTCACGTCGGAGTTCACCGTGGGGGTCTGGTTGACGTAGGCGTAGGGACGGCCGTAGACGCGCACGTCGGGGTTGTCGCGGTCGGCGTCGTAGTCGGCGGCGTGCTTGCGGCCCACCTCCTGGGTATGATCGCCCGCGCCGCCGAACTCGTTGAGCACGATGTCGTAGCTGTCGACGAACTCCTCCGCGCCGAGGCTCAGGCGGTAGGCCGAGCCGTTGTCGATGGCCGCCTTGAAGTCGGTCGGCGACTCGGGAACGTCCTCCTTGAGCCCCTTCGGGCGGTTGAAGTAGATGTAGACGCCCTTGCCGGCGGCCTCCGCGGCATCCACGCCCAGGTCGGCGCGGCTCACCGTGACCGAGCGCGTGCCCGCGACGGTGCCGTCGGCGTTGTACTGCTCCAGGTGGAAGATGACCTCCTTCACGTGGGGCAGCACATGCTGGCTCGCGGCGTTGTCCTTGCCAAGGATCTGCATGCCGGTGGAGAGGAAGCCGTAGTAGTCCATCTCGGCATCCGGCTTGCACACGGGCATGACATCGCGCAGCACGGCCTCGTCGGTGAACGAGAGCTTGTTGCTCCACTGGTTGTACTGGGCCCACCCGTAGTGGCGCTGGAACGACACGGTGAAGTACTGGTCGCTCGCGAAGCGGATGGCGGTGCTGCCCTCCAGGCCGTTGATGCCGTCGCGGCCGTTGGTCAGGTTGCTCAGGTGGCCCTTGCGCGTGTAGGCGCCGGCCTCCACCACCGCCGCGCGGGCGCGCGTCCACAGGTGGCGCATCTTGTAGGGGGTGTGCCCGTGATGGCCGCTTTGCACGTAGTCCTGGTAGGACCAGTTGGAGCGGTAGGCCTGGGCGGCGTTGCGGTCGCCCGAGTCGTAGCGCACCTGCGCCTTGTGGTAGGGACGGTCGCCGCTGTTGCCGTTGTCCGTCGTGCCCGGCGCGGCGGCGGTGGAGGCGGTGTCGCCCAGGCGCATCTTCACGTTGGTGGTGGAGTAGACCTCGTTAGTCACCTTGTAGAAGCGGCCCGACACCTCGAAGGCGTCGTAGTTCGGGTCATTCCAGCGGAACCACGTGCCGAAGTCCACCTGCTTGGCGTGGGCCTCGGTGGCGTCGGTGTACTGGTCCTGGTTGATGGACACGTTGTAGACGATCTTGACCACGCGGTCGCCCGCGGCCGGGTCCGAGCTGTTCCAGTACCCGGAGTAGGCGTCCTTGAAGTAGGCGGCCTCGTTGTTGCTGAAGTCCGCCACGTGCTTGCCGGAGGCGTCCTTGGCCAGCAGGTTCAGGCGGAGGTACTTCTGGCCGTCCACGCCCGTGCCGTTGCCGTTGTGGCGGTTGGCCATGATGGAGGCCTTGTCCGCGACGAAGCTCGAGCCGTCGGCGTAGTAGACGGTGATGGAGTTGAGGTAGGGCACCGCCGCGTCGCGCACGCGCACGTAGTAGGCGTCGAAGGCGTCAGACGGGATGGTCTGCTCGAAGTCGAGCACGGCTGCGCTGTTGTAGGTGCGCCCGTCGATGGGGCTCGCGTGGTTGCCCGCGCGCCCTTCGGAGCACCAGGTGAAGATGTTGTAGCCCGTGCGGTGCTCAGTGCACCACTGGTTGCACCACTGGTCGTAGTGGCAGGCGGCCTCCACGCCGTTCGTCCCCGTCAGCTGGCGGAAGTCCACCGTGTAGGAGCCGAGCGCCTTGTAGCCTACCTCCAGCTGCTGGTCGATCTCGGTGCCGCCCCAGCCCCAGTAGCTGTTCCAGTAGTCATGATCCTCGTCGAAGGCGTACGACCAGTTCTCGTAGGCCTTGCTCTCGTTCGCCATGTCGTTGTAGGCCACGCGCGTGTTGGCGTCGAAGAACATCTTCGACATGCGCACCTCGGTGCGGTCGTTGCGCTTCATCTGGTAGTAGTAGTTGTCGTCTACCTGCGCGTTCTCGCGGATGTTGTTGAGGAACACCGTGGTGTTGGCGCTCAGGCCCGTGATGGTGGTGCCCAGGTCCTTGTCGCTGAAGCCGTAGAAGTAGATGCGCTGCACCTCCGCGCCGCCGGCAGCCTGGTAGGTGCGGCGCTCCATGTCGCGCCAGTCGAGCAGCTTGACGTTGGTGAGCTCCTGGATGCCCAGGTCGATGAGATCCTTCTCCGTGAGCTCGAAGCTGCCGTCGGCCTGGATGGCGAAGGTGCGCGCGCCGCTCTTGAAGCCGGCGAGGTCGCCGGTGGTCGCGTCGATCTGCGGCTCGAGGGTGGCCTTGAGCGAGGCGGTGGCCTCGGACGAGAGCGCGCCGGTCAGCTGGATCTTGCCTGGCTTGCCCCACTGCTGCAGGTACTCGGCCGCGATGACCATCTTGGTGGTGTGGAAGCCGGTCCACGCCGTGGCGCTGCCGGTCACGCTGCCGCCCGGGGGCGTGACGATGCCGCTCTCGCGCGCCAGGCCCAGGGCCAGGTCCACATCGGCGTCGTCGATCATGTTGTAGGCGTGGCTGTTCTCGAACTGCGCCCACAGCACGAAGTCGCGGTCATAGGGAACGCTGACGCGGGTGATGTTGTTGTCACTCGTGGCCGTGGTGCCGTAGCTGCCCTCGCCCATGTCCACGTACTTGCCATGGGTGGTCACGTTGAGGTAGGGGCGGCCCGTGAGCAGGCTCGGGTCTCGGCGCGTGGAGCGGGCGACGTAGTTGCCGCCGGGGAAGCCGGTGCCCGTCTGCACGGCGGTCATGACGCCGTCCATATGCACGGTGGTGTCGTAGTTCGACCACCACGTGGTCTGGCCCTTGAAGTCGGCGGTCATCTGCTGCCCGAAGTACGCCGGGTCTATCACGTCGTAGTTGAGCGTTACCTTGCGCAGGTACTTGGACGCCTGCGCGGTGAAGTCGGCGCCCGCCGTCAGGCCGGCATCGGCGTCGGTGTGCACCACCATCTTGTAGCTGCCGTCGGGCTGCTTGTAGGCCTGCAGCTGATCCGGGGTCAGTGACACGCTGGGCGTGGTGGGAACCGCGCCCGTAGCGGAGTCGACGAAGTAGAAGTTGACGGACTTGAGCGTGGACTTGCCCAGGCGCGAGTTGCCCGTGCCGTCATCCAGCTCGTCCCAGTACTTGCCCGCGTCCACCACGCCGGCGCTCAGCGTCACCTCCTTGGTAAGGAAGCCGTACACTTCCGCCGGGTTGCTCACCGTGAGCTTGTTGCCCACCGACGTGAGGTCGTAGGTGATGACGTTGTAGTCCGAGCGCGAGTTGGTGTTGTTGTTCGCGGTGAAGTGATAGCCGGAGCCGTCCGCGTAGTGTACGACCTCCACCGGGTCACCCTGGGCGGCGGCCATGAGCGGGGCCGTCTGGCCAGGGGCGGTGTACGCGTCGCGGTAGGCGTAGGAGCTCGACGCCCAGTCGAACCACCCGATGTAGCTGCGCCACGACTCCGTGCGGCCAATGGAGTGGTTGCCGGCAGCGTCGTTGTAGCGGTCGTCGATGGGTCCGAACGCGCAGCTGCCCGTGGTGTAGCGGTACTGGTACATGGGATCAGCCGGAACCCAGTAGCCGTTGTGCTGGCTCGTTGCCGGCACCCAGTAGCGGTTGGCGTTGTTCACGGCCGCGCCGTGGGTCTCCATCATGCCGTAGATGCGCGCCACCAGGGTCTTGTCGTCCTTCACCCACTCGTTGAGCGTCTGGTAGTTCAGGCGCACCTTCTTGACGCCGATGTTAGTCACCGTGCCGTTGACGTTGGCCTTGAAGGGCAGCGTCAGCACGCCCGAGGCGTCGATGAAGGGAGCCAGGTCGTCCATGGTCAGGCTCAGGGCCTTGGCGCCGGTGTGATCGTACACGTCGATGCCGTGCAGCGTGCCCGAGGAGTGCACCCACGCGCCCTTGTCGTTCTTGCTGAAGCCGGCTATCACCAGCTCGCGGCCGACGAAGCCGCGGAACTCGCCGCGGTTGGCGTCGGTGTCGGCGGCCATCTCGTCAACGGCCAGGTCGAAGTACACCTCATCGCCCGAGCACTCCGTGTTGTTGGTGAGCGAGTACTGGAACCACGCCTTCTCGCGGGCGGGGTTCTCTCCCCAGCGGTAGGGCACGACATCGGCCGCCACGTTGATGCCCGCGCGGTCGCCGGCGCCATGGCGCACGCCGGAGTCGTGGGCGGTGCCGTCAAGCGACCAGCCGGCCGCCATGGTGATCTGCGGGTTGATGGTGTTGGCCGTCAGCTTGGCCGACGCGGTGGAGGACTTCTCCTTCGTGTCGTTGTCGGCCTGGTCGCCCAGGTGCAGGGTGCGGAACGTGCCCGACATGGTACGCGTGCCCATCTGCGTGGGCATGCCGTGGATGATGACGGCCGTGTCGTCGTAGCTGCCCGTGGGCGTGGCGGTCACGTTGGGGTCGTAGCGGTCGAAGTACACCTCCACGCGGGCGAAGTACTCGCCGTTCCACGCGGAGGAGGGCAGCACGATGCTGCCCACGGCGTCGGCGCCGTACTCGGTCGCCTGCGCGCTGCCGGCCGCCACCAGGTACTGCTGGAGGTCGGCGCCGCCGGCCGCGCCCGCCCTCCAGGGGATCTCCACGTAGTTGTCAGCCTCGGCGTTCACCGAGTAGTACAGGCGCACCTTGCTGATCTGCCCCTTGGCCAGAAGGCCCTTGGTCAGCGTGACCGAGGAGGTGTCGTAGCCGCGCTTCTTCCCGTCGATCACCTGATAGGTCAGGTTGGACGTGCTGAACACGCCGGGGTCGACGTAGGAGTCGTTGGTGTTGCGCAGGCGGAAGTACCAGCCGGAGCGCTTGGAGTTGAGCGGGCCGGACTGGGTTCCCCCGGCGGCGCTGAACTTGGGGCTCTTCTTCACGTCGTAGGCATAGGCGTCCACCACCGGGCTGGCGTTGTACGGCGCCAGGATGGCCTCGCAGGGATAGCCGGCGATGTACGTGCCGTTCACATCCTTGCCGATGCTGCTGACGTTCATCGTCTCGTCGATCTGCTCATCGCCGTTGTCGTCGAGGTAGGTGTACCAGCTGCGCAGCTCGCCCTGGACCTTCAGCTGGCTGTCCAGCCAGGTGGTCGTGCCGTGAATCTTCACGCGCGGGCCATGGTCGTTGCCGCCGACAGCCGCCGATACGTTGGCGTTCATCTCGTCGAAGCGCACCTCGATGCGGCTGAAGTAGTTGTTGCCCCACTGGGCGGGCGTGAGCGTCACGCTGCCGTCGGCCGCCTTGAGCGGGGTGATCTGGTCGGTCGAGTCGTTCTTCTTCCAGGAGTAGGTGACCTCGTTGTTGTCGGCATCGAGCGCCACCACGACAATCTCGTTGACCGTGTTGTTGGTGCAGTCGAACACCTCGCTGGAGATGAGCACCGAGTCGGTCTCGAAGCCGCGGCGCGTGCCGTCATGCATCTCGTAGGGCATGGCGGTCGTGCGGAAGCGGCCGGGCTCGAGCGCGGTCGGGCTGTAGTTGCCCCAGTGGAACGCGAACCCGGAGCGATTGCGCAGCAGCGCCGAGGGACGCTCCCGGTTCCAGCTGCTCCATCCCAGGCCGTCCTCGTAGGCGTTGGCGTAGACGCGCGGCTGAGCCGGGTTGACGTTGAGCGTGCCGCTGCCCGTCGCCTTCACCGGCGTGCCGCCCAGCTGGTAGCTGGTGGTGAACGTGCCTGTCACCGTGTACTGGCCGGTGTAGCTGGTGGTACCGCGCAGGATGACGGTGGGCGTGCCCGTGGCAGCCGGCGAGGCCGCGTTGGGGATGTCGCTGGCGAACTTGTCGAAGGTGATCTCCAGGCGCAGGAAGTAGTTGTTGTCCCGGCCCGAGCCCGCCCACACCGACTTGGGAATGACCACGCTGCCGTCAGCCTGAAGGTAGGTGCTCGCCAAGGTAGCGCGCGGGATGTCCTTGTAGGTGATGTTGCTCGCGGACGATCCGGAGCCGAAGTTGTAGTTGGGGTTCTGGTACCACACGCGGATGCTGGAGATGTTCGAGTTGCTCCACAGCGCAGGCGAAAGCTCGATGGCGCTCGTATCGAATCCGCGATACTCGTTGATGCGCAGGCTGCCATCATACAGGCCGGTGAAGCGGTGGTCGGCCACGCGCATGTTGGTAGTGGTGAACGTGCCCGGCTCGATCATGGACGAGGAGTTGTTGCCCAGGTGGAAGATGAAGCCCGAGCGCGACTCGTTGAGCGGCGCGTTCTCGGTGCCGTTCCACGCGCTGAAGTTGGGCACGGCCGCGCCGTCGGGCGTGTCGAAGCCCGCGCCGCCCACCCAGGGACGCACGCCGCTCTCGGGCAGCAGGCTCGCCTGGGAGGTGGCGCCGTAGTACTTGGCGGTGTCGTACTTCTGCGCGGGGACCACCCACTGCTTGCGGCCGTACTCGCCGTCGACGGTGTTGGTGTAGCGGCCGTCCGCGCCGTTGCTGATGGGCGAGCGCATGATGCCGTGGATGGTGATGTCCACGGGCAGGTTGGTGTTCTTCGGCAGCTCGTTGGCCATGAGGAAGCGCATCTTGCCGGTGAAGGCCATAGACGTGCTCGTGCTGCCCACGACGGAGTTGCGCGGCTTGGCGGCGATGCCCCTGGCCTCCAGCTGCGCGGCGATGCCGTCAGTGCTGGTCGTGCCGCCCACGCGGTAGATGACGTAGGCGCTGTCGTTGGGGTCGGGGCCCACGTACTGCGGGCTTCCTGTCAAGGTCACCCACTGGCGCGGGGCGGTGGGGCCGCCCTTGTCAGGGCCGGTGCGCACCTCGAACTGGATAGCGCTCGCGGGGCTGCCCGCGCCGTCTATATAAAGGTAGTCGGACAGGTCGTAGGGGACGGTGTCTCCCGCCACCAGGTGATCCTTCTTCATGCGGAACTCGACGTTCACCAGCTCGTAGTTGTCGGGCATGGTGTCGTTGATCACCGCGCCAAAGGGCAGGGAGAGGTCGTTGGAGGAGACGGGCATGTTGCCCGTGGTCTTGATGCCGGAGATGCGGTACTTGGTCAGATAGCCCAGGCGGTCGCGCGCGTCGCCCGTCCAGTTGTTCCCCAGGCGGTTGTAGGCCTCCTTCGTGTACTCGAAGCCGTTCTTCGCCTCCTTGAACGAGTCGGAGTTGTAGAGCGTCTTGGCCCAAGAGTAGTCATCTTCGCCGCGGCCGCCGAAGTAGACGGTGGTCGTGGTGTCGAGCGACACGTTCGGATACACCTTGTTGCCGTTCATCGTGAACGGCGTGAAGTTGTTGGTATAGGGCAGCGCCAAGAGCATGACCATGTGGTCGTTGTCCCCCTGCGGAATGAGGGTGCCGCCTTCGTTTTCCGTAATACGGACAGAGATGGAGTTGTTGAAACCACCCGTCACGTACGGGAGCTGCGTGACCAGCGGCTCTCCCGTGGTCGGGTCGGTCTTGCCGAGGAAGTCGTCGATGTTGGTGAACTTGTCGAGGTCAAGGCCGCCGTTTTCCACGCCGCTCCAGATGATGTCATCCACATTGGTGACGTCATAGATGAGCACGCCGCCTTCCATCGGCTTGCCGATGAGGTTGTCGTTGCCGTTGGGGCCCTTCAGGTTGGCCGAGGGGTTCTTGATCGCCGAGCCGTCTTCGGCCCAGAAGGCCATGACGTCCTCAAGGCGCATGCCGCCGCCACCCTGCTCGTTGGTGGGGTACTTGAACACGTTGCCGAAGTAGTCGATGAGGGTGTCCTTGTCCTCCGACGTGTTCACCGTCTCCACGCGGTACACCATGTAGTTGTACCGGTCCCACATGGCAGGGCTCCACATGTTGGTGACCGTGGTGTTCCACTGCAGGTTGGTCTTGATGAAGGTCATGGTGCGGTTGTGGATGTCGCCCGTCTCCATCTTGCCGGGATCGCGGTGGAAGTTACCCGTGTGCTTGGTGGTCATGTCGTTGTAGAGCGTCGCGTCGCCGCCTATGAGGACGGTGGCGCCCGTGTTCTCGGGGATGGTGCCGCGGAACTCCACCTGGAACTCAGGGCGCTTGAAGTTGACGTCCATCTCGCCACGGGCGTTGAGGCCCTTGTAGGAGAACGTGAACGAGCCCACCAGGCCGTCCTTGTAGTGAATGTTGTAGGTGGATGCGGTGATGGAGCGGTTGCGGTCGTCCTTCACGTCCCACTGGGTGAAGAAGCTCGTATCGGGGATGAGGCGCAGGCTCATCTCGCGGCCGACGTTGTATTCGTGGTACTTCTTGATGGCCGCCTGGTAGTCGTCATAGGTGTAGGCCTGCCACACGGAGTACTTGTCGTCGAAGTACAGGTAGGGGATGTTCACCGTGAACTTCGTCTTGTTCTGCTGATCGCCCAGATAGCCGATGTTGAAGCTGAAGTCGGCCGTCAGGTTGATGCGGGTGATCTCCAATGACCCCTTGATGAGCCAGGTGTTCACCGTGCCCGGGAGCGCCTCGTTCTCGGTGAGGAGCGTGGAGTACGGATCCATGATGTTGTTCCAGTCCACCGCCGCACGCGAGCTGCCAGCGGCGCGGAGCGGAGAGCGCATGACGGTGAAGCTGCCGCCGACGGCCATCAGGTTGTCCACCGTAGGCGCCATCGGGACGGTCGGGCCGTCCTTGAGCTCGACCGACGGGCCGGTGGGCGGGGTGACGCCGTTCTCGTCGGGCTCGGCCGGGGCGGCGGGCTCGTCGGCGGCATCGGGGTCGTCGGCGGGCTCGTCATCGCCGGGAGCCGGCTGCTCGGGGGCCGCGCCGCGCTCGAAGGTGGCGGCGAGCTCGGTGATGTCGGTCAGGTAGACGGGCTTGCCGTCGTCCACCGAGCCGGCCTGCAGGCCGAAGGTGGCAATGACGGGCTGGTAGCCGGGCGTGGCGTCGGGCACGGCGCCCTCGGGCAGCGGCGCGTCGACGAGCGCCGACTCGGCGAAGGGCGCGGCCACCAGCAGCCGGCGCTGCTTCTCGGGCTCCACGCGCCCGGCGGCCTTGTCGCGCAGCACGCGGATGGTGCCGTCGGCAGCCAGCTCGTAGGGGATGGGCTCCAGGCCGAGCGCCTCGATGGTGGCGGGGTCGGCCGCGTCGATGGTGGCGATCTGGCGATCGGTCAGGTCGGTGACGTCCAGGATGACGGCGCCGCCCTGGCCGGGCACGCCGCGGTAGGTGTTCTGGGCCAGGGTCTCGGCGCTCACGTCGACGGCTGCGCCGGCGGCCAGCTGGTCGACGTAGCCAGCAGCGCGGGCGGCCTCGTCGTCCCCATCCTTCGCCACGCGGAAGCGCGCGAGCGATGCGGTGGAGATGCCGCCTTCGCCCTGCCAGTCGGCGCGCCACTGCGCAGTGAGCGCCAGGGAGCTCGCGGCCACCACGTCACGCGGCATGGCGAAGGTGGCCAGCGCGTGCCACCAGCCGGTGCCCGCACCGTCGGCTTGCGGCATCGTGGGGGTGCCCAGGCTGGAGACGGACAGCTCGGCCTTGGCCTTGGAGTCGGCGTTGGTGAGCGCGATGGCGCCCGACGCCTTGCGCAGGGCCTTGCCGACGGTCACCGTGGGCTGAGCCTCGGGAGACTCGGGGTCGATGGCCGCGGCGGCCTCCTGCTCCTCGGTGAGGGGCGCGGTGTAGCTCTGCAGCTCGAAGCCGTAGGAGACGTTGACGGACTCGTCCTCGGGCACAGCTCCGGTAAAGCCCAGCTCGAAGGAAGGGCTGGCCGCGGCCACGTCGACGGCGGAGAGCTGGCCGGGGCGCTCAGGGTCGGTGCCCTCCCAGCGCAGGATCACGCGGCCGGACACGCCGGCGCGCAGGTCGGCGTCGGTGAGCGCGACGTAGGCGCCGTCGTGCTCCTGCCACAGCGACCAGCCGGCCGGCACGCCGTCGGCGAACAGGGCCACGCGCGGGGCGCGGGCCGTGTCGTCGGGATTGGCGGCGCGGGCGGCGGCTGCGGAGGCCACGGCCTGGTAGTCGGCGGGCGCGTCGGCCTTGGAGGCCTCGGACCACAGCGCGGTGCGCAGGCGCCACTCCTCCTGCGAGAGCGTGGCGGAGAGCGCGTCATCGGACACGCGGTACAGGTAGGGCAGCTCGATGGTGGCCGTCAGCACGTCGCCGTCGGCCGAGCCGGCCACGTAGCCGCCCTCAAGCAGCTGGCCCAGGTTGCCCAGGTCAAGACGGGCCTTCGCGCGGTTGGACTTGGCGTAGAACGTGGTGCCCTCCATGAGCGGCGCGCCCCACACGTCGATGAACGGGTTGATGCGGCTCGCCACGGCGGCCGCGTCCTCGGTGTCGTCGGTGAGGCGGGGAAGCACGTCGGCCGCATCCGTCAGGGACGTCGGCTTGAGCGAGGCCAGCACGTCGGCGTCCAGCGGCTCGTCGGCCACCTGCTGCAGCAGGGCCGCCTTCGCGGCGGCGGGATCCTGAGGCTCGGCGGCGGGCTGGTCGGCAGCGGCGTCGTCCTCGGCAGAGGGCGCTTCGGTGTCGGTGTCGGCGCCGGTGGTGTCCTCGGCAGGGGTCGCGGCGTCGTTCGCGGCGTCTGCGGCGGCGGGATCGTCGGCATCCGCGGCGGCCGGGTCGTTCGCATCGGCGGCGGTCGGGTCGTTTTCGTCCTTCGTGGCGTCGTTCGCCTGCTCGGTGGCGGCGGTGGCGTCGTCGTTGGACACGTCGAACATCAGGGGACGCAGGCCCGTCACGTCGAACAGCGTGACGGCCAGGAGCACGGCCATCACCGCGGAGACCGCGCGCACCCAGGGACGCGTCCGGAACGAGTTAACCACCTGGTCAGCGGCGGTCTTCGCATCCCCGCTATATACGCGCGCGCGTGCGGCCGCGCGTGCGCGAGCGCGCTCAGCCCGCTCCAGGGCACGACGAGACGCACGGGAGCCCGTGGATCGCGCTGCTACGTACGCCTCGTATGCCTCCTCGCGGGTAGCGTCGTCGCGAGGAGGCTCGGCCGAATCTAAGCGCTGTCCCTCGTCCATGAGCGCCTGCATGCGCGACGGGTCTGCCTCGTGGTGATCGGGAAAGCCTGTTCTGCCGTTCATTGAACTCACCATTCTCACTCCAATGGAGCATCGCTGGACAGCGCAAAACGCCGCCCTCAGCTGATAGTTGTCCTTCTCAGAGCCGGCCTTGCCCCGCCGGCCCCTCCAAGAGCACGAAGCCCTCTGCCCAGAGCCTCGCCAATGCGCTTCTAGAAGGCACACTTCCCTCTGCCTTCAACCCCCAATTGTAAATATGGCGTTACATTTTTGCAATGAAATAGCTACATTGGGACCCCCCCCCGCACAAAAAAAGGGCGTGCCCCCCGTTAGGGGACACGCCCTTCGTGCGCGTGATAGCTGAGAGCTTGCTAGTTGCTCGTGGTGCCGCTTCCGCTCGCGGAGCCTCCAGAGGCGGGAGCGCCCGCGTCAGCGCCCTGCGCGTCGGCGCCCTGCGCGGAACCGGCGTCGGCGCTGCCCTGGTCGGCCGCACCCTCGGTCGCACCCGGGTCCTCAGCGGTCACGTCAGGCGTGGCAGCCTGGTAGGCCGAGAGGTCGATGGCATAGGGGAGCTTCTCCGGCATGGGGTTGATCACCAGGTCGGCCGCGTCACGGTAGTCGCTGTACCAGGAGTAGAACGAGGTCGTGCCCGAGCTGGCCGTCATGTTGGTGCGGACGGTCTCGACAATCTCCTCCGGCACCTGGCCGAGCTCGGTGATGCCGCCCTCCGGCACGTTGTACACGTCGGTGCACTTGATGATGTGGATGCCGTAGTCGCTCTCGACCAGGTCGCTCACCTGATCCTTCTCCAGGCCCTCGAGGGCGTTCTGGTAGCCGGTCACGAAAGACGCGGTGGCATCCCAGCCCACGTCACCGCCCTGGGCGGCGCTGCCGGTGTCGGCGGAGTACTGCTCGGCCGCCGCGGCGAAGTCTAGCTCACCGGAGTTGATGCGCTCGAGCACCTGCTCGGCCGTGTCGCGATCCTCGCTGTTGAAGAGGATGTGGCTCGAGCGCTTGGTGCCGTCAAGCAGCGACGCGCTGTCCTGCAGGTAGGCCAGCAGCTCCTCGTCGGACGAGCCGGTGCCTTCCTCGCTGGTGAGGGCCTCCTGAATCTTCTGCTGCAGAAGGTTGGTGCGGATGACCTCGTCGATGTACTCTTCCTCGGTCATGCCGCTCTGCTCGAGGGCTTCCTTCCACTTGTCCTCGCTCTCGAACATGGCCTTGGCCTGGGAGAGCTGGTCGTCGATCTCGGACTGCTCGATCTTGATGCCCTTCTCCTCGGCCGCCTGGTCGAGCAGGAGCTTGTCGGCGTAGAAGTTGATGACCTCCTCGCGGACGGACTCGGGCGTGTAGCCGTTGGAGACCATCCACTGGCCCCAGGCATCGTCGTCGGTGAGGTCGGCGGACTCGCGGAACTCGGCGACGTACTCCGTGATGGCCTTCTCGCCGATGGGCTTGCCGTTCAGGGTGGCGGCAGTGCCCTGGGAGGTATCGGAGATACCGTTGCCGCCGGCAGCGCAGCCGGCCATGGTGGCAACGAGCGCCGCGCTCACCGCCACGGCGCCGAAGCGTTTGAGATTCGAAAGTGTAAGCATCGTGTGGGTAGCCTTCCTGTTACGTTACGAAAACTGCCCCATTTTAGTCACTCGAACCTGAAAATAGGCTGAAAGAACCCCGAAACCGCCCCCGAAGCGCCAACTCTCCACATGATGGGACGACGAAAACGCGGCCTTTCACCGTCCCCTTCCTCCCCTCAGGTGCCCTTCGCTTCACTTCATCACTTGAGTCTCACTGAAATTCAAGTGATATGTCAGTGAGACTCAAGTGCGCCTCAAGTGAGCGCAAGGGTCGGGGCTTTTCCGGAGACAGACTCCTGGCGTTCTTGATAGCTAGCGGGAAGATTCGGGTCGGAGGCGCGCGCCGGATGCCACGCTGCGGTCCTCGGGCCACCCGGCGGCGGAACACGGAGGCGCGAGAACGCAGCGCAACCTGGATATATTACAGCTTGGCAACAAACCCTACAAGAGAGGCCGCGGCACTCACCGCCCCCTTCCTTCTGCTCAAAAGAAAAATCCTGCTTGTGAGCTCGCAAGGCGTCCGCTATACTACGTATTTGCTGCATCGGCGATTATCGCCGGTCGGCCTGTAAGCAGCGGAGAGGTGTCCGAGCTGGCCGAAGGAGCACGATTGGAAATCGTGTATGCGCCAAAAGCGTATCCGGGGTTCGAATCCCCGCCTCTCCGCCACTAAGAGTTAACAGCCCCCTTCCCCGTTTCACGTGAAACACTCCGGGAAGGAATGCGGCTCGGGAAGACGCAGCGCAAACCACCGCCCGCCTTCCGTCATAGGGAGCGTCCTCGGACGCCCGCCCCAAGCGGAGGGGTGGCAGAGTGGTTGAATGCGGCGGTCTCGAAAACCGTTTCACCGGTAACCCCGGTGACGAGGGTTCGAATCCCTCCTCCTCCGCCAGAAACAGCGAAACGCCCCGCCATCCGCGGGGCGTTTTTTGTTGCGTGGCGTGGGATGATGCCCGCGCGCATCGGATGATACGATGCAACCGGACGCATCACGCGGCACTGCAGCGGGCTCCACCCTTTCGCAACGTGTCACGTTGTTGAAGTCTCCCCGCAGAACCGTGGCGCGCTCTGATTATTCGCGACGTGACGTGTTGCGCTCCGACGATTCGCGGCGTGACGTGTTGCGCTGCCGAATGTTTCACGTGAAACATTCGTACGTTGATGACGAGCGCGGGTGAGCCAGTCCCAATCCCGCACGGCTCCTTCCATGCCCCCCTAGCCCCACGCACGTCATCGCAGCGCTCCGCATCGCACGCGGCCGGGTCTTCGCACCCCGCCGCAGCACGCCAGCGTATCGCCACGTCCACGCTATACACCCCGTCGTGCCGGCCCCATCGCATACCGAGCGCTCGCCGAGCGCCCCGACGTGCCAGCCCCATCGCACCCTGCGCTGCCGGCGAGCGCCCTCCGCGCCGGCCCCATCGTACCCTGCGCTACCGCAGAGCGCCTCATCCCACCAGCCCCATCGCACGCTCGCTGCGCGGTCGCCGAGCTCCCTCCACGCCGATTCTTCGTCGCAGCGTATTGCGGCGAAGAATGTTTCACGTGAAACATTCGTACGTCGAAAAACAGGAAGCCGATGGGCCCGGCGCTCGCCCGCGCCTCCCTTGGCCCTTCCTCTACGCAAGCAGGCCCCGCGTTCCCAGTGAAACGCGGGGCCTGCTCTTCCTGCGGCGGCTTGGTTATTGCTGAGCGCCCTGGGTTCCCTCGGCGGGCTGATCGGCGGCGCCTTCCTTCGCGGCATCGCCCTCGCCAGCGGCGGCGCCATCATCAGCGGCATCGCCTTCCGGCGCGGCATCGCCCTCGGTGGGCGCCTCGGGGGTCACGCCCTCGGTGCCGCCCTCGGTACCGGCCTCGGTGCCGGTACCCGTGTCGGGGTTATCCGCACCCTCGTCAGCCGTCTCGAACTGCGTCATGTCAACGTAGTAGGGCAGGCCCTCGGGCATCGGGTTCACTACCACATCGGCAGCCTCGCGCTGCTCGGTCAGCCAGGTGGTGTAGCCCTGCGAGCTCTGGCTCTGCGACAGCATGGTGCGGATGGAGGTGACGAACTCCTCCGGCAGCTGATCGGTGCTCGTCACCTCAGACGGCGCCGTGAACACGTCGGTGCACTTGATGATGTGGATGCCGAACTGGCTGGGCACCAGGCCACTCACGGCACCGTTGTCCAGATCGTTCAGCGCGGTCTGGTACTCGTCGACGAAGGTGGTCAGCTTGTCCCAGCCCACGTCTCCGCCATTAGCGGCCGAGCCGGTGTCCTTGGAGTACTGCTTGGCGGCCTCGGCGAAGTCGAGCTGCCCGGCGTTGATCTTCTCCAGCACCTCCTGGGCGGTGGCCTCGTCGCCCGAGTCGAACAGGATGTGGCTCGAGCGCTTGGCGCCGTTATAGGAGGAGGCGAACATCTGCGCGTAGGTCAGCATATCCTCGGCGGCAGGCTCGTCATCGGTGGCCACGGTCTCCATCAGGCGGTTGGAGAGCAGCGAGAGCTCGATGTTCTCGCGGTACTCTTCCTCGGTCAGGCCAGCCTGCTCAAGGGCGTCCTGCCACTGCTCGTCGCTCTCGTAGCGCGAGCGCATGCTGTCCACATAGCCGTCGATCTCGGCCGCATCCACCGTGATCTCCTGCTCCTTGGTGATCTGGCGAATGAGCTCCTCGTTCACCAGGCCGTCGATGACCTGCTCGCGCACGGTCTCGGGGGTGAAGCCGTTTTGGGCCATCCACTCGCCCCAAGCCTGCTCGTCGGTGAGGCCCATGCGCTCGCGAATGGCCTGCACTTCCAGCGTCACGTCGTCCTCGGGGATCTCGGTGCCGTTGACGGTGGCCGCCGTGCCACCAGTGAGCTTCACGCCGTTGACAGTGGTGCCGCCGCCGCAGCCGACGATGCCCCACGCACAGGCGAGGGCCAAGCTGGCAGCGCAGACGGATTTTGCGACAGATAGCTTCTTCATGATCGCCTTTCTCTATCATGGACGCCGGGATTGATGCACGATTTTAGGCATCGGCCCCCATGGTCATTTCGCGTGTATTCTTGCACACGGCGTAGAGGGGCGCGCGGCGGTTCACGATATGACCACTTTCGTTTCACAGCCGGTAAACAGCGCAGCAGGAAGTTTCCCGCTCCAAGCAAGCGTGTTTCACGTGAAACACGCTCTCGGGAAAACGAGCCGAGGGCCGTCAGGTCTCCCCCGACGGCCCTCGGCTCGTGCTTCTTCGGCGCCCACGCCGGCGAGAACGGCGACGCTCGGCAAACGCGTGGCGCCTCCATGCTGAGCATGTCCCGAGCGCGACCCGCTCTCCCGTCCCGCTCGCGACTAGCACGCTGCGGGCGTGCCCAGCCGCCGCTCTCTGCGCGGACGACGCAGGCGCGGGCGCACTCGGCGTTACGCGCGCTTGGCCGCCTTCTTGCGGTCAGTGGCCGAGAGCAGACGCTTGCGCAGGCGAATGGACTGCGGCGTCACCTCCACCAACTCGTCGTCCTCGATGTACTCCAGGGCCTCTTCCAAGGTGAAGGTGATGGGCGGCGTGAGCTGGATGGCCTTGTCGGCGGTGCTCGAACGCTGGTTGCCCAGGTTCTTCGTCTTCTCGACGTTCACCACCATGTCGCCTTCCTTGGCGGACTCTCCCACGATCATGCCCTCGTAGCACTCATCGCCCGGCGACACGAACAGCCGCCCGCGCTCCTGCAGCGTATCGAGCGCGTAGGCCACGGCCTTGCCGGTGGACATGGCAATCATGCCGCCGTTCTTGCGACCGGCCATCTCGCCGGAATAGGGACCGTACTCCTTGAAGTGATGGAACAGCACGGCCTCGCCGTGGCTGACGTTAAGCACGCGGGTCTTGAGGCCCATGGTGCCGCGCGAGGGGATGCGGAAGGTGAGGTGCGTCATGGTCTCATCCGACGCCATATCCTCCATGATGCCGCCGGCCGTACCCATGACCTCGATGACCTTGCCCGCGTACTCGCTGGGCACGTCCACCGTGGCCTCCTCGATGGGCTCGAGGCGGCTGCCGTCCTCGGCCTTCTTGTACACCACGCGCGGGCGGCCCACCTGGAACTCGAAGCCCTCGCGGCGCATCGTCTCCATGAGCACCGACAGGTGCAGCACGCCGCGGCCGGCCACCTCGATGCCGCTCTTGTCCTCAAGCTCGTTGATGCGCATGGAGATGTTGCTCTCCTTCTCGCGCAGCAGGCGCTCCTTCAGCTGGCGGCCGCCGACGATGTCGCCCTCGCGGCCGACGAGCGGGCTCGTGGAAGCCTCGAACACGATGGCCATGGTGGGCTCTTCCACCGCGATAGCCGGCAGCTCCACAGGGTTATCGGGGCAGGTGAGGATGTCGCCGATGTCCGCGTCCTCGATGCCGATGACGGCCACGATGTCGCCCGCGTGCGCCTCGGGCACCTCAACCTTGCCAAGGTTCTCGAAGGTGTACACCTTGCGAATCTGGGCAGTGCGCTCGGTGCCGTCGGCCTTCACCACGAGCACGGTCTCCTTCTCGTGGAGCGTGCCGCTGTGCAGGCGCCCCACGCCGATGCGCCCCTCGTAGCTGGAATGGTCAACCGTGCACACCTGTAGCGCCACAGCTCCGTCGGGGTCGACGTCCGGCGCGGGGATCTCCGCCAGGATGGTGTCGAGCAGCGGCACCATGTCCATGTTCCCGTCTTCCGGGTCCTTGCGCGCATAGCCGTTGACGGCCGAGGCGTACACGACGGGGAAGTCGAGCTGCTCATCGGTGGCGCCCAGCTCCACCATCAGGTCGAACACCTTATCCACTGCGCCTTCGGGGTTGGCGTTGGGGCGATCGATCTTATTCACCACCACCACGATGCGCAGGCCGCGCTCCAGCGCGTGCGACAGCACGAAGCGCGTCTGAGGCTTCGGGCCCTCGTAGGCGTCCACGATGAGCAGCGCGCCGTCAGCCATGTTGAGCACGCGTTCGACCTCGCCGCCGAAGTCGGCGTGACCCGGGGTGTCGATGACGTTGATCTTCACGTCCTTGTAGGTGATGGAGATGTTCTTGGAGAGGATGGTGATGCCGCGCTCGCGCTCCTGGTCGTTGGAGTCGAGCACGCGCTCCTCTACCTGCTGGTTCTCGCGGAACACGTGGGAAGCCCACAGAAGGCGATCGACCAGGGTGGTCTTGCCGTGATCGACGTGGGCGATAATGGCGACGTTGCGGATGTTCTCTTGCTGCATAGGTTCGGGGTTCTCTTTTCTCTTGCGATGGGATGCCCTGTCGACACGCGCGAAAAGCGGCTGCGAACACGGCGTTCGTGGTGCGTGCGTATTATACGCGCGCCGAACGCCACCAACAGATGTTTCACGTGAAACACGCGGAACGCCTCCTCGGCGGAGCCACCAGAGCCCCAAGTCGGCAGCCGGACGCGAAATCGGGGGAGCTACTCGTCGAGGAGCGCCTCGTATTCCCTACGCTGACGAGTCAGCTCGTCCAAATGCTCGTTGAGGGTCGTGAGGTTACGCTGCGACGACACTACCTGGACGATTCCCCACACCGTGGCGGCCGAGGCAGCGGCGGCGATGACGCCGAGAATGCCGAAGGGACGCCGCGCGGTGAGCAGTGCGAGTACCGCGCCGATGGCCGCCATGACCGCACCGTTTCGACGCTCGTCGAGCAGGGCGTCGCGCTGAGCCACCATCTGGACACGGGCGGCGGCGATACCTGCCAGCCGCGCGCGCAGCTCCGCGTCGGTGACGTATTCGACCTCGTTGCCATCCTCGTCCACCTCGACGTGCGGCCGCGCTGTTCCCGACGCCCCCGCGCCGGTGCTTGCGCCCGCGCTCTGCGCCCCCGCACCCTGCGTGCCGGCACCAGACCACCCCGCGGCGGCCGCCCCGCGGCGGCGAGCGCCCGCGTTCGCCCCGCCGGGGCGGCGCCCCGTCCTCCCCGCGTCCCTTTGCAGGAAGTCGTACGCCTCTTGCAGGCGCTTGAACTGCTCGGTCGCGCGATCTTGCAGCTTCTTGTTGGCGGCGAAGCGATCCGGATGAAGGATCTGCGCCGTCTCCCTGTAGGCCACCTTGATGTCCTCAGGCGTGGCATCGGAGTCCAGACCCAGCGCGCGCAGCGCCTCCATGCGGTTCACGGGCCTCTCCTTCCTTTCCGCCTACGAGCGGCGGCGGTCTTGATCGTCGTCGTATGGTAGCACGCCACGACGGGCAATTCCGAGGGCCCAAGCCGCCGGCCACAGCAGAACCACGGTCGATGCGACCGCGGGCGCCCATTCCGCGGGCGTCGTGCTGATATAAGTAAGGGGAAACGCGCCTGTCGCCAGCACCACCGGCGCAAAGTACAGCAGGTCAAACCCGAAGTGAACGCCAACGGGCACAGCCAGCCCGTCCAATCGCACCAGATTCGCTACGCCCTCCATCGCGCCAGACGCACTCGCCCCCGAGCAGCGCGTCCGAGAGAGCGAGACCAGGCGCAACCCGGCCATGGCGATGCCGAAGAGCAGCGCCTGCATCACCTTGAGCCCCGCAGCAACCGCAACTCCCACCGCGCCCCTGGATTCCGACGCGACCTCATCTCCCACCGCGCCCACAGCTTCCGACGTGCCTGCAGTTTCCAGCGCGTCGCCGGCTTCCAATGTTCTCGCAGCTTCTGGCACGTTCCCGGCTCCCACCACGCCCCCGGCTTCCGGCGCGGCCTCAACTCCCATCGTACCCCTAGATTCCGCCGCGACCTCCGCTTCAAGCGCCATCTCCCACGGCCACGGCTCTCCTGCTGCGGGAACAATATGCAGCGCCGCAAACACCATCGCGCTTCCCACAACGGCCACCAACGCCACCGTACCCGCAGCGCATCGCGATCCATGAGGCTCACTCGAATCTCCCCGCGGCTTCGAATGTTTCACGTGAAACATTCGAGAGCCCTTCCCCTCACCCCGTCCGTCACTATCGTACGGCGCATCGTTTTTCCCGTGATGTTTCACGTGAAACATCACGCGCTCCCCCGCGTACAGCAGCGCGTTCATGAGCAAGCCGCGAAAGAGCACCTCCTCCACAACCGCCGTCAGCGCGCACCCCGCTATAAGCACTAAGAAGTTCCGCAGAAGTTCGCTATAGTTAACATTATCGCTGATAGAGAGCACACACCCCGCCAAGCCGGCCGCCAGAATCACCACCACGATGGGCGTCCGTGCAGCAAGGCCCCCAATGGGGTTTTTCCGGGTGGCGCTCGGGGCGTTCCTCCCCTCTGTTTTCTGCCGTGTTTCGCTCATGCCCCCATAGTACGCCCCGGGCTCAACCCAATGGAGCGCAGGGTCGTCTATGATGTCCCCATGAGCAAGAGCGGCGTAGGCATATCCTCTTTCTGGCTGAAGGTGACGGCTATCGTCGCCATGACGTGCAACCATGTTGCCAACGTCTTCGCTTCGACGATTCCGACGGCGGCAATGGGGCTCTACCCTCTCGGCGGCATCACGTTTCCCATCATGGCCTTTCTGTTGGTTGAGGGCTACCACTACACCTCGAATGTGCGCCGCTACGCATTGCGCTTGGCGGCGTTCGCCGTGGTATCACAGGTGCCGTACTCGCTGCTGTGGGGTGCGGTACCGAATGTTCTGTTCACGCTGCTCGTGTCGCTCGGCGTACTCGTCGCGCACGACCGCGTCTCATCGCGACCGCTGTTCGCGCTGATCGCAGGCATGGCAACGCTGGCTAGCCTCCCCTTCGACTGGGGACTCATCGGCGTGCTGACGGTGCTGCTCTTCCATCGGCTTCGCCATCATCCACACGGCGTGCCGATGGCGCTGGCCGTCCCCTTCCTCGCCATAGGCTTGCCGCCGGCGCTCGCGATTGTCTCCCACGGCCCCGACGCAGTAGGCGCCCTCAGTATGCTGACAGCCGATCCCTTCGCTGCCGCAGCGCCATCATTCAGCGCCACTAATACCATCGACGACCTCGGCGCCCTCGCCGCGCTGTGGGCTACCGTTTTCTTTGCGCTTGTGGGGTTCTTCTTCGGAAGCGCTCTTATCACCTACTATAACGGTCGGCGTGGTCGCCCGATGAAATGGTTCTTCTACGCTTACTATCCCGTCCACCTGGCCGTCATCTGGCTGATGAGCGTGCTGATCATCTGATTTCCCCGCTCGCGTCCATGTTTTCGACACGCGCGCGATGTCTTTCCTAAAGCGCCGTGCCCCGCTTCGGCACGTAAAGGCCGTCCGCCTTCACACCCTCGTGCTCGAGCAACCACATCTTGCGCGTGAGGCCGCCCGCGTAACCGGTGAGGCTCCCGTCGGATCCTACTACGCGATGGCAGGGGATGACGATGCTGATGGGATTATGGCCCACCGCTCCCCCCACGGCCAGGGGCGCCGTGCGTCGTCCGCCGCGCTCTTGCGCTATCTGCTCGGCGAGGGCTCCGTACGTTGTCACCTCGCCGTAGGGGATCTTCGTGAGCAATCGCCATACCAAGCGCTGGAACTCGCTGCCGATGGGCGCGAGCGGAACCTTCTCAAGGACCGGGCGAGCGCCGGCGAAGTAGGCGTCGAGCCACGCGCGCAGCTCGTCGAAGCCGCCCGCCTGGTCGTTACGCTCCAGTTCCCCGGCGATGCCGGCGCCGTGGTACTTCTGCCCCTCGAGCCACAGGCCGCAGATAGCCTGGCCGTCGCTCGCCAGCGTCAGCTTTCCTACCGGTGAGTCGTATTCCGTCGAGTAATACACGGCAATCTCCCTTCGTCGTCCCATCCCCGCTGCGTCTTGCCGGACGCTGGCGGCTAGGGGCTCATCATCTCAGCCGTCTTCGAGCGAGTTCCACAGGCATACGTTGGCATAGCTGCGCCAAGGCCTCCAGCGCTCGGCGAGGGCGCTGCGCTCACGCGGGGTGAGCTCCGGCAGCGCCTGGGCCACACCCACATCAGTCTCCATGAAGGCATCCGGATGCCCCAGCGTGCGCATGGCCAGGTAGTTAGCCGACCATGGGCCGATGCCGCGTATCGCCAGCAGGCGCTCCATCTGGTCTTTCGCGTCTGCTTCGGGACAGAGCGATAGCTCTCCCGCTTCAATGAGACGCGCGAGCTCGACAATCGTGCGCGAGCGCGATCTGATGACGCCCAGCGTGCCAAACGCCGTTTCCACGTCATCAATCGCCAGCACCTCAGCCGGTGTGGGGAACGCGTGGGTAAGACCTGCTATCCCCGTTTCCACCAGCGAGCCATAACTCTCGACAATCCGCGCGGCGAACCGGCCGGCAGCTGCCACCGTCACCTGCTGACCGAGTACCGCGCGGCACGCGGTCTCGAACGAGTCGAAGCACCCCGGAACGCGGGTTCCCTCGACGGCGGCGCCCGGCGCCACCTCGTCGAGCAAGCGAAGGCCCTCATGAACGGCCTGCGGATCCGTCTCTACGTCAAACTGGCGGCGAATGCGAGCGCTCACCTGCGGCTCATAATTAATGAGTGATTCACTTATAGTAAGTATGAGTGACTGGGAGGAGGGATCGTCGGTGACCCGCAGCCATCCCTGCGCTTCATCGCCGCCAGGCAGCGCAAGCCGAACCGTCCGAGCGTAGGATTCCCCCTCGACCAGCTCGACGCCCTCCAACGCGCGGCGGCCGAAGAATGCAAGCAGCTTGTCGAATCGGTACGGCGCGCGGTAGCCTATCCGCACCGTCTCTTCGCTGGTCATTCGGCCACCTCCAGCCAAGACGTCGTTGTATTCCCCTTCTCGTCCACTATAGCGCCCTCAGGCGGCACTTGAGCGAAAACCGCACAAATGTTTCACGTGAAACATTTGATCCACAAAAAAAGAGGGCCAACTTAATGTTGACCCTCTTCATCATATTTGGTGGAGCATAGGGGGATCGAACCCCTGACCTCAGGCTTGCAAAGCCCGCGCTCTCCCAGCTGAGCTAATGCCCCGTGCTCGTTGCCTGGCTCGTTGCGCGTTCCGACAGCCTCAGCCATGTTTCACGTGAAACAGCGAGCGAAACGATCAGAGCAAGAACCGGCAGGGAAAATAATAAACGCTCCACCGGCTAACTCGGCTCACGGTGGAGCGTTTATCGCAAAAAATGGTGGGCCCGAATGGATTTGAACCAGCGACCTCACGCTTATCAGGCGTGCGCTCTAACCAACTGAGCTACGGGCCCTTGAAAAAGTGCTTGACTACCTTATACCAAGTGACAAAGGATGGTCAAGCACTTTTTGCCGTTAATTGGGATAATGTTTCACGTGAAACATCCAACGCCGCGAACGGCGGTCCCCGCATATTTGGAAGACAGGAGCGAGCATGATTCCCCTTCGCATTCTCACCCTCATCGTCACAGCCCCTGGACAGCCATCGGTGCTGGTGCTCGAGCCTATCGAAGACACACCGGAAGGGAAATCACGCATCGTCCCCATTTGGATCGGCACGCAGGAGGCCACCCAACTCGGCATCGCCATCGAGCATGTGCGTCTACCGCGGCCCACCACCCATGATCTGTTCCTCGATGCGGTCACCAACCTCGATGCGCGCGTTGACCACGTGGTCATCAGCGGGGCGAAAGGTGCCACCTTCTTCGCGAAGCTCTCCTTGCGTCAAGGCGGGCGGCTCATCGAACTAGACGCGCGGCCCACTGATGCGCTCTCGCTGGCCATTCGTCAGGAAGCTCCGTTCTATATTGACGAAGCGGTGCTCGAGCGCACGTCATTTCCCTGCGTGTTCCGCACGCGGGACGATGACGAGGCCGTCATGCAAGAGTTCCGCACCTTCCTCGACACCCTTGCCCCTGAGGACTTTGCCGACGATGGCCACGACACCCTCGACAGTTAACCGCCGCGCCTCCACAACGTCACACCGCCGCCACGTCGGTAAATCGCCCTTTGGCGCGCAAGAAAGTTAGCCATGGTTGAATGTTTCACGTGAAACATTCAACCACACGCCGCCGGCCAACCACCAGACGCTCACAACCGCTCCCGCCGATCAATCACCACCCGGCGCAGTGCGGCACCCGGCCCCCAGCGCCCGCGCCGCCGGCACCCGGCAACCGTCGTCCGGTGCCCGCCTGTAGACCGTCGCCCTCGCCGTGGCGTCCGCCCTCGCCGCCGGCCACACCCGCCCGGCAGCCGCCCTCCAACCACCACCCGGCGCCAACCTTCCACCACCTGCCGCCCTCACCGCCCCACCCACTCACAAAAAAAGCCCCGAAGATCCTCCTTCGGGGCTTTTCTCGCTACTCGCAGCGCCGTCAGCCGGCGCTTTCGCCGCAGTGCGCTACTCCTCCAGGTCGTCCAGGTCGTCCTCGCCGAGGACGCCGGTCTCAGACTCGGCCTCTAGCAGCGCCATCTGATCCTCGTCGATGTCCGCGCCCGGCTTGGCCTTGCGCTTCTTGCCGGTGCTTGAGATGGCCACGGCCGTCACGCGGTCCTTGTCAGCCACGCGCATGACCATCACGCCCTGGGTCGAGCGCCCCAGCTCGGAGATGCCCTCGACCGGGGTGCGCACGATAACTCCCTCCTCGGACACGATCATGATCTCATCCTCAGGCCCGACGATCTTCATCACCGCGAGCAGGCCCTTCTTGTGAGTCATGGTGATGGTGTACACGCCCTGGCCGCCGCGATGGTGCTCGGGGTACTCCTCGATCTTCGTGCGCTTGCCGAAGCCCTTCTCGGTGATGACGAACAGATCGGTGCCGGGTCGCGCGATCTCCATGCCCAGCACATGAGCATCGGCCGGCACGTTCATGCCGCGCACGCCCATGGTGTCGCGACCCATGGCGCGCACCTCGTCCTCGCTCCACATGATGGCCTTGCCGGCGCTCGACACCATGATGACGCGCTCGTCCTTGGCCACACGGCGCACGGCGATCAGCTCATCGTCGTCCTTGAGGTTGATGGCGATGAGGCCGTCGCGGCGGGTGCGGTCGTACAGGTCCATGGACGTCTTCTTCACCATGCCCTGCGCGGTGGCGAACATGAGGAACTCGTCCTTCGGGAACTCCTTGGTGGCAATGACGGCCGAGATGGTCTCGCCCTTCGCCAGCGGCAGCAGGTTCACGATGGCCGTGCCGCGGGCGTGGCGCGATGCCTCGGGGATGTCGTACACCTTCAGGCGGTACACCTTGCCGGCGGTGGAGAAGAACAGCATGTAGGAGTGGGTCGAAGCAACGAACAGGTGCTCCACGAAATCGGAGTCCTTGAGGTTCACTCCCTGCATGCCCTTGCCGCCGCGCTTCTGCTGGCGGTAGGTGGTGACGGGCAGGCGCTTGATGTAGCCCGCCTTCGTCATGGTGACCACCATGTTCTCGTCAGCGATAAGATCCTCGACGTCGATGTCCTTGGCCTCACCGGTGATGCGGGTGCGGCGCACGTTGCCGTAGCGCTTCTTGATGTCGCGCAGCTCCTCCTTGATGATGTCTCGCACAAGGGATTCATCGGAGAGCACGCGCTTGTAGTAGGCGATCTTCTCGCGCAGCTCAGCCAGCTCTTCCTCGATCTTGGTGCGCTCCAGGCCGGTCAGGCGGCGCAGGCGCATCTCGAGGATGGCGTCGGTCTGCTTCTTCGAGAGCCCGAAGCGCTCGGTCAGGCGCTTGGCGGCTTCCTTGTCAGTCTCCGACGAGCGGATGATGGAGATGACCTCATCGATGTTGTCGAGCGCGATGATGTAGCCCTCGAGAATATGGGCGCGCTCCTCGGCTCGAGCCAGCTCGTAGCGCGTGCGCCGCAGGATGACGTCCTTCTGGTGCTCGATGTAGTAGAACAGGATCTCCTTGAGCGAGAGCACCCGGGGGCTGTTGTCCACCAGCGCCAGCATGTTGATGCCGAATCCCACCTGCAGCTGCGTATGCTTGAACAGCTTGTTCAGCACCACCTGCGGGATGGCGTTCTGCTTGAGGTCGATGATGATGTCGATGCCGTGGCGGTCGGCCGCGTCGTGGATGTTGCTGATCTCGGGCAGCTTCTTATCACGCACGAGCTCGCCGAGCTTCTCCAGCAGGCGCTTGCGGTTCACCTGGTAGGGAATCTCCTTCACCACGATGGCGGAGCGCCCGTTCTTCTTCTCCTCGATCTCGCACTTGGCACGCACGGTAATGTTGCCATGGCCCGTCTCGTAGGCGTCGATGATGCCCTTCTTGCCCATGATGATGCCGCCGGTGGGGAAGTCGGGACCAGGCAGGGCCTCCATCAGCTCCTCGGTGGTGACATCCGGGTTGTCGAGCATCAGGCACGTGGCCTCGATGGTCTCGCCCAGGTTGTGAGGCGGGATGTTGGTGGCCATGCCGACGGCGATGCCGTTGGAGCCGTTGACCAGCAGGTTGGGGAAGCGGGCCGGCAGGACCTTGGGCTCCTGGAGCGACTCATCGTAGTTCGGCTGAAAGTCGACCGTCTCCTTGTCCAGGTCGCGCAGGAGCTCCATGGCCGCCTTGTCCAGGCGCGCCTCGGTGTAACGCATGGCAGCGGCGGAGTCACCGTCGATGGAGCCGAAGTTGCCGTGGCCGTCGATCAGGGGAAGGCGCAGGCTGAACGGCTGAGCCAAGCGCACCATGGTGTCATACACCGCGCTGTCGCCGTGCGGGTGGTACTTGCCGATCACGTCGCCGACGGTACGGGCCGACTTCATGTGCGGCTTGGTCGGGGTGTAGCCCGACTCGTTCATGGCGTAGAGGATGCGGCGGTGTACCGGCTTCAGGCCATCGCGCACGTCTGGCAGCGCGCGCGAGACGATAACGCTCATGGAGTACTCAAGGAAGGAAGTCTGCATCTCCTTGCCCAGGTAGGCCGCGCGCACCGTGGTGCCCTCGCCGCCGTTGGCGCCCTCGATGATGGAACCGTGCGGGTTGGGCATGTCCTTCAGCATCGAGCGGGCGATGTCCTCTTCGGAAGCGTATTCCTCCACGGTGGACGATGCGCTTGCCTGCTCGGCGTCCTCGTCGCCCTCCTCTTCCTCGTCGATGTCCTCGAAGTCCTCCTCGGCGCGGTCGAGCAGCCTGTCCAGGCTGTCGTCGTCCGTGCTCAGGCCGTCGTTGATCTCGTTGTTCTCGTCAGACACGGGGCCTCCTTAGATGTCCAGGAAGCGCACGTCACGCGCGTGCTTCTGAATGAATTCCTTACGGGGCTCCACCTGGTCGCCCATGAGCTCGCTCACCACGCGCTCAGCCTCGACGGCATCGTCGATGTTCACCTGCAAAAGCGTGCGGGTGGCCGGCTCCATGGTGGTTTCCCACAGCTGCTCGGGATCCATCTCGCCGAGGCCCTTGTAGCGCTGCACATCGTACTTGCCGGGATCGTCGTACTCCGCCAGGGTGGAGGACAGCGCCTTCTCGTCGTAGATGTAGCGCTCAATCTTAGGATTGCGCGAGTTCTTCTTCTTGATGCCGAAGATAGGCGGCTGCGCGATGTAGATGTAGCCGCGGTTGATGAGCTCGGGCATGTAGCGGTAGAAGAACGTGAGCAGCAGGCAGCGGATGTGCGCGCCGTCCACGTCAGCATCGGTCATGATGATGATGCGGTGATACCGCGCCTTGTCGGCGTCGAAGTCCTCGCCGATATTGGTGCCGATGGCCGTGATGAGCGAGCTGATGGTCTCCGAAGACAGCGAGCGATGAAGGCCTGCGCGTTCCACGTTGAGAATCTTGCCACGCAGGGGCAGGATCGCCTGGAACTTGCGGTCGCGAGCCTGCTTGGCCGAGCCACCTGCGGAGTCGCCCTCTACGATGAAGATCTCGGAGAGCGAGGCTTCCTTCGACGAGCAGTCCGCCAGCTTGCCCGGCAGCGCGAAGGAGTCGAGCACGTTCTTACGACGCGTCATCTCGCGCGCCTTGCGGGCCGCCTCGCGGGCCTTGAGCGCCTGGGTCGCCTTACCGACGATGCGCTTGGCCGGCGTCGGGTTCTCTTCCAGGTACTCGGCCAGGCCGCGGGTGACCGCGTTCTGCACGAGCGGACGGATCTCAGTGTTGCCGAGCTTCGTCTTGGTCTGACCCTCGAACTGCGGGTCATGCAGCTTCACGGAGATGATGGCGGCCAGGCCCTCGCGGGCGTCCTCGCCGGAGAGATTGGAGTCCTTCTCCTTGAGGAGGCCCTTCGCGCGCGCGTAGTCGTTGATGGTGCGGGTGATGGCCTGCTTGAAGCCATCCAGGTGCGTGCCGCCCTCGTGGGTGTTGATGTTGTTGGCGAAGGCAAGCACCGACGTAGTGGAATACGAGGTCGACCACTGCAGGGCCACCTCCACTGTACCGTCAGCGTTCTCCGCCTCGAAGTACACGGGCTTGTTGAGCGTTTCCTTGCCCTCGTTGAGGTACTTCACGAAGTCGACGATGCCGCCTAGGGCCTGGAACACCTCGGTGCGCGGGTTGCCCTCCGCGTCGGTCACGCGCTCATCGTGGAAGATGATCTTGAGCCCCTTGTTGAGGAAGGACATCTCGCGGAAGCGGTTAGCCAGGGTGTCGTAATCGTAGATGGTGGTCTCGGTGAAGATCTCCGGGTCGGGCCAGAAGGTGGTCTTGGTGCCGGTGCCCTTCGCCTTGCCAATCTCATGGAGCTTGGTGGCCGTCTTGCCGTGGTCGAAATCGATGGCGTATTCCTTGCCGTCGCGCTTGACGCACACCTCGACGCGCGTGGAGAGCGCATTCACCACCGACACGCCCACGCCGTGCAGGCCGCCGGACACCTTATAGCCTTCGCCGCCGAACTTGCCGCCGGCGTGCAGGATGGTGAGAACCACCTCGACGGTGGGAATCTTCTCCTTGGGGTGCTTGTCCACGGGAATGCCGCGGCCGTTATCCGCGACGGTGATTGAGTTGTCGGGATGAATCCACACCTCGATGGTATCGCAGTAGCCCGCAAGGGCCTCGTCGACGGAGTTGTCGACTACCTCGTAGACCAGGTGGTGCAAGCCGCGCGGGCCCGTCGATCCAATATACATGCCCGGACGTTTGCGCACGGCCTCGAGGCCTTCCAGGACTTGAATGTCAGAACCATCATAGTGATCTGGTTTACTCGCCACTGACACGCTCCTTTTCCAGATAGAGAGGGTTTCAGGCGCCTTGCAACCCAGGACGAGGCCTGTAGAATCGGCTATAAGGCGGAATCTGACTGATTCTATCATATTGATATAGGTAAAAACGCTCATAACCGCTCATAGACGCTGTTTTAAGCCGTTCTAAGGCGGGTTTCTCTACTTTTCCTCTATTGGTATCGATTCACAATAAAAACAAGTGCTTAGATCGGCGCTTATTCAGCAATTGGTAGAGACACCACTTGAGCCGCGCTCAGCATCCGCTCATCGAAGTAGGCAAGGTTTGCCGTGGTGATGAAGGTCTGTACGTCGTCTGATATATAGGAGACGAGCGCGGAGCGCCGAGCCTCATCGAGCTCGCTCATCACATCGTCAAGGAGAAGTACCGGCTTCTGATCGAGTACCTCCTCGATCACAGCCGCCTCCGCCAGCTTGCAAGCCAGCACCACCGAGCGCTGCTGGCCTTGGCTTCCGTAGAGCGTCGCATCCATTCCGTCGATGGAGAAGCTGATCGTATCGCCATGGGGCCCGACGACTGCGCGCCGCCGGGCGCGCTCCTCGGCCCGACGTCCGACGAGGGCCTCTTCGAGGGCGGCGCGCGCGGCATCCCGGGTGAGTTCTCCCCAGTCTGCGCCTGGCTCAGGGGCGGCGCCCGCGCGGCCGTCATCCCATGAGGGGCGGTAAGTCGCGCGCAGCTTCTCGGCGCTCCCGGCTATTTCGCCGTAGCGCCGGGCTATCTGAGGCTCAAGTCGCGCGAAGAGCGACGCGCGGTAGCAGGAGAGCTGCGCTCCCACAGTCACCAGCATCTCGTCGATGCTGTCGATCATCACCTCTGATGCCTCTTCCTTGAGCAGGCGATTCTTATAGTGGAGCACCTTCTCGTAATCTTTGAGGATGAGGTAGTAGTTGGCCGAGAGCTGCGACCCCAGCGCATCAAGGGCCTTGCGGCGCACGCTCATCGACCCCTTCACCAAATCGAGGTCGTCCGGCGTGAACGTTACCGAGGGAACAAGCCCCTTCAGATCAGCCGTCTTCTTGGCCTTCCCGTTGAGAGAGTAGCGTTTGGTGTGACCCTCTAGGCGCAAATCGACATCAAGCTCGCGACTCCCATCGCTCACATGAGCGCTCAGCCGGGCCGCCGCCGCGCCGTGGCGCACCATCTGCTCGATGGTGGGATGGCGAAACGAGGCGAGCGCAGTCAGGAGCTGAATCCCCTCGACGATGTTCGTCTTGCCCACCGCGTTCGGCCCGACAAACACCGTCAGGGGGCCTAGGCTGCCAAGACGCAGCTGGTCGTAGCTCCGAAAGTCACGGAACGCTATGCTCTGGATGCTCAACGTCATGGGTGGCGGCCTCGGGCCGACGCTGTCTTAGGACAGGCGCACGGGCATGACCAGGTACAGGAAGTTCTCCGGCGCCTCAGCGCGGAAGATACCCGGCTTCATCGACGACTGCGCTTCCAGGTACACGCGCTCGGTGCCCACCGACTGCAACCCATCCAGCACATAGGCATAGTTGAAGGCAATCTCCACGTCCTCGCCCTCAATCTCGCAGGTCAGCGTCTCCTGAGCCGACCCCACGTCTTGCGACGCCGCCGAGATCTGCGCCGTCTGCGAGGCGGCGTTCAGGTCGAACCGCACCGGAGTGGAGCCGGTTCCCAGAATGGAGGCGCGCTTGACGCTGGCCATCAGGCGATCGACCTCCAACGTGGCACGCGTGACGTAGGCGTCAGGCAGCAGCTGCTTGTAGTTGGGGAAGTTCCCCTCGATACGGCGGTTGATGAACACCGTATCCTCGCAGGTCACGACGATCTGATTCTCCGCCAACGCCAGCGTCACCGGAGACTCGGTCTTGGGAAGCGACGCAATCTCCTGCAAGAAGCTGCCCGAGATGACAGCCTGGAAGGGATCGGCCGAAGACTCCTCCAGCTCTGCCTCGGTGATGGCCAGACGATAGGAGTCCGTGGCCACCATGCGCAACAGGCCCTCCTCAAGCGTGATGAGCACACCGGTGAGGATGGCGCGGCTCTCATCCTTCGAGACCACGCGCGCAACACGGCGAACCATGGAGGAGAACTGGGCGAAGGGGACTTCGATGCGCTGGGTCACGTCAACCGACGGGAAGCCGGGGAAATCCTCGTAGTTGAGGGCCTTGATAGAGAACGACGAGGTGTCACAGGTGATGAACGCCTGATCCTCCCCGGCGTCCACATGCACCGCTGCATCGGGAAGGTTCTTCACGATGTCCGAGAACAGCTTGCCGGGAACCACGGCCTTGCCCTCCTCCTCGACGAGGGCAGCCACCGAGTATTGAATGGAGAGCTCCAGGTCGGTCGCCTGGAGGGTGATCTTATCGCCGCGCGCCTCAATGAGGATGCCCGAGAGCACCGGCAGCGTCGAGCGCGTGGACACGCCCTTCAAGACGATGGAGATGGCGTTCTGCAGTTCCGTGCGATTGATGCTGAATTTCAAGGCGTCCTCTTCCCTCGCGCTCCACCCCTCGGCTCAGAGGCAGAGGGGTGGTGAATATCTTTCGGAATATCGGTCATTATAGACAATGACGACCGCCCCCGAAGGCCGCGCGGCGCGTGCTTCCCTTCCTCTTCGGCGAGATGCTCGGAGTTTTCCACTGTTTTTTCCAAGAGCATTGTGGAAAATGTTGAAAACTTTGCCGAACAAGGGCTTACGCTGGCCTTCCTTCGTCAAAGCCGGTGCAAATCTCAAGGGGCGTCATGGTTTGTTTCTTCGGAGCAAAAGCCGTCGCCCTTTTATGAAAAACTGAAAATTAGCTGTTTACCTGGTGTTTTACAAAACCTCCATCGGTTGAGAGCCACCTCACGCCCACTTTTCCGCCAAAGGGGCGAACAAAGGAGCGCTTCCTCGAAACCCCTTCTCAATTAACCTGGCGAAACGCAAATGCCTTAAAAGTCAAGCAAATTCTTCCCTAGTTTTTCACCACGCGAACAGGTTTTCAAGAATCTGGAATTCATAGTTTTCAGCGTTTTCCACTTTTGATGAATAAATTGTTGATAACTCTGAAAACAGCAGGTCAGATATGACTGAACTTTCCTGAAAAGCTGAATTCGCTGCTTTTCATCCACTGAAACCGCAGGTGGGCTAGATTTAGGTCGGTGAATAACGTTAAAATGCCCTTGGAATTTCCTGAAAACGCTGAATAATCGAAGAAAAATTGGAATGACCTTGAATAACGCTGAATCACATAACCCCGTGGAATCCCTCCCCACCGAGGATCCCTACGGGTTTGACTTCACCTTCGTCCACACCACCGCGCGTATCGCCCTCTACGACGACCTGCGCAGCGCCCCGCGGGTAGTGGAGGTTGAGCCTGCGGGCACGACGCAGTACATCGAGAACCTGGCATCGACCATCTACCGCGAGGCGCAGCAGGCTGGCGGAACCATCCCCTACACGGTTATTCGCGAGGTGTCGGAGAACTTCATCCATGCGCGATTCCGCGAGATCGTCGTCTCCGTGCTCGACCGCGGCAACACCATTCGCTTCGCCGATCAGGGGCCGGGCATCCCCTTCAAAGACCAGGCCCAGAAGCCCGGCTTCTCGTCAGCCGTCGAGCCTATGAAGAAGTACATTCGCGGCGTCGGCTCCGGGCTGCCCATCGTGCGGGATTACCTGGACATATCCCATGGCAACATCTCCATCGAGGATAACCTGGGGCAAGGCTCGGTGGTTACCATCAGCGTTACGCCCAACCCCTCGGTGCCTCCCATGCTGGGAGCCGGCGGATGGCCGGCCCAACAGCCCGCGCAGCCCCTGCAGCAGCCGGCGGGTGGATACGCCATGCCCGCACCGCAGCCGACGATGCCCTTGCAGCAGCCAGGCGGAGGCTACGGCGCACCAGCTCAGACCTACGGCGCGGCGGCTTATGGCACGGCGCCCGCAGACCCCTACCATGGCGGCTACGCCCAGCCCGCGCCAGCCTTCGACGCCTACGGAAACGCCATTCCCCCGCAGCAGTTGGCCGCGATGGGCGGCGTACCCACCCAGAGCTACGCCGTGGTTCCCACCACAAGGCATCCCCAGATTCCCGTACCCCCGCTTTCCGATCGTGAGCAGGACGTTCTTCGCCTGCTCTACCAGGATGGCGAGCTGGGGGTCACCGATATATCCAAGTACCTCGAGGTAGCCCAGTCGAGCGTCCACAACATTCTTGAGAAACTCGAGCAGGCGGCACTCGTGGTGAAGGGGCAGAACAAAAAGAGGCGCCTCACCGACATGGGGGCTGCAGTGGTCCAGGGGCTCTAGCGGCCGGAGACCGCCGTATCGCGGGGCTTATGAGCTCGGCGACCCTTACTTATATACAATGGTAGCCCGCTCGCGGGTGAACCAGGCAGGAACAAGCGCCGCGGCGCTGCGCAGGAAGAGGAAGACCTATGGACAGCGTGAAACTCAACGAGAACTGGAATGAGGTCTGCAACCTCGTCTGCAGCTACGAGGGAGTGGAGCCCTCCCAGTTCAAGGCCTTCTTCTACCGCCTCCAGCCCCAGGCCCTGAGCGAGGGATTCCTCATGCTCACCTCAGATAACGACTTCATCAAATCCTGGGTTGAGCGCCATTACCTCGATGCCATCCGCCGCGCGCTCTCCCAGCTGCATGGCGGCATACCCTTCACCGTCATCATCGAAGTCGACCCGGGTTCTGCGGCCAGCGCCGCGGCCACCGGTCCCTCCGGCGTCTCCACGGCAGGCGCCGTCCAGACCGTGGCCAGCTCCTCGGCCACGCCGGGTCCCTCGGCCGCGCCAGTCATCGAGGCGCGCCCGGCCGATCCCCTTCCCACGCAGGCCTCCCCCGCGATCGTTCCTGGCATGGGCGCCTCCCTGCCCGACCAGGCTGCCACCTACTATCCACCCGCCGAGCGCGGCGAGGATGCGCGCGCCCTGCCGCCGCTCGACTTTCCCGCTCCCGGAGCCGCCCCCTGCGCGAACGCTGCGGGCGGCGCGGCCGAGGGACCCTCTTCCACCCTCACCTTCGAGAACTTCGTCATCGGTGACTCCAACCGCATGGCGTACTCTATGGCGCTCAACGTGGCTGAGCAGCCGGGACACGGCCCCCTTAACCCGCTGTTCATCTACGGTAAGAGCGGCTTGGGCAAGACCCACCTCATGTTCGCCATCCAAAACTACATCCGCGAGACCCAGCCGCAGCTGCGCACGGTCTACGTAGACTCGTCCGATATGCTCACCGACTACATGGAAGCCGGCGCGGCGCATGACAAGGAGAAATCGAGCTACAAGAACTTCAAGGCCCGTTACGAAGAGGCCGACGTACTCCTCATCGACGATATCCAGTACCTCCAGGGCAAAAAGCAGACGCTCGACATCGTGTTTCAGATCTTCAACAGCCTCATCAATCAGCGTAAGCAGATTATCCTCTCCGCCGACCGCGCGCCTAAGAACATCGACATCGACGAGCGCTATCACTCGCGCTTCAGCCAGGGGGGCACGGTCGACATCCAACCGCCGGAGATCGAGACCAAGCTCGGCATCGTCAAGTCGTTCATCGACGAGTACTGCCGCACCGAGGGACTTGAGCACTTCTCCATCCCCCAGGATGTCCAGATGTACATCGCGGAGAACTCCAGCTCCAACATCCGCGAGCTCAAGGGCGCCGTCACCAAGGTCATCTACCAGATGACCGTCCTCCAGCAGCCCAACTTCTCCGTGGCCGATGTGCGCTCGCTCCTCGAGAACCACTTCTCAGGCGGCGCCTCTCGCAACCTCTCTATCGAGGATATTCAGAAGGAGGTCGAGGCCTTCTTCAAGGTCAAGCACTCCGACCTCGTGGGAAAGAGTCGCGCGCGCCAAATTACCTACCCGCGTCAGATTGCCATGTACCTGTGCCGCCAGATACTCGACGTGCCGTTTAACGCCATCGGGGAGAAGTTCAACCGCGACCACAGCACCGTCCTGCACGCGGTGAAGCAGGTCGAGGAAATGATGAAGCAGCGCGAGGTCCAGGAGGAGATCGAGACCCTCACCCAGATCATCCGCGAGATCTAGCCTCCTGTTATGAGCCGGATAACCTGAGGATATCCGGCTCATAAACCCCTTCCTTTTCCACAGCGCACGTTCACTGATAATCAAAGCGATAAATACCTGTGGAAAGCACCTACGTTTCCTCAACCGCCAAAACTAACCGTTTCTCTTCCCCCACCAGGCATTTCTTTGGTTTTCAACCATTCAACCGCCGTTATTATTATTGTTATTCCTCACCCTTCTCTTATTCTTGCTGCCATGATGAGGGCGGGAGCGCTTCTTCCATCCCCACCCCCCCCTCCTCGCAGCTCTCCCGATTTTTAGGCATTGAGAAGAAAGCGCCGTTGACAGCCTATTTCACCCGGTGTATAGTCTTGAGGCTATTCTTTTGAATATGAAAGGGAAAAGACGATGAAACGCACCTACCAGCCCAATACCCGTAAGCGCGCCAAGTGCCATGGCTTCCGTGCCCGTATGTCCACCAAGGCCGGCCGTGCCGTGCTCTCTGCTCGTCGCGCGAAGGGCCGCAAGCGCCTCTGCGTCTAGTCGGAGGAGTCCGTTGGATACCATCAAATCCAGCGCAGACATATCACACCTCTTCTCCACGGGGAGGCGCCTGAAAACTCCCTACCTTACGCTTATCATCGGTGGGGAGGGGAAATCGCCAAGGGCATCGCGACACGACCTCCAGGGTCGTGTCGCTTTTATTGCGGGGAAGAAGCTGGGTAACGCCGTATGGCGCAACTCCTCCAAACGCCGCATGAGGGAAGTCTGCCGCGCGCTCGGCGGCCCGTGGCCCGGCTACGATGTGATATTTCTCGCGAAGTCATCACTTACCGATGCGTCTTATAGTAAAGTGCTAAAGGCGTGTGACAAGGCGGTTGCTCACTCATGCCTGGGTGCCGTGGAGGAGAAGCGTGGATAAGGTGCGTAGGGCGCTTGTGCGTGTGCCCTCTATGATCGCCATTGGTCTCATCTTGTTCTATCGGGCGGCTCTATCGCCCCTCTTTCCCTCCTGCTGCCGCTTCGTTCCCACGTGCTCGGAGTACGGGTTGACGGCCTTCCGGCGCTACGGGTTTCGCAAGGGATTCGTGCTGACGGCAAAGAGGCTGATGAGATGTCGTCCGGGAGGGCCACATGGCTACGATCCCGTTCCCTAGGAGGGGGCGGAGCCAGGGCGCTCCTTCTTGCGCTATAGAAGGGAATGTTCATGTGGGAAGTATTTAAGGACTGGATATTCAACGTTATCGAGTTCTTCTTCAACTTCTGCGGTGACTGGGGCCTTGCCATCATCATCGTTACCGTCATCTTCCGTATCATCCTTGCTCCGCTCATGCACAAGCAGGCGAAGTCGAACTTCCAGATGCAGAAGATCCAGCCGAAGATCGCGGCCATCCAGCAGAAGTACGCCGACGACCAGGTTCGTCAGTCCCAGGAGATGCAGAAGCTCTACGCCGACGCTAAGTTCAACCCCCTGGCTGGCTGCGTCCCCATGCTGCTGCAGATGCCTATCTTCATCGCGCTGTTTCAGACCCTGCGTGAGATGGGTGCGCGTCCTGAGGTGGCGGGCAACTTCACCTTCTACAACATCGTTCCGAACCTTACGATGACGCCATCTGACGCGTTTGCCCAGGGTTTTGGAACATTTGTTCCCTACCTGGTGCTGATGATTGTCTTTGCCGGCGCTACCTTCTTGCCGATGGTGCTCATGCAGATGAAGAGCGAGAATACCCAGCAGAAGAATCAGACCCTCATCATGGCGGGTGTTATGAGCCTCTTCATGTTGTGGATCTCTTGGACGTCTCCTGCGGGCGTGCTCTTGTTCTGGGGTACCTCGTCGCTCATTGGCATTGGCCAGCAGCAGGCGAGCCTGGCTATCTGCCGCCGTGCTGATCAGCGTGCCGCCGAGGAAGAGGTCATCGAGGTCAAGCCGGTTGAGGTCAATGTCACTCGTAAGGCCAAGAAGCCACGGCCCACTAAGAAGCGCTAGATCAATCTTTTGTAGGACGGAGGAGTGTTTCACGTGAAACACTCCTTTTGTTTTATATGAAAGGAGACACCATGGAAGAAGAGAACGTAGTTACCGAGGTTGTCGAGGAAAGCCAGGAGCCCGAGATCACCGATGAGATGCTCGACAACATCGCCGATACGGCCATCGCTGCACTTCAGGACATCTTGAAGTACTTTAACGTTGGCGAGGTTACCATTGACGAGTACGAGGGTGACGAAGGCGAGCTCATTCTGGACATCACCGGCGATGATCTGGCGGTGCTCATTGGTCGTCATGGTAAGACCCTTGATGCGCTGCAGTTCCTGGTGTCCGCCATTACCGTGCGCACCATTGGCTTCCGTTATCCGGTAGTCATCGATGTTGAGGGCTATAAGAGTCGTCAGCGCCAGAAGCTTGAGTCCATCGCCCGCACGAGCGCCAATCGCGCTGCCAGCCAGGGTCGCAGTATTAAGCTGCGCCCCATGACCCCCTATGAGCGACGCATCGTTCACATTGCTCTTCGCGACGACGATCGTGTCGAGACCGCCTCTGAGGGAGAGGGCAGCGCTCGTCATGTGGTAGTTATTCCTGTTTAGTTTTTGCCTTAGGTGATCAGGAAAGGCCCGGGGAGATTGCTCCCCGGGCCTTTTTGTTTAGTAGAATGTTTCACGTGAAACATTCTCAAGCCAGGGAGTCAAAATGTTTCACGTGAAACATTTTGATTGAAGGAGTTGCTCGATGTGTGAAGCTGAACTCATAGATCGCTATCTCGATCTTATTCTTGAAGCGAATAAGACGACCAATCTCACGCGTATTGACTCAAAGGAGAAAGCCCAGCTTCTCCATGTGGAGGATTCACTCGTTGCCCTGCCAGAGATAAACGAAGCCCCTGAGGGGCTCTATGGTGACCTTGGCACTGGCGGGGGGTTTCCCGGAGTCCCCGTTGCCATCATGACGGGCCGAGAAGCTGTTCTCGTTGATTCAGTGAAAAAGAAGGTGGCCATTGTCGATAAAGCTGTTGAAAGTTTGGGGCTTAGTGATCAGATTTCCACTTTTAGTGGACGAATAGAGGATTTAGCCTGTGAACGCCCTCGTCAATTCTCGGTTCTAACCGCCCGCGCCCTCTCACAGCTCCCCTCACTCCTTGAACTTGCTTCCCCCTTACTCAAAGAGGGCGGAGCGCTCGTCTGCTATAAGGGTGAGGCAACGGCAGAGGAGCAGAAAAATGCGGAAAAGGTTGCACGGAAGGTGGGAATGGTCTTTGTGTCGAAGAGATCTCTAACGCTCAGCGATGGGGAAACTCATCGGGAGGTGTTTCTCTATCAGCGTGAGGGAAAGCCAAAGGTAAAGCTTCCGCGACGTATCGGACTCGCTCAGCATAAACCACTCATAGACTGAATACCTGCCCCCGCATCGCGGGGGCAAATTGTTTCACGTGAAACACTGCAGAAGGGCTGTCGACGTAAATGGAATGTTTCACGTGAAACAATTTGATGAGGCAGCGTTGTAGAGAGAATGTTTCACGTGAAACAATTTGAAGGGGCGTCGACTTGGTAGGAATGTTTCACGTGAAACACTCTGACAGGGCGCCGACGTGACCAGAATGTTTCACGTGAAACAATTTGCTGGGAACAGATGAGGAAATGTTTCACGTGAAACATTTCGTCGCGGGGCAGCGGCTCCCAGGGGGATGAGAGCAGACGCCCCTCCGTCCAAATGCTGCCCTGGCGTCGCCGGGGGCATTACTATCTCTCTTATCGTTACGATGAGAGGAGAGAAGCCATGGAAAAGACCCATAGACAAATTATGTCCGAACGGGCAAAGCGACTGCGAAAAGAAATGACTCGCCAGGAGCGGAAGCTGTGGTATCAATTTCTCTGTTCCTACGAGTTCCCCTTTGTGACGCAGAAGGTCATGGGGAACTATATCCTTGACTTCTATTGCAGAAGACTTCACTTAAGCATTGAACTCGATGGCTCTCAGCATTACGAGCCTCGCGGGCTAGCGTATGATCGCGTTCGTACTACCTATTTAGAGTGTCAGGGAATCAAGGAGTTACGTTTCTCTAATCGTGAGGTTGACCAGGAATTTGAGGGAGTTTGCGAGGTCATCCACCGAGAGGCCCAAAGTCGTCGCCCTGATGTGATGCAATTCCAGCTAGACTTCAGTAAACTCATCAACAGGAGCTAGAAATGTTTCACGTGAAACATTTCTTGTCAGCTACTTCGCATTCCCAACTTCTAATAGGCACCCCAAAATGTTTCACGTGAAACATTTTGCTATACTCTGAGCGACTTGAGAAAGGGGTTAGACGTGGGCTTGTTAGACGGTCTAAAACGAGACAAGCCAGAGGAGGAAAAGTCCCCACTAAGTGAGGACTCTACTTCTGATGGCATCGATGTGGAGAATGCCGAGGTTGTAGTAAGAGAACCTGCTCCTACGGTTGTCGATCAGTCGGATAAGAAGCAGATCAAGTCCTATAAGGATAAGGCGCCAGTGCGTCATGTGGTGGGCCAAACTAAAATCGCCGCTATCATTAACCAGAAGGGCGGCGTGGGGAAGTCTACGACAGCCATCAACCTCTCTGCAGCCCTCGGTGAGATGGGAAAGCAGGTTCTGCTGGTTGATCTCGACCCTCAGGGTAACTCCTCAAGTGGCTTGGGCATTGAGAAGGCAAACCTGGAAAACTGCATCTACGACGTGCTTCTTAACGACGTGCCGCTTGAGGATGTCATCATTCCCGATGTGTGTCCTGGACTGGATGTTGCTCCCGCTACCATCAACTTGGCTGGCGCTGAGGTCGAGCTGGTATCCGAAATGGCTCGTGAGAACCGCCTGAAAGATGCTGTTGGCAGCATGCGGGGCAAGTATGACTTCATTTTTATCGATTGTCCCCCCTCTCTGGGTCTTCTGACGGTGAATGCCCTCGTGGCTGCCGACAAGCTGCTCATTCCCATTCAGTGCGAGTTTTATGCGCTGGAGGGTGTGACAAAACTTCTTGAATCAATGAAACGTGTCAAAACGCGCCTTAATCCAAGCCTGGATATCTACGGCGTGCTGCTGACTATGTTTGATAGCCGCACAAAGCTGTCGGTGGAGGTGGCGGACGAAGTTCGCGGTTATTTTGGTCGCGCGGTATTTGATACGCCTATTCCCCGCACCGTGAAGCTGTCTGAGGCTCCTAGCTTTGGGCAGCCCATTACACAGTACGAACCTCGGGGTAAGGGTTCTATCGCCTATATTGAGCTTGCGAAGGAAGTGATAAGCCGTGGCTAAAGCAACGAAAAGCGGCCTGGGACGTGGTTTGAATTCCCTGCTAGGGGATCCTTTTGAGGAGAGTTCCTCCACTCCTGCCCCCGTACCGTCTAATCCCGCTCGCCAGCGTGTCATGGTTGAGCCTGGCGAAATCCCTTCCTATGATCCTATTCTCGAGCCTCGAGATGTTTCACGTGAAACAATTGTGGCTCGTGATGAGGAAGTCGAGCAGCCTGCCCTGATGGAGGTCGAGGAAACGGCGCCTGAGCATATCACTATCAAGGGTATCGCGACGCGTAATGTAGATGAGGTGCCCATTGAATGGGTCACCCCCAATCCTGATCAGCCTCGTACTCATTTTAAGAGGGAAGAAATCGAGGAGCTTGCGGCCTCTATTGAGAAAGACGGTCTCCTTCAGCCTATTCTCGTGCGTACTCTTGGTCGCAACCGATATCAGATCATCGCCGGCGAACGTCGCTGGCAGGCATGCAGTCTCTTGAAGCTTGAGAAGATCCCCGTCCGCATCAAGGATGTGGATGACGATCGTGCCCTTGAGCTGGCTCTGGTTGAGAACGTGCAGCGTTCTGACCTCAATCCCATTGAAGAGGCCTACGGCTACCGGCGACTCATGGAGCGCAAGAACATGACCCAGTCGGATGTCGCCCAGGCTATGTCGAAGGGTCGTTCCACGGTCGCCAATGCGCTTCGCCTTCTCGATCTCCCTCAAGATGCCCAGCAGCTGCTGTTTGAGGAGAAGATTACGGCGGGTCATGCGCGCGCTATTCTCTCTATTCCCAATCAGGAGGGTCGTGAGAAGCTGACCAGCAAGCTTCTGGAGGAACGCCTCAACGTTCGTGAGACGGAGGCGCTTGCCCGCCTTCTTTCAGGACGTCCTAAAGGTGAGGAGATGCCAGTTCGCCAGCCTCTGCCTCCGACGTATAAGAAGGTGGCTAAAGCGCTCCGCGATGTGCTTAAGACCAACGTGCGCGTGAAATCCTCTAAGGGGCGGAATAAGATTGAGATTGAGTTCAAGGACGAAGAGGAGCTGAGCCGCTTGTTTGAGGAGTTGCTCGCGTCCATCTCATAAAAAAAATGTTTCACGTGAAACATTTTGAAACGCCTCGGAGCAATGAACTGCGTCCCAAAACTTGGACGAATTAGTAAGGACTAAGCTGCTAAGGACTGATTTCGGAATTCCTCCGGAGTC